>NZ_JBHTZI010000010.1:54148-373574 GCF_042790355.1 Rhodococcus sp. NPDC056743 | reverse complement strand
CGGAACATCATTCGACATGTGAAGTACCAAAATAATTTTGGCACTGACATTCATCGACACACTGTTGAGTTCTCAAAGAACACGCGCACACCATCACTACGACCCTCTGGCCGCCGCTCCGGGGCAACTTTTCCAGCCTATCCCATCGAAGTCACCGGCGCAAACCGGAACATCTTGAAGAAGAACTGGAGGTGAAGCACAACCATACATGATGGAAACTACTTCGAAATTTGGCCAGGCACTTCGTACAACCTCGTGTCACTCGCTGTGAAGCGGGAGTCGGTGTCCGTGTCGCTCTGACTTGGAATAAGTTACGCGAAGATCAACACAACACCAAATCGCCAGGTCACAGCGCTGCGAATAGTTAACAGCTGCACTTACTCGACAAAATCCACACTCCCCCGATGATTTTCTGCTTCTCGGACGGTCTGTATGTGCGAAAGGAACCAAACATCAGCGGTTCCACCCGACAGCAAGGAGTACCCGATGTCCCGTCTGCTCTTCGTCAACATGCCTGTGAAGGATGTTTCCGCCACACGCTCTTTCTTTGCCGGGCTCGGCTTCGAGTTCAACGACATGTTCAGCGACGAGAACACTGTGTCGATGATCGTCAGCGACGCGGCGACTGTCATGTTCCTGAACGAGCCCCGATTCGGCGACTTCATCGCCGACGACATCTGCGACACGTCGAAAGCCCGCGAAGCCCTCATGTGTATCTCTGCAGAGAGCAGAGAAGAGGTGGACAGCTTTGTCGATGCGGCGATCGCGGCCGGCGGCACCAAGTGGATGGAACCTCAGGACCACGGCTTCATGTATGGTCGCGCCTTCCGCGACCTCGACAATCACGTCTGGGAGGTCATGTGGATGGACCCGGCGGCGACGGTTCCCCAGTAGAGATGAATCCCCGGTAGAACTGCGACCGTCAGGGGTTGTGCGCGAGTGCGCGTTCAACCCCTGACCTGTTTACAGCTCTGCCGGTAAACCGAATCTGGGGAACAGGCTCAGATCGAAGAAGCAGGTCACATGCGATATCCCCGATTCTGTGACGTCGAGAACATGCAGCTGAAATGCATGGTGAATGCCGTCCGCCTGACGCATGTAGAGTCCGAACGCCGGCTGACCGTTGGCAGATGTCGGCAATAGACGCATTGCTCCTGGCCCGTCGGCCGGGCATTTGTTCCCGATGAGCTGGCCGATCGCCTCGGGGCCGCGGTACCACCCCTCGAACGGTGGCATTTCCCAGACGGCGTCGCGCGTGAACAAAGCGACAATGGCGTCGACGTCGTAGCTCTCGAAGCTTCGGACGTATTCACGCAGCATTGTTCGCGCTTCCCCGGAACTGGGTTCGATCAGTGTCTCTTCGGTAGGAGCGATGCTGGTGATCTGTGCGCGCGCTCGTTGTAGAACACTGTTGACCGCGGTTGTGGTGGTATCGAGAGCTTCGGCTACCTCAGCGGCTTTCCACTGCAGCACGTCACGCAACACCAGTACCGCTCGCTGCCTCGCCGAGAGATGCTGCAGCGCGGCGATCAATGCCAGTCGCACGGAATCTCGCTGTACAACCATGACGGCCGGATCGTTCACGTCACCCAAGGACGAGTCGGCAATAGGCTCCAGCCAGGGGATCTCGCTGCGCTCGACCAACTCGTCGGAAGGGTCGGAACTGGGCGCGCCCAAGCCTGTCGGAAGTGGGCGCTTGGCGCGCCCTTCCAATGCCGTCAAACACGTGTTCGTCGCGATACGATAAAGCCAGGTCCGAAATGACGATTGGCCGCGGAAACCATCGAATCCCCGCCACGCCCGGATGAATGTTTCCTGGACCTGGTCCTCGGCATCATGGATCGAACCCATCATGCGATAGCAGTGCGCTAGAAGCTCCCGCCGATACGGATCGGCAAGTGTCAGAAAATCGCTGTCCAACGCCTGATCGACTGTCATTTCCTCAGACTAGTGGCCGAAGCCGAGATACACAGGAGGACTCGAGGCAACAACGCCTGCCATTTTCCTGCCCCGCAATCGAGAGGATTCCTATGTACAACACCACTTCGATGAGTCGCACCTTCGACGCCATCGCTCTCAAGGAGATGGACCCAGCCCTCCTCGCACTCGCAGTCTTGGAAGCAGCGGAGCGGGCGTCCCTTTCCGGCGGAGTTTTGCGGCAAGCAATGAATGTAGCCGCGCTCGCTCACATCGACCAGAACCGCAAGAACGGAATCAAGAACCCCGAGGATCCGTATATCGTCCACCCTCTGCGCAATGTTCTCAGGCTTCTCCGATACGGATGCGTCGATGCCGACGTTCTGGCAGCCACGGCTCTCCACGACACGGTAGAAGATCAACCGCGTGCCGTTATCGAACTGTTGTCCGGCCACCCGACGCTCGACGAGGACGAATCCTTACTCAGGCAGTCGGCGTCACTCGCAATCTCCGACACCTTCGGGCATCGGGTGTCGAATATCGTTGCAGCCGTAACTAATCCGATCAGCGACAGCCGCGGTGGAAATGCCGTCAGCTATCGCGACCATGTTGTCTCGGTTATCGAGGATCCTGGCGTATTCCTCGTCAAATTCAGCGATTTCGTCGACAACGCGGGCAGTGTGAAGCATCTCGACGAACCGACCCGAACAAGGCTGTCCGCCAAGTACGCACCTCTGGTCGAGGATTTCCGCACGGCGGCAAGCACACTCGGCGACCGGTTGAACCTGCCCCAGTCCGGACTCGACGACATAGCTCGCCATCTCGACGAACTGGAGGCCCGTCTTCCAGCCGAGGACTTTGGCTCCGAAAACATTGAAAGCAGTTCTACAGCAACGTAACTGGTGAAACACCCCGAGAAGCAGGGGTGTGTCGCTCACCGTGAGTCACACGCCACCGCTTCGGCGCTGATCCACCCCGACCGGAGAGACACAATTTCATTGCCGCCACATTTGCGGAGCGTCAACGTACCCACCAGTAGTACTGGCGAGTAACACTGGTCGGTAGCATTCGACAGATTCAAAACTGCTGCGCCAGAATCGAATTTGTTACCCATGAGTATTCAATTTCGAGCTCATCGGAACGCTCCGTGATCCGTGTCACAGCAACGAAAAGGTCTGTGGCGCAGCAGATTAAACGATAAGCGTTACCGCAGTTCACGTTGACTAATATTCTTCAATTCGCCCAGGTGACATGTGGGCGCCCATGCTGCATCCTTAGATAAACCAGGGACTCCCTGGAGGCAGAAACACTATGTTGCTATTTCGTGATTGGAGCGGTTCTGAGTCCATGCCACAGGCGTGACGCGTGCACTCGGCGTTACCGGACTCACGAACCCACCTGGCAAACACCTGCAGATGCGTATACCGGGGGCAAGCAATCCGCATCACCGCAGTTTTGTCACAGCAGCAGTGCCCACAGCCCGGAGCGGGTCAGAACCACAGCATGACGGTATGTGACGCACGATCAGCCCATATCGCGTCGTACGCGACGTATGAATCTCATCAAGGACGGTGGCAGTGACAATGTTCAAACGAATCGCAGTGGTCAATCGAGGTGAGGCCGCGGTCCGCCTGATCAGGGCAGTACGCGAACTGAATGCTGAACACGACTACGGCATTCGCGTCATTGCACTGCACACAGAGGCCGAGCGTCGGGCCATGTTCGTTCGCCAGGCCGACGAAGGTGTCACTCTCCGCAGCACCGGCACGGGCAGCCCGTACCTCGACTACGTCGAACTCGAACGGGCATTGTTGGCCGCAAAGGCCGACGCGGTCTGGGTCGGCTGGGGCTTCGTCGCCGAAGATCCGGCGTTCGCGGAAATCGTCGCAAAGCTGGGCATCACGTTCATCGGCCCCAGCGCCGACGCCATGAGACTGCTCGGCGACAAGGTTGCCGCGAAAATCCTCGCCGAGAAGGTCGGCGTCCCCGTCGCGCCGTGGAGCGGCGGACCGGTCGACACGCGCGCCGATGCTCGTCGTCACGCGCAGGCCATCGGCTACCCGCTGATCATCAAGGCTCGCAGTGGCGGCGGCGGACGCGGAATTCGCAAGGTCTGGGCCGAGGACGAACTCGAAGTTGCACTGGAGCGCACCCAGGGTGAGGCCGAGCGTTCCTTCGGCGACCCTGTCGTCTTCCTCGAACGCCTGGTCACCGACGCACGCCACGTCGAGGTGCAGATCATCGCCGACAATCACGGCAATGTCTGGGCTCCGGGCGTCCGCGACTGCTCGATCCAGCGTCGCAACCAGAAGGTCATCGAGGAATCTGCCTCCCCCGTCCTCACCGAGGAGCAGTCGGACCACCTCAAGAAGGTCTCCGCGGAACTCGTCAAGGCTGCCGGATACCAGGGCGCCGGCACGGTCGAGTACCTCTACCAGCCCGAGAACAAGCTGTTCACGTTCCTCGAGGTCAACACGCGCCTTCAGGTCGAGCACCCCATCACCGAGGTCACCACCGGCATCGACCTGGTCAAGCTGCAGATTCTTGTTGCCAGCGGAGAAGAACTGGTGGGCGATTGCCCGCCTGCATTCGGTCACGCCGTCGAGGCCCGCCTCAACGCCGAAGACGCCGACAACGATTTTGCTCCGGCACCCGGCACCGTCCAACTGCTGAAGTTCCCCCTCGGCTCGGGTATCCGCGTCGACACCGGAATCGCGGCAGGCGACGTCATTCCTCCCGACTACGACTCGATGGTCGCCAAGGTCATCGCCTGGGGACGCACCCGTCCGGAAGCCCTCGCACGCCTGCGCACGGCCTTGCGGGAAACCACCGTCGTACTCGACGGCGGCACCACCACCAAGTCGTTCCTCCTCGATCTCCTCGATCGTGACGAGGTCATCTCGGCATCCGCCGACACCGGCTGGCTGGACCGCACCGGTGCTCTGGATTCCACGACGCGTCGCGCAGACGTCGCCCTCATCGCCACCGCGATCGACGCCTACGACGCCGAAGAATCGCTCGAGCGCGCAGCGTTCCTGGCGTCGGCCCGCGGTGGCCGCCCCCGCGCCAACCACGCCATCGGCCGCACGGTCGAACTGAACTACCAGGGTCAGGCCTACAAGCTGACCGTCGGCCGCACCGGCCCGCACAGTTATCGCGTCGACGGTGATGCCGGTGACGTCGAGGTAGACGTCGATCGGCTCGGCGACTTCGAGTCACGCCTCGTCATCGGCGATCGACGCTTTCACATCGTTTCCGTCGCAAGCCCGTCGCGCTACCTCGTCGAGGTCGACGGCATCAGCCACCAGATCAGCCAGGACGACGCCGGCGTGGTCCGCGCGCCCGCTCCTGCGGTCGTTGTCGCAGTGCCGGTAGCCGTCGGTGACGACGTCGAAGCCGGTTCCACCCTCGTGGTTCTCGAATCCATGAAGATGGAAACTGCGGTTCGCGCGCCGTATGCCGGCAAGGTTCGCGAGGTCCTGGCGACGGTCAACTCACAGGTCGACGCGGGCGCACCGCTGCTGCGCGTCGATCAGGTTGGCGACGAAGCTGTCACCGAGAAGGCTCCGCGCGTCGAATTCGATCTATCGGCTTCGGTTTCCGGTTCCGACACTCGCACCGACGCGCTGGCCCAGCTCGAAGCCCTGACTGCGATGATCAGTGGTTACGACGTCAGCGGCAAGCATGCCAATGCCGTTCTCGCCGAGTACGACGCACTGCGCGGCGCGCTCGAATCGGAAGATCGTGAACTGGTGCAGGCAGAACTTGCCGTTCTGACCACGTTTGCCGACATCTGCGAACTCTCCCGCAACAAGCCCACGTCGGGCGAGACGGAGAAGGACGAATCCGTCCACAGCCCGCGCGAGCATTTCCACACGTTCCTGCATTCGCTGGACGTCGAACGAGAGGGTGTCCCGGCGTCGTTCCGCACGCGCCTCGAGCGCGCCCTGCGCCACTACGACGTCACCGATCTCGACGATCGCACCGCTGTCGAAGAAGCTGTCTACCGACTCTTCCTCGCTTTGCAGCGTATGGAAGCCCAGATCCCGGTCATCGCAGCACTTCTCGAAGGCTGGCTCGCAGGTGACAAGGCACCCGGCTGCTCGGCCCAGGAACTGAACGAGGTCCTCGACCGACTGATCGTGGCAACGCAGGTGCGCTTCCCGGTCATCGGCGACGTCGCCCGCAACCTTCGGTTCCGATACTTCGACGAACCGCGCATCCGCAAGGTTCGCGAAGACGTGTACGACGGTGTGCGCGGAAACATTGCGTACCTCGAGGAACAGCCGGACGCTGCGGACTTCGACAAGCGGATCGCGAACCTCGTGGCAACACCGGAACCGCTGCTCGATCTGTTGGGTCGCAAAATCGGTCTGGGTAGTCGTGACGGCGGACCGCTGGTCGAGGTCATAACGCGTCGGTACTACAAGATTCACTCCTTCGAGGACGTGCGTGCCTTCGAGCACGTCGATCGCCGATTTGTCACCGGTAACTTCGATCTCAAGGGCGACGGCCTCCACCTGGTCTCCACCGTGGCCGAATTCGATGCTCTCGGAACAGCTCTCGACGACGTCACCACGATCGCACAGGACGCCCCGGTCGGCCGCGGTCTGGTGATCGACATCTACCTCGACTGGCCGAACCAGCCTGCCGACGGCGACACCCTCGTCGAGACACTGCGGACTGCGCTCTCTCGCAACGAGACCGTCAACCGCTCACGCCGTGTGACGGTCATCGTCTGCAACCCGAATGGTGATCCGGTCCGCTGGGTCACGTTCCGTCCCGTCGACGGAGAACTGGTCGAGGACCAGATCATTCGCGACATGCACCCGTTGACCGGTCAGCGTCTCGACATGTGGCGTCTGAAGAACTTCAACGGCAAGCGCCTTCCGGCCCCGGAGAACACCTACCTGTTCCACCTCTCCGCCAAGGAGAACCCGTCGGACGAGCGTCTGATCGCGCTGGCCGAAATTCGCGACGTGACACCACAACTCGACGACGAAGGCCGGATGGTTGCGCTTCCCGCAATCGAACGCACACTCGCGGCCTGCCTCGACGGTATCCGCCGCGCCCAGAGCCAGCGTGGTGACAAGCGTCGTCTTGCCGCCAACCGGGTTGTTCTCTACGTGTGGCCGCTTGCCGACGTTCCCGCTGATCGATTCTCCGTAATCGCTCAGAACGCCGCCCGCCTCACCGTCGGCGCCGGAATCGAAGAGATCACCCTGATCACGCGTCTCAAGGATCCCAAGGGTGGAGCGCCTGAGGAAGTTGCGTTGCGCTTCTCGTACCGCGCGGGCGCCGGAGTCGTCATCAACAAGACCACTCCTCCCACCGAACCGCTGCTCCCCCTCGACGCGTACGCCCAGAAGGTGCAGAGCTCACGTGCTCGCGGCACCGTCTACCCGTACGAATTGGTGCCGCTGCTGACCGGCAACAAGGGCACATTCGTCGAGCACGATTTCGACGACGCCGGAGTTCTGGCTCCCGTCGACCGCCCGTTCGGCCTCAACAAGGCCGGAATTGTTGTCGGACTTGTCAACACGCCGACGCCTCGTTACCCCGAGGGCATGACACGCGTCGCACTGTTCGGTGATCCCACCAAGGCACTGGGAACGGTTGCCGAGGCCGAGTGCTCCCGCGTTGTCGCTGCCATCGACCTGGCTGAAAAGCTGAACGTGCCCGTCGAGTGGTTTGCCTTGTCTTCCGGTGCCACCATCTCCATGGACAGCGGCACCGAGAACATGGACTGGGTCTCACGCGGACTGCGTCGGATCATCACGTTCACCCAGAACGGCGGCGAGATCAACATCGTTGTCACCGGCATCAACGTCGGCGCGCAGCCGTACTGGAACGCCGAAGCCACGATGCTCATGCACACCAAGGGCATTCTGGTGATGACCCCGGACAGCGCGATGGTGCTGACCGGCAAGCAGTCACTGGACTACTCCGGTGGTGTCTCGGCCGAGGACAACTTCGGCATCGGCGGCTACGACCGCGTCATGGGTCCCAACGGCCAGGCGCAGTACTGGGCACCCGACCTCACGGCCGCGTGCGAAATCCTGTTCCGTCACTACGCGCACTCGTACCTCGCTCCCGGAGAACGCTTCCCGCGCCGGGCGAACACGGCTGACCCGATCGACCGTGACGTACGGAGCTTCCCGCACACCCACCCGTCGAGCGACTTCGAGACCGTCGGCGACGTCTTCTCGTCCGTCAAGAACCCGGATCGTAAGAAGCCCTTCGACATTCGGACGGTCATGCGTTCAGTGGTCGACCAGGACCACTCCGTACTCGAGCGGTGGGCCGACATGGCCGGCGCCGACACCTCCGTGGTGATCGACGCACACCTATCGGGATACCCGGTCACCGTCGTCGGCATCGAATCTCGCGCAATTCCGCGTAAGGGTCACTTCCCCGCAGACGGACCGGACACCTGGACGTCGGGAACGCTGTTCCCGAACTCGTCGAAGAAGACGGCGCGCGCCATCAACGCTGCAAGTGGCAACCGTCCGATCGTGGTGCTGGCCAACCTGTCCGGCTTCGACGGCTCCCCCGAGTCGCTGCGCAACATTCAGTTGGAATACGGCGCCGAGATCGGCCGGGCCATCGTCAACTTCGACGGCCCGATCGTGTTCTGCGTCGTCTCCCGCTACCACGGTGGCGCGTTCGTCGTGTTCTCCGGAGCGCTCAACGACAACATGGAAGTTCTGGCCGTGGAAGGATCGTTTGCGTCCGTCCTCGGCGGCGCACCCGCCGCAGCGGTGGTATTCACTCGCGACGTGAACACCCGCACCAACAAGGACCCGAAGGTGCAGCAACTGGAATCGGATCTCGCCGCGGCGAAGGACGACACCGAAAAGGCACGCCTGCGAGTCGAACTGAACGCTCAGCGCATCGCCGTGCGCTCCGACAAGCTCGGTGAGGTGGCATCGGAGTTCGAGGCTATCCACAACATCCAGCGTGCCCGTGAGGTCGGCTCGGTCGATGCGATCGTGCCTGCCGCCGAACTGCGTCCGCAGATCATCGCGGCCGTCGAGCGCGGCATGAAGCGCTCGCTCGCGTAGTAGTAATCACTGAGCAGACACGTGGCCCCCGTCGGATAACTCCGGCGGGGGCCACCTCTGTATCAACCCCCGTTCTCGGGCATCACCAACCGCTCGATGACTGGCGCGGCAACCGCTGCAAGAGTGGTTGCGCCGCAAGCACATCCGATTGCCTGTGCCCACGCAATCGGACCGAGCGGAGTGCAGCCCAGGAACTGGCTCACTACTGGTGTACTGACAAGAACGCTGAGCACCCCGACTGACCCCACAGCCGTCACCACCACCAGGGGGCTCCGCGATTCGATCAAGGTTTGCCCGAGTTGGGTACCTACCAAAGCCACCAGAGCCACGGTCGACGCACGTCGCCGTCGACCGGTCATCCGGGCAAGTATCCAGGCGGACAGAGCCCCGGCCGCAGTTGCGCCGCCGCGGACGCTAATGGTGCGCCACAACGCGTCCGCGTCCGTCGCCGGCGTATCGCTACGACCTTCGGCCGTCGGCGTACTCACCGCCAGGGCTGCGGCGGGCAATGCATCAGTCATGAGATTGACCAACAGCATCTGTCGCGCATTGAGTGGAGATATTCCGGACAATGCACTGCCCATCAACGCGAATGCCACTTCACCCGCGTTGCCGCCGAGCAGGACACCCACCGCGGAACGCACCCGTTGCCACAATTGCGCGCCCTCGTCGAGAGCGTCGATCAACCCACTGACCCGCCCTTCCAGTAAGACGATGTCCGCAGCGCCCCTGGCGGGGTCACTGCCGGTGGACGCAACTCCGATCCCTACACTGGCAGCACGGATCGCGGCCGCGTCGTTGGCGCCGTCACCCACCATCGCGCAGACCGAGCCACTCGACTCCAAGGCATGCACAACCTGTACTTTGTGTTCGGGCGTCATGCGTGCGAACACGGTTCGTTCCGCAACCGCGGCCTCCTTCTCGGCGTGGGACATGTTCTCCCACTCCGAACCGGTGAGCACGTCGCCGGGCTTGACGTCCAAACCCAACTCCCCCGCAACAGCTGCCGCAGTCAGTGGATGATCGCCGGTGAGGACCCGAACGCCCAGCCCCCGATCGCGAAGTTCCGCGACGAGTTGTCCGGCATCGGAGCGCAGAGTGTCGGAGAGCCCGAGCAACCCGACCGGCTCCAGATCATGCGCGCAGCACTCTTCCAGGAACTCGGGATCCTGGGCAGCACGTCGGGCGGCCGACTCGGACAGCTCACGTTGAGCCACCGCGATGACCCGGAGTCCACGCTTTGCCATCTTCTTGACATGCCCTGAGGACACACGCTTTTTCGATACGGCTGCGTGTGACACGAACTCGGGTGAACCTTTGAGGGCAATCCGATGCCCGATCAACGCGGCAGAATACGGCCGGCCCGAACGGAACGGCACCATCGCCGAGGCTTCTGCATCCTCGAACACCAGTGGATGGGCCAACACGTCGTCGGCGGCGCTGACAACAGCCGCGTCTGTCGAGTGAAAGACCTGATCCCCACTGTTACTCAAGGCGCTTCGTGCGGCAACTTCCAAGATCCGATTTCCCCGCCACCCGTCGACCCGCTCGACTGCCGCGACGTGCAGATGGTTCTCGCTCAGCGTTCCGGTTTTGTCGAAACACACCACATCCACACGCCCCAGCGCCTCGATCGAGCGCGGCGAACGGACCAGCGCTCCCACCGATGTCAGTCTGCGCGCGGCGGCCTGCTGCGCCAAAGTGGCGACCAACGGTAGTCCCTCCGGCACAGCGGCAACGGCAACCGCGACACCACCGGTCACTGCCTGTCGCAGCGCTGTGCCCCGAAGCAGTCCCACCGCGGTAACCAATGCCCCGCCGCCGAGACTGACGGGGAGCGTTTTTCGGGTGAGATCTCGGAGTCTGTGCGTCAGGCCCACTTCGGGGCCACGCTGTGGTGCCCGCACATCGACCTTGCGGGCTTCGGTCTGCGATCCCACGGCGGTCACCACTGCACGGGCCTCACCGGCAACGACGGTTGTGGCGGCGTAGATCATGCAGCTTCGCTCAGCCACCGGCACTCCGGGAGTGGGGTCGGTCTGCTTCTCGACCGGCATGGATTCGCCGGTCAAGGAAGATTCGTCGACCTCGAGCGAATCGACGTCGAGAAGCCGAGCGTCGGAAGGCACCACATCTCCGGACTCGAGAACCAGGATGTCGCCGATCTGCAATTCGTCCGCCGGAACCCGCTCGGGGTCTGACCCGTTCGATACCCGTCGCGTCGATACCCGTCGAGCCAATGGCTCCTGCACCCGAAGAAGCTCACGGACAACATGTTCCGAGTGCAGTCTCTGAATCGCCGACAAAGTGGCATTGCCGGTCAACACGGAACCCACCAGGAACGCGTCGATCGGCGAGCCCAGAATCGCACTGGCAGCCGATCCTGTCGCCAGAACCGGCGTCAAGGGATCCGACAACTCTGATCTGACTGCGTCAAGAACGTCGCGGCCCACCCGGACCGGCGCAGCAAAGCGCGACAACGTCCTGAATCGAGTTGCAGCCACGGCCTTCTCGTCGGGTGACGGGAGTTCGCGTAGCACTTCGTCTGTGCCCAGTTCATGCCAGTCGTTGCGCGCGGAACCCTCGGGAACGTCTTCACCGACCGCGGAGTGCGCCAACCGAAAGCCGGTCCATAATGCGGCCCCCGCACCGATGGTGATCGGACCCGGCCCGCGTCCACGCACACCGGGAAGCATGACCAAGGCACCCAGGACTGAAGCACCGCTGGATAATTCGACGCCCCGCCGCGTCGCTGCCCGTGCCGACGGCAGCGCATGCAGCACCCGCCACACCCCGGCAAGGTCATGTTCGAGGATATCCGCCGACGGCGGCGCCCGATCAGGCTCGGCAACACCGATCCGGAGCTCCGCCGGCCCGGCCGGATGGAACGAACTGACAACGCCGACACGCGCACCGGCTTCCGACAACGTGGTCAGTGCGGATTCCAACGCCTGGTCGATGTCTCGGTCGCTGCTGCCGGGGGCCTCGAGGAGTTCGTCGAAGCCGCCGCGCAGCGACCCGAGAGTGTCAACATCGAGGCTGACTGCCCGCACCCCAGCGGCGCGCAGTTCCGCTACTACGGCTTGCGCCAACGGTTTTCGGGTCGGACGCACGAGCACGTCGGCACCGCCGATCCGGTGCCACCCGACAGCGAGTTTGCCGTCTCCCAGTTTTCGGCGCGCGCGATCCCAAATATGAACCCGATCCGAATCCGCGACGCCCCGGATATCCGATACCCGAAGCTCCTCGGTGAGGAGTACCCGCGGATCGATCAGAACTGTGTCCACGCGGTCGAGCCGCCGGGCTGCACCCGGATCGACAACCAGCGATCCCTCGCGCTGCCACAGCCCCCTCGTCAGCACTGCGGCAAACGCCTCTCGGGAAATCCGCAACGCCCGCGGCGCCGCAACACGCACCGCAGTCGATGCAAGCTCGGAATTCTGTGTGACAGCACCCATCACAGCACCACTTGCCAGCTGAGCCAGCGCTACGCGCTCCGCGTGGTGCTCACCTGGCCCACGGCTTTCGTCGTCCGGCACCTCCGACGACACGGCAACACCCCACCGCTGGGATGCAGTACGCAAGCTCCAGGCCTCCCCGAGCAGTAGCGAGCGCATGCCGAGATCGACCGTCAACGCCGCAGGAGCCTGTGTCACCACGTCCGTCACCGACTTGGCCGATTCGAGGACCAGATCGGTCAACTCGCGCCCGAGCATGCGTTCCAACTGCTGACGCAGAGCGGGTTGATGATGCAGAACCGAGACCCCGGCCGCGAGCAACGACGATCCCGGAATAGTCGGTACCCGTGACACCGAACCGGCAAGTGCCGGAACAATTCCCGCTGCCGCGACGGCTACGCTGAAGGTCCGCCCGATCAGTTGCCGCTCGGCCGTGGATCGAAACGGTGTGGACAGAAGCCCGATCAGTCCCGCTGGGAATAGATTCATGCCACCGGTCCCGGTTTTGTCACGGATTTCTCCGGTGTGTCGGCTCCTGCCAATTGCCGTAGTACGACGGCAGCGCCGCCGACTCCCAGCAGAATCGGCCACTCGACCAAACCGGCAGCACCCATCGCCGCGAGTGTGAGAACAGCCGTCGGCGTCGACTTGCTTCCCGCTCGCATTCCGTCACGCACACCGCCGACCGCGCCGCGGATGCCACCGTTCACTCCTCCGACAACGCCGCCACCTACGGCACCCACCGCACTGGTGGTCACGCTCGCCGCACCCGTGACCACCCGGGTCGCTTCACTGACCATCGACATCGGACTCTCCTTCTCACAGTCCGTCGAACAGAGATCATTACCCAGTGGCCATACCCCACACCGCACGCGGCAATCACGAACAGCAACGATTTCGGCGCGCTCCCCGGACTCCACACCCCCTATCGGGATGCAACACGGTACGGTTCGGACGTCGGCGAATGGCGTCGACGTTGCATCGACGGGAGTACTGCGCAGTGGCGAAAATCGGCAGCTCGGATATCGACATCTTTCGGTTGTCCTTGGGCGGCAACCCCTTCGGGTGGACCGCTGACGAGGCAACGTCCTTCGAGATACTCGACGCCTTTGCCGAATCCGGCGCGAACTTCATCGACACCGCCGACTCCTACACCGCCTCGGTCCCGGGTAATTCCGGCGGAGAATCCGAAACCATCATCGGAAAGTGGATTGCCGATCGCGGACTTCGGGAGGACATCGTCGTCGCCACGAAGGTTGGCAGCCACCCCGATTTCAAGGGTTTGAAGGCAGACAACATCGCCGCGGCAGCGGACGCGTCACTACGCCGCCTCCAAGCCGACCGCATCGATCTGTACTACGCACACTTCGACGATCCGAGTACACCGCTCGAGGAAACTCTCGAGGCGCTTAACGCACTGGTCGAGAGCGGCAAGGTTCGATACCTCGGAATCTCGAACTACACTCCCGATCGCGTTCGCGAATGGTTGCGAATCACCGAAGAGAACGGGTATGCGCGTCCCATCGCACTGCAGCCTCACTACAACCTGGTACACCGGAAATCATACGAACCGGAACTCGCGAAGATCGCCACCGACAACAACATCAGCGTCTTCCCCTACTTTGCACTCGCCTCGGGTTTCCTCACCGGAAAGTACCGAACCCGCGCAGATATCGACGGAAGCCCCCGCGAACGCATCACGGCAAGTTACTTCAATGACGCCGGCCTCGCAGTGGTCGACGCGATCGCCGAAATCGCCGAAAATCACACCTGCGAAATGTCGACCATCGCCTTGGCCTGGCTGCTGACCAGGCCCGGCATCACCGCGCCGATTGCCAGTGTCAGCCGAGTAGAGCAGCTTCCGGCCCTACTCGACGCACCGGATCTGGTGCTCACGTCAAGTGAACTCGACCTGCTCGAACGGGTGTCCGCCGCAGTCGGAGCCTAGGCGCTATAGCGCTGGACGCCTAAGCGCTACGGCGGTGCCGCGCACCCAACGCGGCGCCGTCGACAGTCCAGAACACCCAACCGTCGTAGCTCTCGATATCGCCGGAAATATGTCCGGTAACAGCATTCGCGGCAGCCGTCGGATTGGGGAACCTGCGTCCCTCCATCGGGCCACGCATGATTTCGAGTACGCCGCTCGTTTCGTCGAATCGACCGATCCAGCGATAACCGTGGCAATCGGCACTCACCTCGACGCGCAGATCGATCACCGGAATCTCGTTATCGGCGGCGCTGGCACGACGCTTCTTGGCGACAACCGCAGTCTTCGCGGGCTTCGGGGCCACCGGCGCTGCCACGTGAATGCTCGGATCCTTGACCGCAGCGACGCCCAAAACGTCCCAACGGTCGTGCCCGTGGGCAACCCGTCCACGCGCAATCGCGTGATGGCCCGTCCGAGTGCGCCCGGGAGTGTCCATCATCCACAGATCGACCTCGGACCGAATATCGTCCGCCACTTCCACCGACGGCAGCATGAAGAACTGATGAGGTGTGACCGCAAGATCGACAAAAACCCAGAACTCCGAGCGGGTGTCGTCGCTCTCGAGGGACTCGTCCTGGCGCCTGGCCTGCCAGTCGCCGTCAAGCTTGGACCGGACGCGGACGATGCGGGTACTGCCGTCATTGCCCGTCACCTGCACCGGGTTGCGGCGCGAATGCGTCAACCGCACGGCGTGACCCCCACGCTGGGTTACTTCGGAAATGAACGCGTTGATGCCACGACTTGCGGTGTCTTCCATGGTCGACCTTCTTGAAGCTGTTGCGCCCGGTATCGCCAGATCGGCCTGCGGGTGGGGCGTCAGCGAACAAGTGTCGCGGCCGACGCCCGGCGAATCCGGCTCACGGCCGGCTAGTTACCTCGACCTTACCGCGCCCTCGCTCGAGTACCTAAGGTGCGGGCCGCTCATTCCCGGAGGTCAGAAGTGCGATGTCGCCGTACAGTGCCGCGCGGTGCGCCAACATCAACTCGTCGACGCCGTCGAATTGATCGCCGACGTAGTGCGTGTTGGCGGCCGAGAGCTCACGCGATCCGGACCGCGCGAGCAGATCGTCGATGCGGCTGTCCAAGCTCGCCGCGTGCTCGACGGCACGTTGAGAACTGAGCTGTTCCTCAGCCCGCGAGACCAGGTCACCGATCCGCGCCAACGCCGCAACTCGCTCGACCAATTGATCCCACACCGCGCCGAGGGCTCGCGTTCTCGAGTCGATCGACGCTCGGGTCGCCTCGTCGCGCGCCAGGTTTGCGGCTTCGTCGAGTTCGGCGAGGATCGACCGCAAGGCAACCGTATCCACGGATATCTGGGTGATCTCGTCGGCAAGATCAAGTTGATTGCGTTGGACGACAAAATGATCGGAATGCCAGGCATTCGAGGACTCGATGCGGTCGTACACGTTGCCGGCGAGGTAGAGCAGCGCGTCGTATTTCCCGCTCACGCCGTCGTCGTCGTGCGGTGCCAAGCCGTCGAGTACCTCGGCCATACGACGGCCCGCGTCGGCGAGGACCCCGGAGCCCTCGAGGCTTGCGAGCCGTCCGGCGAGTTTGTCGAGTGCCGCGCTTCCGCTACCGGCAACGGCGCCCAGGCCGGTGGTCGACTTCGCCGGGACCGGCGTGCGGGTGAGTCCGACGAACAGGGCTTCGCGCTGCTCCACGTCGAGATGCAGCCCGTCGCGCCGGTCCTTGCGGATAGCGCGGACACTGCTCGCGAAGTGCCGGTTGGATCGCACAACCGCCGAGCGCGCGGCCTGGACGCGTTTCTCCAAGGCCTGAACACGTCGTTCCAGGACAACCTGCACCGGTCCGATTCGGGCAGCACTGAGCCGCCGACACGTTCTCGTGTACTCGTCCGTGAGGTACCTCAGTTCGGACCAACTACCGATGTCGGGGAACGACCGTCCCACCGCGCGGCGTTCGGCCATGATCGCCCGGGTCTCGTCGTCGACGTAACCGCCGGCCAACAACAGCGCAACCTCGGTGGACAGCTCGGGGCGATTCGATTCGACGATTCCTGCTTCGCACCAGGAGAGGACATGGCTGGAAATCAGTGCACGACGTTCGGTTACCGACACATCCGCACCACTGTTAACTTCCGCCCCATTGGTTCCATTGCCCACGGTGACGCCATGAATTTCTGCCATGTCAAGCCTCCCAGGTGCCGCTGTCCACTCTCCCAGAATCTCGACATCCGCGCCGCTACCCCGAGTGAAAGTTGACACACCTCTGCCTTACCGTAGGCAAGTGACCTCGCTGCGAACCGACATAACGGTAGGGCGTCCGACGCTCCCCGCGTCGGCGATCGCACACGTGACGTCACTACTCGAGACGCGGTCACCGTCGTTGCCCGAGTGGTTCGAGGTTGCCGAGACCTACCGATACGTTGCCCCCGCACCGACTGTTCCTGCGCTCATGGAAGCGGCCCGCACGTACCTCGAACACCGCGAGGCACTGCTTCGCCTTGCCGGTCCGCGCGGGCAATATCTGGCAGACCACAATCCGGCTTGGGCACAGCTGCGTCGTGTCGGGTCACGCCGCGACGAACTGTGGCTCTCCCCCGACCCGGACGACCGCCTCGCCTGGTTCGACTACATCCGAACGGTCGACCCGGCACTCGCGACAGAAGAACTCGACATTGCGTGGGACAACGAACCCGCGGGGTTGCGACGCCAGTTCCTGGACCGGCTGAGCGTCGGGTTGGGCGAGCACGACTACGACATTCTCGAGCGCGGGCTCGACGATCCGTCGCCGCCGGTCCGCGAACGCTCGATCCAACTACTCCGCCAACTTCCCGAATCCCCGTTTGCCGAACGGATGGCTACCCGGGCCCACACCTGGGTGCGACTCGAGACCAAGCCCCTGCGACCTCGCCTCGTCATCCGATTACCCGGTTCACTCGACGACAAAGCCCCACGCGACGGCATCGAAGACGTCGGGGCCCAGTACAAGGGAATCGGCAAGTGGTGGCTGCGCCAAGTTGTCACGGCGACGCCCCTGACGTTGTGGGAATCGATGATCGGTTCACCCCACGATGCACTTCGCATTCCCATCGAGAAACAATGGCGCGATGTGATGACCGAATCATGGACCGCCGCAACAGTTCTACAGAAGAACCCCGCCTGGGCATCGGCATTACTCGCTCGGGACGGCCGGAACACCGATCGCCGCGTCGTCGCGATCGCGCGTCCGCGCGAACGGATCGCGTACATCCTCGCGGGCCATGCCGACAGTTACCTCCTCGGCGTCGACGGCAGCGCACTGCTGGACGGCATCGACCGACCCTGGCCACTGCCCATTGCACAGAAACTTGTCAGCGCACTCGAAGGCGAAGCCGCCAAACACGTTGCCTCCGGTGAAGAACTCGGCATCCACTCGCGCCACAGCCACTACTCGACGCTGCGGAGCGCCCAAGCCCGGTTCCCCCTCGAGGCTGGTGCATTGCTGCTGGACGCGGCCGACCGAACGGCGTCCACCGACTGGCAGCGGGCTTTGACCGAGACCGCCGAACACATCGAAGCGCGCCGAATCCGATTGGACGTACTGCGAAGCGGGCACTGACAAAATCGGGGCCGCACCCCGCGACTGCGGAATGCGACCCCGATCGGCCCTCGCGAAAGATCAGACCGCGCTGACCATTTCATGGTCGGCAACGCCGGCAGCCAATACACGCAGGTGATCCTCGGTGCTGCCGAGCGTGTGCTCGATGGCAACAAGCCTGCTGACGTAATGGCCCACCGGATACTCCGCCGTCATGCCGATGCCGCCGTGCATCTGAATTGCTTCCTGACCGATCAGCCGCGCCGATCGCCCGATCTGCAACTTGACCCGGGACGCGATGACCGGATCGACCACACCGTCCGCCAGCGACATGGTCGCGTACAAGCTCATGCTGCGCGCCAACTCGAGTGACACGTACAGGTCGGCTGCCCGATGGGTCAGCGTCTGGAACTTGGCCAGTGGAACCCCGAACTGCTTGCGGGTCTTGAGGTACTCCGTCGTCAGGCGCAGTGCCTCTTCCATCGCACCGACAGCCTCGGCACACAAAGCGGCCTGCTCCCGAATCTGCGCGGCCACGATCAACGCCGACGCGTCACCACCCGCACCGAGCGCCTCGGCAGGAGTATCGGTGAACTCGACCTGCGCACCCCGCAAACCGTCGTGGGTTGCGTACGACTTGCGCACCAGACCCGATGCGTCACTCTTGACCAGGAACAGCCCTACTCCGCCGTCCGGCAGCGAAGCGCTGACAACCAGGATGTCCGCAGCGGCGCCGTGGCCGACCGGATTCTTGATGCCGGTAATGCTCCAGCCGTCACCTGCGCGCACTGCGGCCGTTGCCCGTTGCGTTGCAGGCCAACGAATTCCAGGTTCCTGATCGGCGAACGCCAGGAACGTGACGCCCTCGGCAACTCCAGGAAGGATGGATGATCGCTGCTCGGCGCTACCGCCTTCGGTAATCAGTCCGCCCGGCGTCACCACTGCATCCAGAACGGGCTCCGGCGCGAGGCGTCGGCCGATCTCGGTCATGACAGCACCGATCTCGACGGGGCCGGCGTCCATCCCGCCGTCGTCCTCGGAGAACGTCAGACCAAGGAGACCGACCTCTGCCAACTGCTTCCACACCTGCGGACTCCACCCGGGGTCTGCGTCGATGATTGCATTTCGCTTTTCCGCGTCGTAGCTGCGTGCGAGAAGATCCTTGGTGGTGTCACGGAGAAGCTTCTGTTCGTCATTGAGTTCGAAGTCCATGCCACGCCTCACAATCCGAGGATCGAGGAGGCGATGATGCTGCGCTGCACTTCGCTCGATCCGCTGTAGATGGATACCTTGCGGTAGTTCAGGTAGGCCGGGGCAGAGTGCTGCGCCCAGCTCGCCGACGCGATGTCGGTGCCCGCGTCGAACGGCAACGAATCGGGGCCGGCAACGTCCATCAGCAACTCGGTACTCGCCTGCTGCAATTCGGAGCCACGCAACTTCAGCAACGACGAGGCCGGGTTCGGCTTACCGTCCGCGGACCCGGCAACAACCCGGAGTTGAGTGAGCTCCAGCGCAAGTAACTCGTTCTCGATCTCGGCCAGGCGAGCGGCGAACAGGGGATCTTCGAGAAGCGTCCCGTTCCCGACCTTGACCTGTGCTGCATGCGCTTTTGCCTGAGCCACACGCACTTTGGAGAAACCGACCCGCGTGACGCCGGTGCGCTCGTTGCCGAGCAGGAACTTGGCGTAGCCCCAGCCCTGGTTCTCTTCACCGACCAGATTCTCATCCGGAACGCGGACGTCCTCGAAGAAGACCTCGTTGACCTCGTAGCCACCGTCGATCAGTTTGATCGGACGGACCGTCACGCCCGGTGTCTTCAGATCGACCAGGATGAACGAGATACCCGCCTGCCGCTTGGGCGCATCGGGGTTGGTGCGAACGAGACAGAAGATCCAGTCTGCGTGCTGGCCGAGTGTGGTCCAGGTTTTCTGGCCGTTGATCACCCAGTCGTTGCCGTCCCGGACAGCGCGGGTCTTGAGCGATGCGAGGTCGGAGCCCGCCTCCGGCTCCGAAAAGCCCTGGCACCACCAGATATCCAGGTTTGCCGTCGCCGGGAGGAACTTTTCTTTCTGTTCTTGCGAACCGAAAGCCGCGATGACCGGTCCGACCATGTTCGCGTTGAACGCAAGGGGCTCCGGAACAGACGCCAACTGCAGCTCGTCGAGCCAGATGTTGTGCTGAACCGGAGTCCAATCCTTACCGCCCCACTCGACCGGCCAGTGCGGCACGGCCAGGCCGTTGGCGTTGAGAATCTGTTGCGACTCGACCATTCGGTCGCGCCCCAACTCTTCCCCGTGGGCGTACGCGTTCCTGGTCGATTCAGGAATCTGCGTGCGGAAGAAAGTCCGCATTTCGTCCCGGAACGCCAGTTCCTCGTCGGTCAACGCCAGATTCATCGTGATTCCTTCGCACTCGAAACCGGATTCATGTTCGACTCGACCGTACCCCGATCGCTCACGACAAGGCTAGGACACCCGAAGAAAAGGCGGACCGAATCCGACTACACGGTTTTCACAACCAGAAGGAACCCACCACCAGCAGGGTCGATACTCGTATCGACGTTCAGATCCGGGGCCAACCGCGAGAGCCGATCAAGCAACCACTCCGACGCTTCCTGGGCGTCGTCCTTGCCGGGGCAACGTGCAACCGCGACCCGGCCACCCTTACGTTCGAGCTGCTCCACAACACCGATGATCGGCGCCGGATCAACCACGAACAGCCGATCCGGCCACTCCACAACAGGCTTGACGGCGCCTTTCTTGGTATTGCACGCGCGGTGTGCGAGTCGCTCGACACCACCCTTGGATTTGCCGCCCTTCTTGGCGGTGTTGATGCTGTCGATACTCGGGCCGCGCGGATCGTTAACCGACATGTCGGGATCGACGGGCTCGTCACACAGCCAGCAACGCCAGGATTCACGATCGCCGACTTCTTGAAGAGTGCTCATGAGGAAACGGTACCGTGCGCACTTTCCGCTGCGTGAACAGCCAAAAGTGCGCACGGTACCGGTCGCGTGAATGTGACAGCCGTAAGCCCTACAGGTCCGCGATCGCCTCCAGCGGCTTGGTCTTGGCCGCTCGATTAGCCGGCCACAGTGCCGCGAGTACACCGACGATTCCGGAACCGACCAGCATCAACGCAACCTGACCCCACGGAATCGTGATCTCACCCAATCCCTGGTCCCGAAGCGTGCTCACGAATCCCCAACCGAAACCGATGCCGAGCACCACACCGACGGCCGCACCGTAGACCGCGATGAGAACGGATTCGAGGTAGATCGTGCGCCGCATCTGCGCGCGCTGCATACCGACTGCCCGCAGCATTCCGATCTCGCGTCGGCGTTCCACGACCGAGAGCGCCAAGGTGTTGATGATGCCCAGGATCGCGATCACGACTGCCAGTGCGAGGAGCCCGTACAAGATCGCGAGCAACGTATTGATCTGCTGCCCTTGGGTTCCCTTGAACTCCTCACGATCCTGAACCTGAACAACCACATATTTTTCCGTGGCCTTCTCGAGTTCGCCGCGCAAGGCGCTCAGATCGGTACCCGGCTTCGCCTTCACCAGAACGGCAAAATCAGGCAGGCTGGTTGCCGGCATCAAGGCCTGGTACGCCTCGTCCGAGACGATCCACGATCCGATCAACTGGTTGTCCTCTAACACTCCCGCAACAACAACCGGGTACTGGGTCCCGTCCGCGCCCGTCAACGTCTGGGTCGATCCGACGGTCCAACCGTTGTCCGTCGACGTTGTCTGCGACACCATCATGTTGTTGCCCGACAGATCTGCGGTCCCCTCGACGATGTTGTAGTCGAGGACTCCGTCGATGGGTCCGTCCAACGACGCACCCTGCTCGTCCTCTCCGTTCACGGTGGCACGCACCCCGTGCAAGGACGTCGCACTCTGCACATCCGGGAGCGCGCGCACTGCGTCGGCTGCGCCTCGCGGCACACCGATCGAATTGGGACCGGACAGGATGTAATCCGCAGTGACACCCACGTCGACCAGCGCATTGATACTCGCCTTGGCCGAGGAACCGAACACACCGATGACCGTCACCAACATCAGGCCCAACGTCAAGGCAAAAGCCGTGGCCGCGGTACGGCGCGGATTGCGGACCGCATTGGTGCGTGCCAGACGACCCACAGCACCGAACGGTTTGGCGAACACCACACCGAGTGCGCCCACGATGGGCTGAGACAGAGCGGGAGAGCCGAGCAGAACCGCGATGATCAACGCAAACGCTCCGCCGCCGACAGTCAGAGCGGCACCTTCACCGGTTCCCCGCGAACCGGCGACCACCAGGACAACACCGAGAACACCAAGGATGGCGCCGACAAGCGTCCGGACACGCAGCGAGTCACCGGTGGAGGCGAACTCCTCGCGCATCGCCGCGACCGGCGGAACCTTGGACGCCCGACGCGCCGGCGCATAAGCACTGAGCGTCGTCACGACAACGCCGACAACCAACGCGACAACGACCGTCCGCGGGCTGACCTGCAACGACCCCTCCGGTAGCCCCACGTCGAAGGCATTGAGCAACCCGCGCAGGCCGTAAGCCAGTCCGATACCGGCCAGCAATCCGATGACGCTGCCGATCAATCCGACGATCAACGCTTCGGTGACGACGGATCGACCGACCTGAGCCCGGCTCGCTCCCACTGCCCGAAGCAACGCCAATTCACGCAAGCGCTGCGCCACGATCATCGAGAAGGTGTTGTAGATGATGAACGTGCCGACCAGCAGAGCAATAGCGCCGAATGCCAGCAGGAAGTAGTTGATGAAACTCAGTGCGGTGTCGACCTCGGCCTTGGTCTCCTCGCGGACCTCGTCTCCGGTCTGCACCTTCAAGTCCGGGAAGACCTGCTCCACCCGTTGCTGCATGTCGGTCTGCGACAGTCCGGTGCCGGCAACGTCGATGTAGTCGACATGCTTACCGTCCGTGAACAGGCTGCGAGCCTGATCATCGGTGAACAACGCGCCGATGAAACCACCGGTGTCACTGCCGGAGCTGGTGTAAATGCCGGACAACGTCACATCTACGATTCCCCGCGCCGGCACCAGAACTCGAGCCTGGTCACCGACCGACAAACCCGCACGCTCCGCCGCACTCACGTTCAGCGCAATATCTCCGTCAGCCGTGGGCGGCCCGCCTGCCGAATACGGATCGGGCGGTGTGATCGCCTGATCCGCCGGCAGATACGACGTACCGATACTCGGTGCGCCACCAGTCTGGACGGCACCGCCGTCGGCATTGATCAGAACGATCTGTCCACTCACGGCCGGCGCCACGGCGCGGACTCCGTCGATGGCAGCCAGCTTGTCGACATCCTCGATCGGAACACCGCTGGTGTTGCGATCGGGCATCGATACCCGGACGTCGACGCCCTGAGCAGTGTTCTCGAAAATCGAGTCGAACGTCTTCTGCAACGTATCCGTGAACACAAACGATCCGGCGACGAACGCCGTACCGAGCACCACCGACAACACGGTGAGCGCCAACCGCACCTTGTGCGCCGCCAAGTTACGCAAGGACACCTTGCGCATCGGCGAATTGGTTACCGAAGCCATATCGTCAAGCTCCGGCTTCTACGTTGACCGGAACCTGCGGAGCATCCAGACGCTTCATCCGATCGAGAACGGAATCGGCCGTCGGCTCACGCAGTTCGTCGACGATCTTGCCGTCCGCCAGAAATACGACGCGATCCGCATACGCAGCAGCGCGCGGATCGTGCGTCACGATCACCACGGTCTGACCGAACTCGTCCACCGCTGACCGCAGAATCGACAGGACCTCGCCGGACGAGCGCGAATCGAGATTGCCGGTGGGCTCGTCGCCGAAAATGATCTCGGGCTGACCGGCCAGCGCCCGCGCACACGCAACACGCTGTTGCTGCCCGCCAGACAGCTCACCCGGCCGGTGATCCAGGCGATCCTTCAAACCGAGCTTCGTCAGCACATTGTCCAACCACGCCGGATCGGCCTTGCGACCCGCGATATCGAGCGGCAACGTGATGTTCTCTAGTGCCGTCAGTGTCGGCACCAGATTGAACGCCTGGAAAACGAACCCGATGCGATCGCGTCGGAGCGCCGTCATCTGTTTATCAGACAACCCGGTCAATTCGGTGTCCCCGATGAGCACCGAACCGGAACTCGCCGAATCCAGACCGGCCAGGCAATGCATCAACGTCGACTTCCCCGAACCCGACGGCCCCATGATCGCCGTGAACTCACCCCGAGCAAAATCTGCGGATACAGCGCTGAGTGCGTGCACCTGGGTATCCCCGGTGCCGTACGTCTTGGACAGGCCGACAGCGCGGGCCGCCACATCTTGGGCGTGCGAACTCATGATCGCCTTTCGTCTTCACTTCGGTGGATCTTCTATGGTGGGACTTCTTCGGTGGGACTTCTTCGGTGGATCGAGCACCCCACAGCATGCGAGCGCCAACGGGCACTGCTCCATCCTGTCGTCTACTCCGCGCCACCGCCATCAGGGACCACCCTGATTTCCGTCGAGGCTTCCCTGAGTTGTCAACGGAAAACACACATGCTGACGACGGCCGCCCACTAGCCTTGTGACACACATCACTCGAGAAAGGTGGTCCGATGTCCGACGCCGCCCCTGCAATCATCTTCGATCAACTCGAACACTGGGCGAGCGTCAAACCCGAAGAACCAGCCGTGACGTTCCAGGAAACCACCTACACGTGGGCGCAGTGGCACAACCGCATCCTGCGCATCGCGGGCGCACTCGCCGAATCCGGAATCGGCCCGGGAGACACCGTCGCCTTCCTCGACAAGAACCATCTCTCTTGCCTCGAAATCACTTATGCCGCTTCATTACTCGGAGCCGCGAATGCCATTCCGAACTGGCGGCTCGCCGGCGAGGAACTTGACTACATCCTTGCCGACTGCGGGGCACGCATCCTTTTTGTCGGCAACGAACTCCTCCCCCAGGTCGTTGCCTTGCGCGATCGCCTCACCGCCGTCGAACTGATTATCGCCGTCGGTAGCGAGAACGACGAATTCGAACCGTGGCTCGACGAAGCCGCGCCGTTGGCATTTCGTCCGATCGTCACGCCCGACAGCACGGCCCTGATCCTCTACAGCTCCGGAACGACGGGACGCCCCAAGGGAGTTCAGCTCACTCACCGAAATCTGTTCGCGCACAGCAACAATGTCCTCGAACTCCTACCGAAACGCGACGACGACATGTTCCTGGTCGCCATGCCGATGTTTCACGTCGGCGGAACCTGCTACGCCATCATGGCAATTCACGCAGGCGGACGCTGTTACTTCACCCGCGAAGCCGACGGACCGTCGATCTTCGCCGGGCTTGCCGCCGGGGCCAACATCGCCTTCCTCGTGCCACCCGTCATCGCCGGCGTCCTGGCGGCAGGCGATCAGGCCGTCGCAGCCTTCCGCGCCTTCACACGCATCACCTACGGCGCAGCCCCCATGCCCCTCCCCTTGCTGCGAGGAGCCCTGGCGGCCTGGCCGAACACCGAGTTCGTCCAGGTCTACGGAATGACCGAAATGGCCGGTGTTGTCACAGCTCTCATGCCCGACGTCCACCGCGACGAATCACAAGTCGAGCGAATGGCGTCGGCGGGCACCGCCATTCCGGGAGTCGAGATGCGCATCGTCGACCCCGTCACTCTCGAAGACGTCACGGTGGGGAACATCGGAGAACTCTGGTGGCGATCGGCGCAATGCACTCCGGGATATCTCAACAAACCCGACGCAACCGCAGAAACAATCACACCGGACGGATGGCTTCGCAGCGGCGACATGGGCCGCGCGGATTCCCAAGGCTTTGTCTTCATCGAAGACCGCCTCAAGGACATGATCATCACGGGCGGGGAAAACGTCTACTCACCCGAAATCGAACGGGTTCTCGTCGAACATCCGGCCGTTGCCGAAGTCGCGGTCATCGGTGTACCGGACAACCGTTGGGGCGAAACCGTCAAAGCCGTCGTAGTTCTCACCACCGACGCCCAGATCACCGAACTCGAACTGATCACATACACCCAGGGGCGCCTCGCAAAGTTCAAGTGCCCGACAAGCATCGACGTTGTCGAGATTCTCCCGAGAAATCCGACGGGCAAGATCCTCAAACGAGATCTCCGGAAGCCGTACTGGGAGAACCACGACAGCAAGCTGGTCTGAGCTCGCGTGTTGTAATGGGGTGGTGACCTCACGCCGCCCCATTACCGCCCAACTCTGCCCGTGCGGCACCGGCAATACCGTCGACGAATGCTGCGGAAAGTATCTCGACGCCGTAGCAACCGCACCGACCGCTGAAACTCTCATGCGCTCGAGATACACGGCATTTGCGCTCATGAATGCCGACTATCTGCAGCAGACCTGGCATCCCGACCACCGGCCCGCCGCGCTCGACTTGGACCCACAGCAACGATGGACTCGGCTCGAGATTCTTGCCACCGAGCGCGGCAGTCTGTTCGATTCCGAAGGAACGGTCGAATTCCGCGCGCACTACGTTTACGGGAATGAACGCGGAAACCTCCACGAGCGCAGCAGATTTGCTCGAATCGACGGGCGTTGGCTCTACGTCGACGGCGATATCGGTTAGGTAACTCCGCGCACGCCGTCGCAGGGCCATGAACCGAGAGACCTACGATCGAAGCATGACAACGAACCGGACGAAATCAGTTGCCGCCATCGCTGCCATCATCGTGGGGGCGAGCCTGACCGCGTGCTCACAGACCGCAGAAACCACACCGACAGCAGTCACCACCTCGGTCTCCGCGACCACGAGCGCCGCCGCTGAACCGGCGCCAACCGACAGCTCGGACAAAACCGCTGCAGCAGTCGCCGAATCGAAGTTGACCGTCACCGACGTCCGGATCGGCTCGCATGAGAACTTCGACCGCGTCGTGTACGAAATGGGTGGAACCGGTACCCCCGGCTGGCGCGTCAAGTACGTTGACGCGGCTGTTCAAGAAGGTAGCGGCAAGCCCATGGACGTCGCCGGCGGCGCGATCATCCAGGTGCTGATCGACGGTTCCGGCTACCCGTTCGACAGCGGCGTGGAACAGTACTCCGGCCCCAACCCCGTCCCCGGAATTGCCGGTGGAGTTGTCACCGAAGTCAACGGATCCTCGGTCTTCGAAGGGGTCACACAGTCATTCATCGGTGTAACGGAAAAGCAACCCTTCTCGGTGACGCTGCTGTCGGACCCGACTCGTGTGGTGGTAGACGTAGCTAAGTAGTGGGGTAGCCAAGTAGTGGGCTTGACCTCAAGCACACTCGAGGTTTTACCTTCGTGTCGTACCGGCCGCGTACTCTTCGTGGCCGGCGACCGAAGGGCCTGACACATGAGTATGGAAGTCACCGCGTGGAACGCGATGTACAACGCGATGCACGCGCAGGACGACAAGCGGCCTTTTTCGAAGGCGACGCTCAAGAGAATCGCGACGTTCGCGATACCGCAGAAACGCAACCTCAGCTGGTACCTCCTGCTGAGCGTGGTGACGGCGGCGCTCGCCGTCGCAACACCGGTTTTGGCAGGCCGGGTGGTCAACGCGATAGTCGGCGGCGACGCCGTCAAGGTTGTTGTGATCCTGGCCGTGCTGATCGCGGTTGTGGCGATTCTGGAAGCCGCACTCGGACTGTTGACGCGCTGGCTCTCCGCGAGTATCGGCGAAGACCTGATCCTGCTTCTGCGGACCACGGTGTTCGACCACGTCCAGAAAATGCCTATCGCATTCTTCACTCGGACGCGCACGGGCGCTTTGGTCAGTCGCCTCAACAACGATGTCATCGGCGCCCAGCGCGCGTTCAGTGACACTCTCTCCGGTGTGGTCAGCAATCTGGTCACCCTGATCATCACGCTGATCGTCATGCTCGGAATCTCCTGGCAGATCACAATCCTCGCGCTACTGCTTCTGCCGATCTTCGTGATCCCGGCCAGACGCATGGGTGCCAAGCTGGCGGCCCTCAATCGTGAAGCCGCCAACCACAATTCGGTGATGAGCACCCAGATGACCGAACGTTTCTCGGCGCCGGGCGCAACGCTGGTCAAGCTGTTCGGACGGCCATCACAAGAGTCAGTCGAGTTCGCGGTGCGCGCCCGACGCGTACGCAACATCGGTGTCCGGACGGCCATGCTTCAATCCGTTTTTGTCACCGCTCTGACGCTTGTCTCGGCCTTGGCCTTGGCGCTTGTCTACGGCCTCGGCGGCTACTACGCCTTGCGCGGGCAGTTGGACGCCGGTGCCGTCGTCTCGATGGCATTGCTGCTGACTCGGCTGTACTCGCCGCTGACGGCTCTCGCGAGCGCCAGAATGGACGTCATGAGCGCCCTCGTCAGTTTTGAGCGGGTCTTCGAAATACTCGATCTCGCGCCACTCATCACCGAGAAGCCCAATGCCGTTTCGGTACCGGACGGACCGGTATCCGTCGAGTTCAAAAACGTGAAGTTCGCCTATCCGTCGGCGGACAAAGTGTCCCTCGCGTCCCTCGAGGAAGTGGCGATCCTCGACAGCCGCGGCGGCGAGAACGTGCTCCATGATCTGTCCTTCCGCACCGAAGCCGGCCAGATGGTTGCGCTCGTCGGAACGTCCGGCGCCGGTAAATCCACCATCGCCCAGATGATTCCGCGCCTCTACGACGTGGATTCGGGCTCAGTCGAACTCGCCGGCGTCGACGTCCGCGACCTCAGCGCCGACTCCATCCGCGAAACCGTCGGCATGGTCACCCAGGACGGGCACCTGTTCCACGAGAGTTTGCGATCCAACCTGCTGCTCGCACGGCCGGATGCATCCGAAACCGAACTCCGCGAAGTCCTCGAGCGCGCCCGCCTCACCGCTCTGGTCGCCTCACTGCCAGAGGGACTCGACACGGTTGTCGGCGAGCGCGGCTACCGACTGTCCGGTGGTGAGCGTCAACGCCTGACCATCGCACGGTTGCTGCTCGCCCAACCTCGCGTTGTCATCCTCGACGAAGCCACCGCCCATCTGGATTCGACATCCGAAGCTGCTGTCCAGGAAGCACTCGGCGAGGCTCTTGCCGGTCGGACGGCAGTCGTGATCGCACACCGCCTGTCGACCATTCGCGCAGCCGATCTCATCCTGGTTGTCGAAGGCGGCCGCATCATCGAACGCGGAACCCACACCGAATTGCTTGAGCACAGCGGTCGATACGCGGAGCTGTACCGCACCCAGTTCAACACCGGCAGTAAAGATTCCCACGATCTCGAGCCCAGCACCCTCTGAAGCCCAGCACCCTCTGATACAAAACAGGCGCTGCTCCCCGAATCGGGGAGCAGCGCCTGTCAGTTTACGAAAAGAAGATCAGCTGTCGTAGCGATCGCGTCCGCCACCACGGCTGTCGCGTCCACCACGATCGTCACGTCCACCACGGTCATCACGACCGCCGCGTCCGCTCGGGCGTCCCTGCGGCGGGCCGAAATCGGGCTGCAGCTGAATCAGGACGCCGGAAATACGTGTCCGTCGCAGAGCCTCGAGGGTCTCGTTGGACAGATCGGCCGGCAACTCCACGATGGAGTGATCGGGACGAATGCTGATGTGCCCGAAGTCGCTACGACGCAATCCACCCTCGTTGGCAATGGCACCGACAATGGCACCCGGCACAACGCGATGACGCTTACCGACCGCGATGCGGTACGCCGCCAACTCCTGGCCCTCGGGTCCACGCGAACGTGGAGCCGGACCGTCGTCGAACCGGCGCGGCGGACGCGGTTCGCGCGGCTCACGCTCACGGCGCGGCGGTGCCGGCGGCTCGGGAGCGAGCAGGAAGGCGTCACCGTCACGCGACTGCACTGCCAAGGCGGCAGCAATGTCGATGAGCGGAACATCATGTTCCTGGTCGTAGTCCTCGATCATCTTGCGGAACAGCGCCAGGTTCTCGGATGCCAGGCTCTCGGTGATGGAGTCACCGAACTTGGCAACACGCTGCGCGTTGACGTCGTCGACGCTGGGCAGCTGCATCTCGGCCAGCGGCTGGCGGGTTGCCTTCTCGATGGACTTGAGCAGATGACGCTCGCGCGGAGCGACGAACAGCAGCGCGTCACCCTGGCGTCCAGCGCGACCCGTACGGCCGATGCGGTGGACGTAGGACTCGGTGTCGTGCGGGATGTCGTAGTTCACGACGTGCGAGATGCGGTCGACGTCCAGACCACGTGCAGCGACGTCGGTGGCAACGAGGATGTCGAGCGCACCGTTCTTGAGTTGACCGATGGTCCGCTCACGCTGCGTCTGCACGATGTCACCGTTGATGGCGGCAGCGGAATGTCCGCGAGCGCGCAGCTTTTCTGCCAGTTCTTCGGTGGCCTGCTTGGTACGGACGAAGATGATCATCGCCTCGAAGTCCTCGACTTCGAGGACACGGGTCAACGCGTCGAGCTTGCGCTGGTGCGCGACCTGGATGTATCGCTGCGTGATGTTCGACGCCGTCGAGGTCTTGGACTTGACCGTGATCTCGACCGGGTTGTTCAGGTACTGCTTGGAGATACGACGGATGGAACCGGGCATCGTCGCGGAGAACAGGGCGACCTGCTTCTCGCCGGGTGTGTCGCGGAGGATGCGCTCGACGTCCTCCTGGAAACCCATCTTCAGCATCTCGTCGGCCTCGTCGAGGACGAGGTACTTGAGATTGGTCAGGTCGAGGGTGCCCTTTTCGAGGTGGTCGATGACACGACCGGGCGTTCCGACGACAACGTGCGCGCCGCGGCGCAGGCCGGACAGCTGGACGCCGTAGCTCTGGCCGCCGTAGATCGGCAGCACGTTGAGGCCGGGGATGTGCGCGGAGTACTTGCCGAATGCCTCGGCAACCTGCAGCGCAAGCTCACGGGTGGGAGCCAGCACCAGCGCCTGCGTCTGCTTGATCGACGTGTCGATCCGCGACAGGACGGGAACCGCGAAAGCAGCCGTCTTACCGGTACCGGTCTGGGCAAGTCCGACGACGTCCTTGCCTTCGAGCAGCGGCGGAATGGTGGCAGCCTGGATCGGCGAGGGCGACTCGTAGCCCACGTCAGACAGTGCCTTCAGTACCCGATCATCGATGTCGAGGTCGGCAAATGTTGGGGGTTCGGGGTCACGCTCAATATCACTCATTTGACCAGCAGTTTAGCCGAAGGAGTATAGACACGAGAACCGACCTGCTGAACTATTCCGGCGTATCCGCGTTCACCGGGCGTTTCGCCTAGCGTAAGAAGCATGACCGAAGACACCGCCAACAGCCCCACTCGGACCGTCGTTGCCGTTGCACAGTTCGCCCCCGACATGAACAAGGAGGCGAACCTGAAGTCACTACGCACCCTAGCGGCTGACGCCGCAGGTCAGGGCGCAAAAGTGCTGGTCGCTCCGGAATACTCGATGTTCACCCCGCCGCGCAGCGACGAGAGACTGATCGAGTCGGCCGAGGACCTGGGCGGCGCCTTCGGAATCGGACTGGCTGCCATCGCCGCGGAGTTCGGGATCTTCGTCGTCGCCGGCATGAACGAGCGCCTGCCCAACGTGAGCAGAATCTCCAACACGCTGGTGGCAATGGACCCGCACGGCGAATTGGTTGCCACCTATCGCAAACTTCATCTCTACGACGCGTTCGGGTATCTCGAGTCCGCAGTAATCGCACCCGGCGAGATCGAAGAACCCCAGACCTTCCGGTGCGACGGCTTCACCTTCGGCCTCCAGACCTGCTACGACCTCCGGTTCCCCGAAGTCACCCGAAGGATCGTCGACGCCGGTGCAGACGTGCTGCTCCTGCCGGCGCAGTGGGTTCCCGGCCCTTTGAAGGAAGACCACTGGACGACGCTGATCCGGGCACGCGCGATCGAGAACACCATGTACATCGCCGCAGCAGATCAAAGCGCGCGCGGCGGCGCCGGTGCCAGCATGATCGTCGACCCCATGGGTGTCGTGCTGTGCTCTCTCGGCGAGCAGGTCGGGGTCGCGACCGCACAGGTCAGTAGAAGCCGGATCGACGAGGTCCGCGAAAAGAATCCCGCGCTTTCGCTGCGACGGTTCACAGTTACCGAACGGTGACGGGAGAACCGAGTAGCGTCAGAAGCATCGAGGTCGAACCTCAATCAGGACAGCTATGGCACAGTACCGAGACCGATTTGCCGCAGGCCGGGCCCTTGCCGCGATGTTTGCCCGGTCACTGGACTCTGCGCGACTCCACGACCCCGTCGTTCTCGGATTGCCGCGCGGCGGCATCCCCGTCGCGGTCGAGGTCGCGTGGGCACTGGATGCACCACTCGACATCCTTGTCGTACGCAAACTCGGTTCCCCCCGGAATCCCGAACTGGCTCTCGGCGCCATCGGCGAAGGTGACACGCGGGTTCTCAATCACGACGTGATTGCCGCCGAGCGCGTATCACCGCAAGCACTGGCCCGAGTGGAAGAGTCGGAGCGCGCAGAACTCGAGCGTCGAGCACACGTCCTCCGTGCCGGACGCCCGGCAGTTCCACTCAGCGGGCGAACGGCCGTCATCGTCGACGACGGAATGGCCACGGGAGCGAGTGCCGCTGTTGCGTCGGCGTGTGCCCGCGCGCAGGGCGCGACAGGAGTGGTCGTTGCCGTCCCCGTCGCATCACCCGAATCGATCCGCCTCCTCGCCGATTCGGCCGACCGCGTCGTCTGTCCCTTCGTTCCAGCGATACTCGGCGGGGTCGGCGCCGCCTTCGACGACTTCCATCAACTGACCGACGCCGAGGTCGTTGACCTGCTCAAAAGCTGAGCTTCTTTACATTTCAGAAAAACTTTGTGATGTGTGCAACATTTTGCGCCCCGGTGCCGATAGGCCGGATGGAGCAGAAACGACACAAGCGCAGAAGTTTTTCTGGAGGACATCGTGAGCATCTCGACCGATACCGTCGACGTAGTCGCAGCAGCCTGCCGCGACCGACTGGGTGACCCTTCCGCCTGGGTGGCTTCGGACGCCTATCGCGCGAGCCTGGCCCTGTGCATCATCGAATCCGTGCAGTCCAGTTGTGGGCACAGTGAAGTTGCCGTCGTCGACCGATACCTCGCCTACCGTCAAGCACGGGAAACCTCGCCCGTGACCGACGGCGCACGTGAACTACTCCGCACCTTCGAGGAAGCCGGCAGTTCCGACCAGTGGGCAGGCAAGATCGGCTCGTACAAGCGTCGCTACACAGCGACCGGCGTTCCGATCGAGGCACAGCACATCCAGCAGGTCGCCGAACGCCTGCATCGCCTACACATCAATTCTGTCGAGGATCTGCTCGCAGCGGCCGATTCCGATCATGCACTCGACGCCGTCCGGGAAGCCTGGACTGAAGCATGCGGCGACGACGCCGAAGTCACGTGGGCGCATCTGCTGATGCTGGCGGGTATCCCCCACACCGATCTGGGCACCGCCGCCGACACGTTCATCAGCACAACACTCGGTACGACGCAGCCCCCGACGGACGCGGCCGCGATCCTGGCAGCAACCGCCGAGCAATTAGGTGTCGATTCAGACAGATTGGACTACGCAATCAGGCGCTGGCTGTCGATTCACGGACGGTCACTCGAGCGCGCCGCATAAGTAACCCGCTACGTTCGGTAACACTAATTCCCAGGTCGGGACTCAATTGGATCTACCGAATAGTAACGACAGTGCAAAATACCGACTAATGTGATGCAATGCACATCGAAGTTATCGGTAGTCACTGGAGGGGTCAAAGTGCGTGAGTTTTCAGTTCCACAGACGTTCACAATTCCGGAGAACGCATCTATGGCGGATTCCGTATTCCGGCACGCCAGCGAAGACCCCACATTCGTACCGTTCCAGCGCCTCGTCAACGGCGCCTGGGTCGACGTCACGGCAGCCGAATTCGCCAAGCAGGTCTCAGCTGTAGCCAAGGGTCTGATCGCGTCCGGAGTCGAACTCGGCGACCGCGTCGCTATCCTCTCGGCAACTCGGTACGAATGGGTTGTCACGGACTACGCGATCTGGACGGCCGGCGGCTGCACCGTCGCGATTTACGAAACCTCGTCCCCGGATCAGGCCCAGTGGATCCTCGAGGACTCCGCGACGTCGTTGCTTCTCGTCGAGACTGCCGATCACGCCGCGAACATCAAGGAAGTCACCGAGGCCGCCCCGGCTCTTCGTGAGGTTCTCGTCATCGAATCGGGCGCTCTCGAAGACTTGACGAGCCGCGGCGCCGCGATCACCGACGAAGAGCTCGACACCCGTCGCCACCAGGTCACCGCCGCATCGCCCGCGACATTGATCTACACCTCCGGCACCACTGGTCGTCCCAAGGGCGTCCAGCTGACGCACTCAAACTTCTACGCGGAGTCCGCAGCGTGCCGCTTGGCTATGCCGGAATCCATGGTTCCGGGCAAGAAGACCTTGATGTTCCTGCCGCTTGCTCACGTCTTCGCGCGGGCAATCTCCTTCGGCGCCTTCGACTCCAAGGTCACCGTCGGCCACACGTCGGATCTCACGACACTCCTCGAGCAATTTGCCGTGTTCAAGCCGACCTTCATCCTCTCCGTTCCACGAGTATTCGAGAAGGTCTACAACTCGGCACGCCAGAAGGCAGTCGACGGCGGCAAGGGCAGCATCTTCGACAAGGCAGCGGCCACAGCCATCGAGTACAGCGAAGCCCTCGAAAAGAACGGCCCCGGAATCGCGCTCAAGCTCAAGCACGCCGTCTTCGACAAGCTTGTGTACTCGAAGCTGCGTGCTGCTCTCGGCGGCGACTGCGAACGCGCGGTCTCCGGCGGTGCGGCGCTCGGAGCGCGGCTGGGTCACTTCTTCCGTGGCGTCGGCATCCCGATCTACGAGGGCTACGGACTCACCGAGACCAGCGCCGCCATCACGGTCAACACCTCGGCCGCGCAGCGCGTCGGCACCGTGGGCAAGCCGATCAACGGTCACGCCGCTCGCATCGCAGACGACGGTGAACTCCTGCTGCAGGGCCCGGTGGTCTTTGCCGGCTACTGGCACAACGAGAAAGCCACCGCGGAGTCCATCATCGACGGCTGGTTCCACACTGGCGACCTCGGATCGATCGACAACGAAGGTTACGTCTCGATCACCGGGCGCAAGAAGGAAATCATCGTCACTGCAGGCGGAAAGAACGTCGCTCCGGCCGGTCTCGAGGATTCACTCCGCGCGCACGCCCTGATCAGCCAGTGCCTCGTGGTCGGTGACGGTCAACCGTTCATCGGTGCGCTGATCACACTCGACCTCGAAACCCTGCCAGGTTGGGTCGAGCGTAACGGCCTGCCTGCCGGAAGTCCCATCGCCGATCTGATCAAGAATGCCGATCTCATCGCCGAAATCGACTCAGCGGTCGCGGACGCGAACAAGAAGGTCTCGAACCCCGAGCAGATCAAGAAGTACACGATCCTCGAGGTCGACTTCACTCAGGAAACCGGCGAACTGACCCCGACGCTCAAGCTCAAGCGCAACATCATTCACGAAGCACACAAGGGCGCGATCACCGACCTGTACGCCTGACATCTCGGCAAGCCTGTGGCCCGGTTCGGCAATGATCACGTCGTTGCCGTACCGGGCCACACCGCTGCGCCAGGTCAGATGCCGCGCCCCGGGTTGAGAATGTTCTTCGGATCGAAGGCAGCTTTCACCGCGAGCATCAACTCACGTTCAACCGGACCGATCATGTCGGACATGTACGGCGCCTTGAGAACTCCGATGCCGTGCTCACCGCTGATCGTGCCGTCCAGAGCGAGGGCCGCATTCACGATATCGTCGAAGGCCCCACGGGCACGATCCTGCGCGCCCACTTCCGTGGCGTCGAACACGATGGTGGGATGGAGATTTCCGTCTGCGGCATGACCGAAGGTTCCGATGGTTACCGAGTGCCGCTCGGCAGCTTCCTGAATACGTTCGAGCATGTGCGGCAAGGCAGGCACCGGTACGGCGACGTCGTCGAGTAACACAGTTCCCATCGCCTCCAGCGCCGGCAACGCCATGCGCCGCGCGGCGGTGAACGCGTCCCCTTCCTCGGGATCGTCGGTGTGGAACACCTCGGTTGCGCCGACGCGCGTGCAGGCCGCCGCGCAATCTGCCGCTTCCTGCGCGGCAGACCTGCCGTCGCACTGAATGAGAAGCATCGCCCCCGCAGATTCGTCGAGACCCATTCTCGTGAAGCGGTTTACAGCGTCGATGGTCACTGCGTCCATCAACTCCATCTGGCACGGTTCGGCAACCGCGGCGACGGCCAGGACCGCCTCGATCGCTTTCTCCGCCGAGTCGAAGAACGCAACAACCGTGGTTGCAGCGGTGGGTGCGGTCCGCAACCGCATCGTGGCTTCGACGATGACGGCAAGCGTCCCCTCGGAACCGACCAGGAGATGGGTCAGGTCCAGCCCTGCCACATTCTTGCGAGTTTTTGCTCCGGTGTGAATCACGCGGCCGTCTGCGAGCACTGCGGTGAGCGCCGCAACATGATCGCCGGTGACCCCGTATTTTGCGCAACAGATACCACCGGCATTGGTGGCCAGGTTACCGCCGATGCTCGAGATTGCCCGACTACCCGGATCCGGGACGTACCAAAGACCCTGCGCGCGAGCGGCATCCGCGAGATCACCGTTGATCACACCCGGCTCCACCGTTGCCGTGCGGGCCGCGGTATCGATCTCGAGAATACGATTCATCCCCGCGACGCTGAGCACGATGCAACTGTCGAGTGCGTTGGCAGCACCAGCCAAACCGGTTCCCGCGCCGCGGGTTACGACTGGAATGGAGAGTTCGTGGGCAACTGTCATCGTCGCGGCTACGTCGTCGACGGATGTTGCTTTGACCAGAGCCGCGGGAACCCCGGCGGCGGTCAGCAAGGATTGGTCGCGGGTATAGGCGCCCATTCGATCGGGATCCGTGGTCGCCTTCTCCCCCAGTACTTCCCGCAGTCGATCGCCCAGCACGTCCACCGTTGTCGTCATTTCGTGTGTCCTTCGTAGAAACCTCGCACATGCTTCTCGACAAGCTGTGCCGCATAATCGGATTCACCGGCTGTTATCGCGTCGGCGATGGCTTCGTGCTCTGCGAGCAGAACACCGAGCGTGGCCGCCGAGTCCTCGATCGCCTCGAGTTCGCTCATCAGATAGCCGGCGATACTCTCGCGCAGAACCGTCATCACCAACGCAAAGGCCCGGTTTCCGCCGGCACCCGCCAAGGCGACGTGAAAGTCGACATCCGCGTCGTGGAACGCGGACGCGTTGTTGTCTGCCGTGGCCCGGCGCATTTCTTCGATGGCAACACGTGCAGCACCCGGAACTTCGTGGACGCCCCGCAGAGCGGCAGATTCGAGGAGAACCCGCAATTCGACCAGGTCCGGAAGCGGAACGGCGCCTACCTGCACAGCCGTGCTCAATGCCGTGGCCGCAGAATCGGCCGTGTTATCGTGCGTGACCTTGGGGCGAGCTGTCGACACGGTATCGGCGCCGGTCACCAACCCTTGCGCCTGGAGTACGCGCAGCGCTTCGCGAACAGTGGAGCGCCCCACCGAAAAAGTCTGCGCCAGCTCCTGTTCCGTCGGCAAGGACTCACCGACCGCCAAGGAGCCGTCGAGAATCGCGTCGCGGAGCCTGCCCGACACCGCAAGGCTCAGCGGGATACGCGAGAGCGGAGTTGTGTCCATGCTGCCGACGCTACCTCTTGCCTGCTTGTCAGACAAACTGTTTAATAGAAGTGATTCGTGACCGGAACCACAACGACCCGAAACTCACAACCAAAGGTGTCGACATGACCGAAAAGCTCGAGTTGGATCCCGCAACCACCGCAGTCGTGCTCATCGAATACCAAAACGACTTCACCACCGAGGGCGGCGTCCTGCACGACGCCGTTGCCCCCGTCATGGAATCGACCGGACTCCTGGCAAACACCACGGCGCTGGTCGAGGCTGCTCGCGGGGCCGGTGTCACAGTCATGCATGCGCCGATCACCTTCGCCGAGGGTTACAACGAGATCACCTCGCACCCCTACGGAATCCTCAAGGGAGTCGTGGACGGAAAGGCGTTCGTCAAAGGCACCTGGGGTGCGGCGATAGTCGACGAATTGACCCCTCAGGACGGCGACATTCTCGTCGAAGGCAAGCGCGGTCTCGACACGTTCGCGAGCACCAACCTCGATTTCATCCTGCGCAGCAAGGGAATCCGCACGATCATCCTCGGCGGATTCCTGACCAACTGCTGTGTCGAGTCCACCATGCGCACCGGTTACGAAAACGGTTACCGCGTCATCACTCTCACCGACTGCGTCGCGGGAACCTCAGTAGCAGAACATGAGAACGCCATCACCTACGACTACCCGATGTTCTCACATCCTGTGACGTCCAAGGACGTGCTCGAGGCGCTCGCCTGACTCGACGACTGTGTGAATCAACGACTGTGCGCGAGAAGGAAATCACGGCTCACGGCGCTCACGCTGGCGTGAACCTTCTCGTGCAACAGGTCGTGGCCTGCGTCCTCGAATTCGCGCATCTCCACATTCGGGAGCGTCGACGCCCAGGTGCGCACCGGCTCGATCGGTGCCATCCGGTCGTCGACGCCGTGCACCACCAGGACCGGAATCCCGGAGTCCGCCAAGTCCGTCCACCCGGCCTGGGCAACCGCGTTGCGCGGGATTCCACACAAAACGGCCGACACAAAATGATGATCCTGATGCGTCAGCATCGACAACGCTGTCACGGCGCCGAGAGAATGCCCCATGACCGCCTGCGGGACACCGGGTAGCGCTTCACGGGCGATATCCGCCAACGTCGCGGCATCAGCGGCAAGATCCGACAACGGCGCACCCACACCCGGTTCACCTTCGGACAGTCCGTGCCCCGTGTGGTCGATCGCCCAGACCTCGATACCGGAAGACGTCAGAGCGCCGGCAAATCGGTGGTACTGACCGCTGTGTTGCCCCAACCCGTGGAGGAACACCAGCGACATCACCGGAGTGTCGTCCCCGGAAGCAGGCCACCGCCGAAAATGGACCTGACCGCGTCGACCGTCAAAAAAGGGCATGGTGGACATTCTGCCCGGCTCGCGGTCTTTACGACGTGCCTTGAATTCCCAACGTGCTGTTTTGCCGGACACTGCTGGCACAATCGCCCCTGTGTTCCTCCTCGATGATCAGATCATCTACAGCGCCAGTGACCTCTCCGCGGCCGCAACGTGCGAATTCGGCCTACTGCGGCGACTCGACGCGCGGACCGGGCTGATCAAGACGGAGGGCGTCGACTCCGATCCGATGCTGGAGCGAACGTCAGCGCTCGGTCAGCACCACGAGCGCGAACAGTTGGAGCGGTTCATCGCCGAACACGGTGACGGTGTGGTTGTCATGGAACGGCCAGAGCACACACGCGCCGGGCTCACCGAAGCGGCACTCGCCACGGTCGAGGCTCTGCGCTCCGGCGCCCCCGTCATCTACCAGGGAACGTTCTTCGACGGCCGGTTCCTGGGATTCTGCGATTTCCTGGTGCGCGAGGGTGATCGGTATGCGGTGTACGACAGCAAACTGTCGCGGCACGCAAAGGTGTCGGCACTGCTGCAATTGGCCGCCTATGCGGACGCGCTGGGCCGCAACGCCATCGCCGCCTCCGACCAGGTACACCTGATGCTCGGCGACGGCAGCACATCGTCTCATGACATCGGTGACATCGCGCCGGTGTTCTCGGCAAGCCGAGCCAAGCTCGAGCAGGTTCTCGACGAACATCACGCCGAGGGAACACCCGCGCAGTGGCTCGACGGCCGATACCTGCGCTGCGGACGGTGCGATACGTGCAGCGTGGAAGTCGAGAACCATCGCGATCTGCTCCTGGTAGCTGGTCTCCGGGGCAATCAGCGTCTGCAGTTGATTGCCGCCGGCATCGGTTCGATCGATCAGTTGGCCGCCAGCACCGGAACCGTCGACGGTATCCGCCGCGACACTCTGGAGAAGTTGCGCGCGCAAGCTGCGCTGCAGTTGCGCCAGGAACAATCCGGCGAAGCCGAGTTCCACATCTACAACGCGTCCGTACTCGGGGGCCTGCCGGTTCCGGACGACGGAGACATCTTCTTCGACTTCGAGGGTGATCCTCTGTGGGCGGAGGACGGTTCCACCGACTGGGGGCTCGAGTACCTGTTCGGCGTCGTCGAAGGTCCGGCGGAGAACTACGTGTTCAAGCCGTTCTGGGCGCATGACCGCGCCGGTGAACGCCAGGCGCTCGTCGACTTTCTCGACTATGTGACCGCGCGGCGCGAGGCTTATCCGGGGATGCACGTCTATCACTACGCCGCCTACGAGAAGTCCGCGCTCTTGCGACTCGCCGCACGCCACGGAGTGGGCGAGCAGGTCGTGGACACACTGCTCCGCGAAAACGTGCTCGTGGATCTGTATCCGCTGGTTCGATCGGCGCTGCGGATCGGGGCCCGCTCGTACAGCATCAAGAAACTCGAACCGTTGTACATGGGAGAACACGGCCGCGACGGTGATGTCGTCAATGCCGCCGCGTCCGTGGTTGCGTATTCCGACTACTGCGAACTACACGAGCGCGGCAAAGACGACGAGGCCAGTGAACTGCTGCAAGGCATTTCCGACTACAACGAGTACGACTGCGAATCGACGCTCCGACTGCGCAACTGGTTGGTCGATCGCGCGATCGAACACGACATCACCCTGCGCCAGCCGACGGGGCAGATCCCACTGCCGGTGGAAGATCTGACGGAAACCGAAATCGAACTACGCGAATTCGCCGGGTACAAAGCCGGTTCGGCGCGTACTGCCGAGCAACACGCCGCGGCCCTGCTCGCAGCAGCCGTCGGGTACCACAGCCGGGAGAAGAAGCCGCACTGGTGGGCGCACTTCGATCGCTTGTCGGCACCCATCGAAGATCTCCTCGACGTCCGTGACGTGATGGTGGTCGACGTGCCTGACATTCAAGCAGACTGGCACAAGAACACTGCCAGACAGAAACCGCGCCGGCACATCCAGTTGACCGGCACCCTGGGCACCGGCACGACATTGAGTCCCGGCACCGACATGTATGCGCTGTACGACGTTCCCTCCCCCGACGCCGTTGCCGGTGACAATCCGGCGCAGCGAGGTACCAACGGTGTAAAGATCGTCTCGGTCGCGAAATCCGGCAATCTCGACGTTGTCACCATCGAGGAACTTCTCCGCGGTGACGAATTCTCCGAGACCCCCGTTGCTTTGGCTCCCGGACGCCCGATCTCGACGGTGCCGATGGAAAAGTCCATCGCTGCAGCGGCATCCGAAGCTTGCGACGGATTGCCTGCATTGCCGACCCGCGCCGCGGTCGACATTCTCCGTCGACTTACGCCTCGAACCATTTCCGGCGAAGCACTACCGCCTGTCGGCCAAGGCAACGACTACGCGTCCGCGATCACAGCTGCCGTTCTCGATCTGGACAACTCCTACGTTGCCGTTCAGGGTCCGCCCGGCACCGGCAAGACGTATACCGGGGCGCGAGTGGTGAAGGCTCTGGTGGAGCAGCATCAGTGGCGCATCGGTGTTGTTGCGCAATCGCATTCGGTGGTGGAGAACATGCTGGGCGGCATCGTCAAAGCCGGCCTCGATCCGGCTCTGGTGGCGAAGAAGGGCAGCCGGAGCCGAACTGCGGAGTGGACCGACATCACGGCCCAGCAGTTCCCCCGCTTCCTGTCCGACGCGGAATCCACGGGATGCGTCATCGGTGGCACTGCGTGGGATTTTGCCAACACCGATCGGGTACCCCCGGAGAGCCTCGATCTCCTCGTCGTAGACGAAGCCGGCCAATTTGCGCTGGCCAACACCATTGCCGTTGCCGTCTCCGCCCGGAATCTGCTGCTACTCGGCGATCCCCAACAACTGCCGCAGGTCAGTCAGGGAACTCATCCCGAACCTGTTGACGAGTCCGCGCTCGGTTGGCTCGCCGAGGGGCACGGCGCCCTACCGCCGGAGTTGGGGTACTTCCTCGAAAAGACCTGGCGGATGCACCCCGACCTGTGCGCGCCGGTCTCGGCTCTGTCCTACGAGGGCAAGCTCCTGTCACAAGAGTCGGTAAGTGCCGCACGGAAACTCGACGGTCTTGCAGCAGGCGTACACACGGTGTACGTCGACCATTCCGGTAACTCGACGTATTCACCCGAAGAGTCTGCCGTGATCGTCACGCAGATCCGCGAACTCCTCGGAACTCCGTGGACCGATCCCAGCGAGTTCGACGGCACCCGTCCCCTGACCGAGGCTGACATTCTGGTGGTCGCGCCGTACAACGCTCAGGTGGGCACCATCGAGCGTGACCTCACCGAGGCTGGGTTCACCGACGTCGAGGTGGGCACCGTCGACAAATTCCAGGGACGTGAGGCGGCAGTCGCGATCGTGTCGATGGCGGCGTCCGCAATCGAGGACGTTCCACGCGGAATGTCGTTTCTGCTCTCTCGCAACCGTCTCAATGTTGCTGTCTCACGCGGAAAATGGTGCGCCATAATCGTCCGGTCGTATGCACTGACGCAGTACATGCCGACTACTCCCGCCGGGTTGGTGGAACTCGGCGCATTCATGCGCCTGACGGCCGGTTAGCCGAAGCACTGACCGTCGCCGCGATACGTGGGTACCGCGGTGGTGGTGCCGTCGGCATCAACCAGATGCACGTGATCGAACCGCTCGCACAATTCACCGGCCTTCGCGTGACGGAACCACACGCGGTCACCGATCGCGATGTCGCCGGCAACCCGTCCGGTGACCGGCGTCTGCACCTCGCCTGCGCCTTCGTTGCGGAGCAATGTCAGGCCCAGTGGGCGCATCGGTTTCGGAACCCGCGCTGCGCCTGCCGGACCGGAAGCGATGTACCCACCACCGAAGAGTGTGGTGACCTTCGGTGTCGGTTTACGAACCGCGGAGAGCGCAAAGAACAGAGCGGGGTCCGGCCGGAAGGCGCGGTACCTGTCGAAGAGCGTCGGTACGTACAGTCCCGAACCCGCCGTTACTTCGGTGACCACCGGATCGGCGGAACTGACTTCGAGTGACCCGGTGCCACCACTGTTCACGATCTCGAGGGTGCCCACCGCATCCGTGACCGCAGAAACAACGGCCCCTCGTCGATGCGACAATTCCCGGGCCGATGCCTTCTTGACCCAGCCGATCGGCGCGCTGGTGTCGGGCAACCCGGCGATCTGTGCTTCGTAGAACATGACCCCGACAACGGCAAATCCGCGCGACCGCGCGCGCAAAGCCAGTGCGGCAACATCATTCGGTTCGCGAAGCGGAGAGCGTCGGACGCCCAGGTGAATCGGCCCGATCCGCAAGGACGCGTCCACGTCGAGGCACACACGAATCGGCACAGTTCCGGAGGCAGCGGATCTGATGACGTCGAGTTGAGCGTCGTCGTCGATCATGAGCGTGATCGCCGCTATCGCAACAGGATCGCCGGCGAGTTCGGCCAGCGCTCCACGATCCACGGTGGGATATCCCATCAGGATGTCGCGTGCACCAAGGCCGACCAACCACAATGCTTCGCGAAGTGAGTAGGCCATGATTCCACGAAATCCGCCCTGCTCGGTGAGCCCACTGCCCAGAGTTTCCTCGAGCACGGCGCGGCACCGGACCGACTTACTCGCAACCCGCACCGGAGTTCCCCCGGCGCGGCGAACCAGATCGGCGGCATTGCTGCGCAGGGTCGTCAGGTCGAGAGCAGCCAGGGGCGGGTCGACATCAGCAGTAGCGGCGGTAAGTCGATCCAATGTTGTTCTCACGTGTGTCCTATCTTCGCGGCGTTGCGGCTAAGTCAACACCTGAATTGGACGCATGTCCATGTTAGATCAGTGTGGCGCCTCGATCGCCTTTCCGGCAATGACCTGAACCATTTCGCCGAATTCCGCGATGGTTGCGTCGGAGTCGCGATCGACAAGCCAGCGCAGCACCAGGCCGTCAATCATCGCCAGACTCCATCGCGCCAACGCTTGCAAGGACTCGGTCCAGACAGTTCCGGAAATCTTCGCGCACTCTTCGAGAAAAGCGATGGCATGCTCGTCCATGATTCGGTACTGGTCATGGGCGACGGCCCCCGCGCGCTCGGCCCCGAGGTTACGACTGCGCAGAGCCTGAGCCGTGATCTCGTAGGTCAGCAACTGCCGGTCAGGCGTCGCCTCGATAAGCGGCCACATTCCCGTCAACCCGATGTGCAGCAGTTCCTTCAGCCCTTGGATTCCCGTCAGATCAGGTGCGTGGCGCACCTGCCCGAAGGCATGCTGCAACGATTCACTGAGCTGAACGATCAGCGTCTCGCCCATCGCGGCGATGAGCTCCTCTTTGCTCTCGAAACAGTAATGAACCACGCCCAGCGATACGCCCGCCTCTTCGGCTACGGCACGAACCGTCACTGAACTCACGCCGCGTTGCTCGGCGATGGATATGGCGGATTCGATCAGTTGTGTGCGGCGCTCGTCCGCCGGAAGCCTGTTCAGCATCCCATGATCGTAGAACGGAGAGCGGAAAAACTAGGCGCAATGCTTGCTTGGACGAGCGTCCAAGTACATGATTGTCGAATGGCTTCAGATACTTGGCAGAACTGGGCAGGCACTCAACGCGCCTCACCGCGTCAATTCGCAACCCCGAGAAACACGCGCGAACTCGCCACACTTGTTGCCGAAGCCGCAACTCGCGGGTGGCGCGTGAAAGCAGTCGGGGCCGGACATTCCTTTACCGGGGCTGCCGTCACCGACGGAGTTCTTGTCAGCCTCGACAACTTCTCCGGGATCGAATCGATCACACCTACCGATGACGGGGCACTGGTCACAGTCCTCGCGGGCACCCGCCTGCGTGCCCTCAACGAGGCGTTATGGGAACGCGGTTACGCGATGACCAACCTCGGCGACATCGACGCCCAATCTCTTGCGGGAGCCCTCGGCACCGGAACACATGGGACCGGCGCCGCATTCGGTGGACTGTCGACGCAGATTCACGGCCTCGAAATCGTGACAGCCGACGGAGCAATTGTCACCGCCTCCGCGGATCAAAATCCGGAACTGTTCGAAGCTGCCCGAATCGGCCTGGGCGCGATCGGCATCATCACCAAGGTCACGCTCTCGTGTTCACCTCGATTCACGTTGCACGCAGTGGAAAAACCCGACACGCTGTCCCACATCTTGGACACTCTGGAAGACGAGTGCCGCGGCGTCGACCACTTCGAGTTCTACTGGTTCCCCCACACTGATCGAGTCCTCACCAAACGGAACACCCGCCTCCCCGGCGACACACCGTTGAACCCGGTCGGCGCGATCAGAAGCTTTGTCGAGGACGACTTCATGTCGAACACGCTCTTCGAGGGCGTCAACCGCATCGCCACACTCGCGCCGGCCGCCATCCCCACCATCAACCAGATCTCGTCACGCCTGCTCGGCGCACGCGAATACACCGACCGCAGCTATCGGGTATTTGCATCGCCACGGCGTGTGATATTCCGCGAAATGGAATATGCCGTCCCAGCGGAACACGTCAAAGACCTACTCCACGAGATCAACCAGTGGCTGGAAAGAACCGGAACCAACGTGGCGTTCCCCGTCGAGGTCCGCTTTGCCGCAGCCGACGACGTGTGGCTCTCCACTGCCAACGGCCGCGATACGGCATACGTTGCGGTACACCAGTATCACCGCCGGTCCGAAGCCGACTACTTTGCCGCAGTCGAGGCGATGGCAAAGGCCGTCGACGGCCGGCCGCACTGGGGAAAGATGCACAACCGGTCCGTCGACGACTTACGCCCCACGTACGCAAAACTCGACAACTTCATTGCCGTCCGAGACAAGTACGATGCGGACCGCGTATTCGACAACGACTACCTGCGCCAAGTTCTCGGCGAGTGAGTTCGCTTCTCTAACGCAGCAATTCCGCTTTCCGCGATTCACTGGCAAACGACGCCTTGATCGAATTGCGGGCCAACGTCTCACGTTCGGACTCGGTCAAGCCGATTGCTCGACCGAGTTCGGCGAAGTTGTCGTCGACGTACCCGCCGAAGTATGCGGGGTCGTCGGAATTGACTGTGACGACGAGCCCGAGGTCGAGCATCGTCCGCAAAGGGTGATCCTCGAGCTTGTCGAATACGCGAAGACGAACGTTCGACAACGGGCAGACAGTCAGCGGGATCTCCTCGTCCACCAAGCGCTCCACCAGCGCAGGGTCTTCGAGAGCGCGGACGCCGTGGTCGATGCGTTCTGCACCGAGGATGTCGAGGGCCTGCCAGATATACTCCGGCGGGCCTTCCTCACCGGCGTGGGCAACCACGTGAAGCCCCTCGGCGCGAGCCCGCGCGAACACGTCCTCGAAGAGCGACGGCGGGTTACCCACCTCTGCAGAATCGAGGCCCAGACCGACAATTGGGGCCTGCAACCGGATGATCTCCGAGAAGATCTCCTCGGCATCCCTGACCGGTTGATCACGCAGAATTGCGGCAATGGCGCTACTGCTGAGTCCGAACTCCCGCTCACTGGATGCAACGGCGTCCATGATTCCGTCGAGCACCTCGGCCAACGGAACACCCCGGACGACGTGAGCTTGCGGGTTGAAAAAGAACTCGGCGTGCGAGACACCTGCAGCGGCAGCACGACGGAAGTACGCCCGCGTGAGGTCTGCAAAATCCTCGGCTGTGCGCAGAACTGCCATGTTGGCAAAGTACAGATCGAGGAACGACTGCAGATCCGAGAACTCGTAGCGGGACTTCAGGTCGTCGATGTCCTTGTACGGCAAGTCCATTCGATTTCGCTCCGCGAGGCGATAAATCTGCTCGGGCTCGAGCGAACCCTCGATGTGCATGTGCAGTTCGGCAACTGGTGTAGCCATGTCGTGTTACCGACCCTTCCATACGGGCGGGCGCTTCTCGGCAAAAGCCGTCGCACCTTCTCGAGCATCCTCGGATCCGAAAACCGGTGCCAGCAACTGCAACTGGTTGGCAAAAGCCTCGTCGTCCGACCATCCAGCGGCCTTGACCATGATCTCTTTGGTGACCGCGACGGCCAGCGGGCCGTTACGACTGATGCGGTCAGCGAGATCCAATGCACCCTCCAACGCCTGACCCGGTTCGGTCAGGGTGTTCACAAAACCGTACGAATGCGCTTCCTCCGCCGTGAAAGCATCACCGGTCAGGGCATATTCCAGGGCCTTCTGATACGGAATGCGCTTGGGCAGACGGAACAATCCGCCGGCGCCAGCGGCCAAGCCGCGCTTGACTTCGGGAATACCGAACTTGGCTTCGCGTGAGGCAACCACCAGATCGGTGGCCAGCACCAACTCGGTGCCGCCGGCCAACGCAAAGCCCTCGACCGCCGAAATAATCGGCTTGCGCGGCGGCCCCTCCGTGAATCCGAGTCCTCGACCCGGCACCAGGACGTTCTCGCCGGTCACAAATGCCTTGAGATCCATCCCGGCACAGAAATTGCCGCCCGCGCCGGTCAGCACTGCCAATGACAGCTCGTCGTCACCGTCGAGTTCTTCCACAGCAGCCGCCAATCCGTGACTGACCGCCGCATTGATCGCGTTTCGTGCCTCAGGCCGGTTGATCGTGATGATCAGCGTCCGCCCGCGCCGCTCGGTGAGTACCTCGTCTGCCATCTGGCTCCCTCTCGTAGTCTTACGACGCCGCGCACTCGATCACGCGACGTTTCGTTCGACAATACGGACGAAGCCTTCCGCATCGATCTGTGCGGTGTCATGAGTGCAGAACCAGCCCCGTGTGAAACGAGACGACGTCACTTCCGGCGAATTCCAGTACCGGCGCGCGACACTCGGCCCCCGGCACCACAGTTCGCCGTAACCGCCCGGCGCGTCGGGTCCGTACAACGCGACTTCCATTCCGCCGAAAGCGATTCCCACACTCCCCAAATGTGTCGAAGCCGATTCGATCGGCAAGATCAGTCCCCCGCCACACGTCTCGGTCTTTCCCCAACCGATCACATGCTGCGCAGCCGGAAATGCCGCCAGTAGCTTCTCTTCCTCCTCCGCCGTCACCGGAGACCCACTGCAGTCCACCCACTTCACGGATCGTGAACCGGCCCGCGCCGCCGGACCCACCGACAGCAGTCGTGGTTCGAGGAGATCCTCGGGGCGCCCGGTGACAATGTCGACGGTATGGGTGCACTCACGCCAGAAATCACCCGCAACGACGACGGTACCGCCGACCACCAACGTGGCGAGCACATGAACCAACTGCCGGACTGATCGAAAATCACTGTCAACCAGAAGATTTCGCACACCTTCGACGCCGTAGTCACGCGAATGCAGTAGCGCCTCGATGGTCGAGAGCACATTCTCGTTGCTCAATTCGACGCCCAACATCGCACCGGACGGATCTGCCGTATACGCGAGAACCGCCAACTCTTCCGGCGCAGCACCGTCGTCGATGAACGGAACCCCGTGCGGCAGTTCCCCGTCGAGCACCAGCACCGACCCACTGTCCGCGATCACGGCGGAAACCTCCGCGTCGCCCCACTGCGCACCGAGGGACACCGGAACCCCACCGGCCAAGATGACACCGAGACACGCCTCCAACCACCGAACGCCGGCCGCAAACCGAATGGCCACCCGATCGCCGATCTCGATTCCCCGCGACTTCAACCCGCCGGCCACCCGAGACGATTCGGCCCACAGTTCGGCAAAGGTGATCTGCTCCCCATGCACTTCCTCGACGGCCGTTCGCCCGGCAAACCGGTGTACCGCAACATCGAGTAACTCCGACAGTGACGGCTCCAGCTGCCGGTAGCGCAGCAGACCGTCCGTTGCCCGACTGACGCGTGTATCCGTGAGCAGCCCATTCGAACAGTGATACTCCACAAGCCTCGACCGCATCGGTACCTCCACAGACCGTGACAAACCCACACCCGGTCATTCGACTATATGACGTGAGTCACACGTAGTGGAGCACTCTGGCGATACCCGTGTACTTACTTGCCTGTATAGACGGCCTTTCCGGGACCGACATCGAGGAAGCTACGCACGGCGCCGCGAAGGTCGTCGGTCTCGAACAACGCTCCCGACACAGTCGGTGTCACCGCATCGGCATGAGCGATTCCGCCGGACCGCCACGCCGCCACGATCTGCTTGGTCGCAGCATGCGCCCGCGTCGGCCCGTCGGCCAACTGCGCCGCCAGCGCCCGTGCGGCCGTGTCGACGTCGTCGTGGACGGCGTTGACCACGCCCCACGCTGCCAGTGTCGCTGCGTCGTACAGATCGCCCGTCATCACCAGTTCACGAGCACGGCCCGAACCCGCACGCTCGGCCAGGCGTTGTGGGCCACCCATCGACGGCGTCAGCCCGACCACCGTCTCGACCAGTCCGAACTTCGCCTTGGGTGCGGCGAGAATGATGTCGCAGGCCAGAGAAATCTCGAATGCCGCCGTCAGCGTCAATCCATGCGCGGCGTAGACCACGGGGCACGGCAGAGCCTCGAGTGGGTGACAGATCTGCGCAAAAAGATCGCGCCACAACTCGGCGCCCTGCTCGGCGGTCAAGCCGTCGAAAACATGGACGTCGACGCCGGCCGAGTTGACCTTGCCCTCCGCTCGCAGCAACACCGCGCGAGGCGGCGCTGCAGTCAACGCCGCGATATCCGCGATCACGGCATCGAACATCGCCTGATCGAACAGATTGAGCGGTCCGTGAGCAAAGGTCAGCACGGCAACCTCGGCGCCGCCATCGGTGCGGATTCGCTCGAGACGAGTGGGATGCGGATCGGAAGCAGTCATGGCCGTCACCTTGCCACAGCCGACGGCGGCATACGATCACGGAGTGGACGGTCTGAGAAAAGCGCTTGCCGACGCTGTGGGGCAACGGTTCGTCACCGACGATCCCGATGTTCTACGCTCCCGCTCGGTCGATCACACCGGCAGATACAGCGGACACGCTCAGGCCCTGATTCGCCCGGCCGATACCGCGGAAGTGGCCGCCGCGCTGAATGTCTGCCGGCAATTCGGCGCGCCCGTCACCGTGCAGGGCGGACGCACCGGACTTGTTGCCGGAACCGTGCCCGAACACGACGACGTTCTGCTCTCCACCGAGCGCCTCACGACGATCGGCGATGTCGACGCCGCAATGGGGAGGATCACCGTCGGTGCGGGAGTGACACTCGCACAGGTACATTCCGCGGCGGCTCACGCCGGATTGAAGTTCGGCGTCGATATCGCGTCGCGTGATACGGCGACAATCGGCGGTATGACCGCCACCAATGCCGGTGGGCTGCACACGGTTCGATACGGCAACATGGCCGAGCAGGTAGTTGGACTCGAGGTGGTGCTTCCCGACGGTACGACAGTGCGCCGCTCACCGAACGTGCTGTCCGACAATTCCGGCTACAACCTGCCGACGCTCTGGGTGGGAAGCGAGGGAACTCTTGGGGTGATCACCCGCGTCGACCTGGCACTTCATCCCGTCCCGAAGCACCGGGTCACCACACTCATCGGGTTCGATTCACTCGGCGCCGTTGTCGATGCCGGACGCATACTGCGTACCGTCGGCGGCGTCGACGCGCTTGAACTACTCGACGGCCATGGTCTGGAACTTGCGGCGAGCAGATTGGGCGCGGGCGTTCCGACGGGACGCCGGTGGTACCTGCTGGCCGAGGTGTCCGGGGCACACGACCCCTCCGAAGAGGTGAGCTCGACGATAGATCTGATCAATCCACCGGAGGCGCCCGCCGTAGCACTCGACGTGGCAGGTTCCGCCCGATTATGGACTGCACGTGAATGTTTCGCAGAAGTCGTCGGATTGTTCGGCCCACCCCTCAAGTTCGACGCGGCCCTCCCCCTGGACACCCTGGCGGCATTCGCGGACGCTGCGGTCGGCGTTGTCGCAGAGTACGCACCGGACGCGATCCCGATCCTGTTCGGCCACGTGGCCGAAGGAAACATCCATCTGAACGTCCTGAATTGTCCGGACGCCGACGCCGTGTACCTCCGCATTCTCGAGCTGGTACGCCACTACGGCGGAAATATCAGTTCCGAACACGGAGTCGGCTCGCTCAAACGCAATTACCTCGACATGGCGCTCACACCGGAGGACATCGACGCAATGTGGGCGATCAAGCGAGCCTTCGACCCGGATGACTTCCTCAATCGCGCAGTGATGTTTCCCGACTCGCTGCGGCAGTGACAGCCATAGCGTCGTCGTGCGCGTCTCCGCGCAGAGGCCGAGCGAAGCACACCGACGCGACGAAGCCGATCAGCAGCACACCTGCCGGTAGCCAGATCGACTCCGACATTGCCGTGCTGAACGGTTCACGAACGAATTCGGGCAGATGGCCCACGCCGGCTTCGGAACTACCGCTGGTCAGCCCCTGCGCCGACAGTCGCGCAGTGATCAGGGCGCCGATAGCCGCACTACCGAGAACCGCACCCACCTGGCGGGTGGTGTTGTAGACGCCGGCGCCGGCGCCGGCCTGCATCGGAGGCAGATTGTGCGTCGCGGTCGCTGCAAGCGGCGACCAGATGCATGCGTTGGCAAAGCCGATCAGACCGATCGGCAAGAGCAGTTCCCAGATCGCGACGTCGGGCGACATCACCAGTGCCAGCCAGCCCAAGGCGATCGCGAACAGCAGGAAGCCGGTACCGGCGATGTAGCGCGGATGCGTCTTGTCTACGAGCTTTCCGATGATCGGGGCAAAAATACCGGTCAGCACAGCCATGGGAACGAGGAGCAACGCCGACTGCGTCGGGGAGAGTCCGCGAACCGCCTGGGTGTAGAACATCAACGGGAGCACCATCGACGTAATGGCAAAGCCCATCGCGGTGATGGCGACGTTCGCGAGCGAGAAGTTGCGATCCTTGAAGAGTTCCAAGGGAAGCAACGGTTCGTTCTTGTTGCGCGACTGATAGAACACGAACACCGCGAGCAGCAGCACGCCGGCGCCGATCAGGCTCCAGACAAATCCGTTCCAGTCGTACGAACTGCCTTCCTGGATTCCGAACACGAGCAGGAACATGCCTGCGGCGCTGAGGATCACGCCAGGAATGTCGAACTTGTGCTCGCTGGTCGGCAACGAAGGGACCAGCTTCCAGGCGAGCAGGAAGGCGATCACGCCGATCGGGACGTTGACGATGAAGATCCATTCCCAACCGAGATTGTCGACCAGCACACCACCGGCAAGCGGACCGACCAGCGTCGCGACACCGGCAACCGCGCCCCACAGGCCCATCGCGGCGCCACGCTTGTTCGGCGCGAAGGTGCGCGTGATGACCGCCATCGTCTGGGGCGTCATCATTGCAGCGCCCAGACCCTGGAAAGCCCTTGCCACGATGAGCATCTCGACGCTGCCGGACAGACCACACCACAGTGAGGCACCGGTGAACAGTACGAGGCCGATCATGTACAGGTTCTTCGGTCCGAACCTGTCACCGAGTCGGCCGGTGACGAGCAGCGGCACCGCGTACGCCAGCAGGTATGCGCTGGTGACCCAGACGACCTTGTTGATGTCGGTGCCGAGGTCCTCCATGATCGCGGGGTTGGCGACCGCGACGATGGTGCTGTCCACCAGAATCATGAAGAACCCGATACACAGCGCCCACAGCGCGTGCCAGGGATTGACCTGCTTTTCCATCTTCAGTCCTTAGATTGTGCGGACGAGCCTGCGGAGCCGGCCAGCCGGTCGAGAAGTTCTTGTGAGAGCCAGGGCATTTCGCCGCTCTCGATGTCTGTCACCAATGCGCCGATCCACTCTCTTTCGGCAACGGTCAGTGCGTGGGCATAGTCCGCGCCCACCGTGAAGATTCTTGGTTTTTCCGCGGCCTTCATCGCTTCGTAGTCGGCCTCGAATTTCGCAATCGTCTTGTCGAGATGCGCAAGACGAATTCGAAGCATCTGGCACGCGGTCGATGCAGAGAGGTTGTGCATCTCGGCGAGCGCGAGCGGCAACCGCGGGTACTCCCGCACCGGAACCGCCAACATCTCGCGCAGTTGATGCTCGAGGGCACTACGGCCTCGGTCAGTGATCTCGTACGTCGTGCGCTCAGGCCGGTTGCCCTCGCGATCGGTCCCGATCGAAGCAAGAAGTTCCTGCTTCTCCAGCCGGGACACCGTGTGATAAAGCGATCCCGGCTTGATCTTCACCAGCTGATCGCCCCGTCGAACCGAGGCAAGTTGATACATCTCGTACGGGTGCATCGAACGCTCGGACAGCAGGCCCAGAACGGTGATGCCCAGGGGCGTCAGCGATATGTCACCCATGAGGTCCCCTTCCTGACAAGCCGTAATTGACTATTTCTTGACTATTCCACGCGAAATAGTCCACATGGAATATACGACTCGAGGCCGTCTCGATCAACCCGGCCGAGCCGGACTAGCCTGTAGCGAGTGGACGACCATCACCTGGACATCATTCGACTCGCGTGGGCCCGTCACCTCGGACTCGGAGATTCCGCCCTACGTTCAACGCACACTGCCCGCGTCACCGAGGAAGGCGCGGAACTGATTCATGTGCTGCAACTTGCCGAAGCCGCTGCCGTCGTCGGACCTCGTTGGTTCACGGAACGCACCGCGAACGAGGACGCCACCTCGCTGCTGGAACCAACACGACTTCTCGAACTCACCAAGGATCACGGCGGCAGGCTCACCTCGCATACCCAACTCGCATTCCTGGCCGACTACACGGATCACACACCCGCGGAACAACTTCTGATCAGTCGTGAGCGATCCGATGCCCTGAGTGTGGCTCGATCCTGCCCACCCGACGACGCCACAGTCGCCGATCTGAGCGCCCGCGACCATTGGTTCACTGCGCTCGGGGACGATCACCAACCCCTCGCCTGTGCGGCTTATCGCGAGTTCCAAGGATTTGTCGCCGATCTCACCGCGCTCACCGAACCCGCACACAGGCTGCGCGGGTTGGCTTGCGGAACAGTCTTTCTCGCCGCCGAAGACGCTCTCGACGCCGGTCTGATACCGCAACTCCGGATCCCGAGCGGACACCTCGGCGGCGCGGCGATCGCACGCGCACTCGACTTCACCGTCCTCGGAATACACTCCACGGCGGCGGTACAACCACGTAGTGTGTAGGGACACGCGATCGAGAGGAATCTCCATGAACGCGGACAACCCTGCAACATTCGTAGAAGAGGGCCGCGAATTCACTCGCGACACCAACTACATCGCCACACGCATCACCGAAGACGGGCGCGACGGATTTCCCGTCGAACCGAATCGCTACCGGTTGATCGTCGCGCGAGCCTGTCCATGGGCGAATCGCGCAATCATCGTCCGTCGACTCCTCGGACTGGAAGATGTTCTGTCGATGGGAATCTGCGGCCCGGTCCACGACAAACGCAGTTGGACTTTCGATCTCGATCCCGGCGGCGTCGATCCGGTTCTGAAGATCCCCCGCTTGCAGGACGCATACTTTGCCCGCGACCCGAATTACCCGCGCGGCATCACGGTGCCGGCAATGGTGGAGATTTCAACGGGCAAGGTCGTCACCAACAACTTCCCACAGATCACACTGGATCTGTCCACCGAGTGGAAGAAGTACCACCGCGAAGGGGCACCCGACCTCTACCCCGAGGCCCTCCGCGCCGAAATCGACGATGTTGCAGAACAGGTATTCCGCGACGTCAACAACGGTGTTTATCGCTGCGGCTTTGCCGGATCCCAGGAAGCCTACGACAAGGCTTACGACCAACTGTTCGCGCGACTGGACTGGCTGACGGAACGTCTTGCACAGCAACGTTTCCTGTTCGGCGACACCATCACCGAAGCGGACGTTCGACTGTTCACGACGCTGGCCCGATTCGACCCCGTCTACCACGGCCATTTCAAGTGCAACAGAAGCAAACTCAGTGAGATGTCCGTGCTGTGGGACTACGCCCGCGACCTCTTCCAGACCCCGGGGTTCGGCGACACCATCGATTTCACCCAGATAAAGCAGCACTATTACATAGTGCATTCCGACGTCAATCCCAGCCAGATCGTGCCCAAGGGCCCGGAATTGACGCACTGGCTCGAACCGCACGGCCGCGAACAACTGGGCGGCCGGCCGTTCGGAGACGGCACACCGCCCCATCCCCCGATCCCCAGCGAAGTGGTGCCGCAAGAACATTGGGCAACGCGGTAACCAACTGTAGGAATTACTCCCCGCCGTAGGTACCGAAACTCCAGAACACACCTTCAGGATCACGACACGTGAAACCCCGCGAACCGTAGTCTTCGTCGCGAAGCCCCTGCGTGATCACGGCACCGGCGGCAACAGCCCGATCATGAAGTGCGTCGGCGTCGTCGACGACGACATACACAGAGCCCACCCCCGGCGGGAGACCGGCAATCGACGAATCGGCACGGGGCGAACCCAACATGATCCCGCCACCACCAGGCCAATCGAGCTGAGCATGCGCAACGGCATCCCCGTCGGCGTAGAGCGCCTTCTCCACAAAACCGAAGGCCTTCACGAGAAAATCGACAGCCGCCCGGGCATCGGCATATACCAGCGTCGGCCACACTACGGTTCCCACAGCAGTCCCCTTCCGCGTAGCGCTACACACCACAAGCCTATGGCCCGCGCCGCCTGCTCCGCAGTAAAACTTCACCTATCCTCGACAGCGAGGTTCACCGATTGCCGAGTGGACACGTGCGGAGGGGCAGAACGATGGCCAAGTCGATCGACAACGCGAGCAGCAGCAACGCCGGGCAGGTCGAGAAAATCCTCATCTCGGTACTCGACAACGGCAGCCGCCTCCAGGCACCGGCCGTCGCCAAGTACGTAGACCACGTCAGGCGCTCGCATCCAGACGAGTCTCCTGCACAAATCATCGATCGACTGGAGAAGATGTTTCTCCTGGCCGTAACAGGAAGTGGCAGCGCGGTCGGCGCCACGGCCGCTATCCCCGGCGTCGGAACCGTCGCATCGATCGCCGCCGTCGGCGCGGAGTCCGCATTCTTCCTCGAAGCCTCGGCGCTGCTCACTCTGGCAGTCGCGTCGGTCCACGGAATCTCCATCGACAACCACCAACAACGACGCGCCCTGGTCCTCGCTGTCGCTCTCGGCGAATCCGGCATGGAAATCGTCCAGAAGGTCACCGGAGTCACCGCCAAGAACTGGGGCACCGCGATCACCAGCAAAATCCCGAGTTCCACGATGCGCGGAATGAACAGCACACTGGTCCGCAAGTTCGTGATGAAATACGCCGCAAAACGCAGCGCACTCATACTCGGCAAGTTGATCCCCGCCGGAATCGGTGCGGTCATCGGTGGCGCCGGCAACCGTGTCATCGGCAAGGGCGTCGTCAAGAACTCCCGCGACGCTTTCGGGCCGGCGCCCCTGCGCTGGACCGATCACCTCATCATCCTGCCCGAGGACGACTACGCACCCGATCCCGCCGCCACCACGCGGGCACTCCGCGGATAACAGACCAGAACGTAGGCTCGACACAACACATCGACTGTCGACGCGGGAGCATCTTTGACCAGTAGTGCACCGGGGCGGGTCTCCGCGCCCATCGAAATTCGCGGTTTGACCAAGACGTTCAAAGCGGTACGGGCGGTCAACGACGTGAGCTTCGATGTCCAGGCCGGCTCGATCACCGGCTTGCTCGGCCCCGCCGGCTCCGGAAAAACCGTCACGCTGCGCATGCTGCTGGGTCTGGTGTCACCCAGTGAAGGATCCTCGACGATCCACGGTCTGCCCATCTCGAAATTGGCGTCGCCCGCCCGGACTGTCGGCGCCGTACTCGATACCCGCAGCCTCCATCCAGCGCGGACGGCACGCGCTCACCTCGATATCTACGCGGCCGCGATCGGCATGCCCGCACAGCGCACGACACAGGTTCTCGGAACAGTCGGACTCAGCTCGGCGGCCGACCGCAGAATCGGACTCTACTCACGGGGAATGCAGCAACGACTCGCCCTCGCCACAGCGCTCCTCGGAGACCCGGAAATCCTGGTCCTCGACGAACCCACCCACGGACTCGACCCGGAAGGCAAGGCCTGGTTGACGCAGTTCTTGACGACGTTTGCCGCGTCCGGACGGACAGTCCTGATCTCGAGCCACGCACTGCACGAGGTAGAGCCCATGGTGGACAACATGGTGATTCTGAGTGCCGGTTCCCTGGTTTACGACGGCAGTGTGGAGTCGCTCCGTGCCTCCCATCGGAGTCGACTGCTCGTCTCGTGTTCCAATCCTGCACTCTTCGCGACGGCACTGGCCGCCCGCGAAATCACCGCGGCCACGATCACACCGGACGGTCGACTCGCTGTCAGCGGCACGGACACCGCCGCACTTGCCCCGGTTGCCTCAGCCTCCGGCGTCACGATCTTCAGCGTCGTAGCTGATCACGCAGACCTCGAGCAACTGTTCGTCGCCATGACCACACCGCACTACGGCGCCGCGCCTCCTCGGTACAGCCCACCGTCCGGCTACTACAGTCCTCCGTCGGGCTATTACGGTCCCACCGCTTACGGACCGTCAGGGGGCCAGCGGTGACAACGCTCGCACAAGCAGAAATCAAGAAGATCCTGTCCCTGCGGTACTGGTGGGCGCTCGCCGTGGCACCGGTCGTTGTCGCGCTCGTGACCGCGTCATTCACCCGTCCGGTAGTCGAGGCACTTGCCGAGCGCGCCGACGCCGTTGTCGACGTGAACCTCGTGTCCACTGCCGTCGCGGTCGGCGGACCCACCGCCGTCGCTCTCGTCTTTGTGGCGCTCTTCGGTGCAAACGCGGCGGGAAACGAATTCACGTACTCCACGATCACCACGACGTTCCTCACCACTCGCGGACGCGACGCGGTGATCGCCGCCAAACTGGGTGTTGTTGCCGCGTTTGCTGTCGGATACGCCCTCGCCGTGCAGGTCGTTGCCGTCGGCGCGATGCTTCTGTTCACCCGCGACTTCAGCTTCACGACGGATCTGTTCGCGATGTGCGGAGTCGGAATCGTCACCTGCGCTCTGTGGGCACTGATCGGTGCCGGTGTCACGCTGCTCGCCGGCTCGCACATGATCGGCGCGCTGTCCGTGATCGGCTGGTTCGTTTTCGGTGAATGGATCCTGCGAGCGCTGGCGTTTGCCGTCGGCGCCGACGGTATCGGCAGGGCGCTTCCGGTATCGGCGACACTCGGCGTACTCGTCAATGCTGCGCCCTCCATCGACGTCGACTGGTTGAGCTCCTGGCCGAGTGCAGCGATGATCCTGGCCGCCTGGGTCGTCGCGCTGGTCGGGGCCGGCTGGCTGCGCACCAGGATGCGCGACATCACCTGAGTGATCGGCGATGTCTGCACCCGGGTCTACCGTGGATCGCGATGAACACGATCGCTGACAACCCGGGTTGGATACGCCGACTGGTCCAGGCCTGCTGGCTGCACCGCCGGCTGGCGATCGGCGCGCTCACCGTGACGGTGGTCGCCGCAACCATCGACATTTCCTTCCCACTGCTCACCCGCTACGCCCTCGATGCGGCCGGTGAGCAGAACGCCGGCACCGTCATCACACTCACCGCACTCGCAATCGCCGGCCTGGCGATCGTGCGCTTCGCCTGCCAGTACGGCCGGCGAATGCTGGCCGGTCGACTCTCACTCGACGTCCAGCACGACTTGCGGCTCGCACTGCTCGGATCGCTGCAACGCCTCGACGGTCGTGGACAGGACGACATCCGCACCGGGCAAGTCGTCTCGCGGTCGATCTCCGATCTGCAACTCGTGCAGGGCCTGCTCGCGATGGTCCCGATGTCCGCCGGCGCGCTCCTGCAATTCGTGCTGGCCATCGGCATCATGACGTGGCTCTCGCCTCTGCTCACCGTGATAGCGCTGGCGATCATCCCCGCTGTCGGGCTTGTGGTCTTCCTGATGCGACCGACCCTGTACGCCGCCACCTGGTCGGCGCAGCAACGCGCCGCCGACCTCGCCCAGCACGTCGAGGAAACCGTCACCGGAGTTCGAGTCGTGAAGGGGTTCGGGCAAGAAGAGCGAGCAATCGATCAACTCGAGAAACACAGCCGGACGCTCTACGGCGAACGGATGCGTGTCGCGCGAATCAACTCCGTCTTCACGCCGACGATGGCAGCACTGCCTCAACTGGGACAGGTCGCCGTGATCGCCGTCGGTGGCTACCTTGCACTACACGACCGGATCACCATCGGCACCTTCCTCGCGTTCGCGACCTACATCGTGACCATGACCGTGGTCACGCGCACACTGTCGTCCGTCGTGGTGATGGCGCAACTCGCCCGCGCCGCCGTCGAACGGGTCTACGACGTCATCGGCGCGGGACCGGACATCGCCGAGCCCGAGCACCCGCTCGATCTCCCCGAGGGTCCCCTCGGGGTCACGTTCGAGAACGTCACGTTCGGTTTCGATTCCGACCGCCGTGTCCTGTCGGGTCTCGACCTGCACATCGAACCAGGCGAAACCGTTGCCGTCGTCGGGCCGGCTGGTTCGGGAAAAACAGCACTGTCGCTGCTGCTCCCTCGCTTCTACGCGCCCGAGTCCGGGACCATCAGCCTCGACGGTGACGGGGCCTCGGTGCCGATCGGTGAACTTCGCGGCGAACAACTGCGCGCCGCGATCGGCCTCGCCTTCGACGAACCTTTCTTGTTCTCCGACACCATCGCCGTCAATATCGCCCTGGGCCGCAGCGACGCATCCGACGACGACATCCGCGCAGCGGCCGCGATGGCCCACGCGGACGAATTCATCGAGGCACTTCCGGACGGTTACGACACCGTTGTCGGTGAACGGGGTTTGACGCTCTCGGGCGGGCAACGTCAGCGGATTGCGCTCGCGCGCGCCCTCCTCGTGAACCCCCGCGTCCTCATCCTCGACGACGCCACCTCCGCCGTCGACGCTGCCACCGAAGCCGCGATCTTCGACGCTTTCCGAGCCAGACGTAAGCAGACAACACTCATCCTGGCTCACCGCCGGTCAACCCTGACCTTGGCCGATCGTGTAGCCGTCCTCGACGAGGGGCGGATCATCGACTCCGGCACGGTCGACGAATTGGAATCTCGGTGCCCACTGTTTCGGGCACTGTTCTCCACCTCGAGCGAAGAGCCGGCAGACATCGACCCAGCGTTTGCAGGCACTGGATTTACAGACACCGCGTCGACCGATTACTCCGAACCCACTGCCGAGCAACTGTGGCCGGCAGTCTCGCCGTCCGATTCGGCGAGTGCCGGCGGCGGGCTGGCCGTCACACCGTCGCTGCAGGCCGCGGTTGACGCATTGCCCCCGCTACGTGAGGCTCCGGCAACCGACACCGCGCGCCTTCGCGAATCCGATCCTCGGTTCTCACTTCTGCGGATACTTCGCCCGGTTCGGTGGATTCTGGTGGCGGTCGTGGTGTGCCTGGCACTTGATTCCGCTGCGACCATTGCCTTCCCGTCACTGGTCCGGTACGCCATCGACCACGGAGTTGTCGACAATAACTCCGGGACGCTCACCGTCGCGGCGATACTGGGCGCACTACTGGTGGCGGCGGGCTGGGCGATAGTCGCCGTGATGACGGTCCTCACCGCCCGAGCGGGTGAGCGCGTGCTGTTCGGTCTGCGTATCCGCAGCTACGCCCACCTGCAGAGACTTGGTCTCGACTACTACGAACGTGAACTGTCCGGGCGGATCATGACCCGGATGACCACCGACGTCGACGCACTCTCGTCGTTCATCCAGACCGGAATGTCGACGGCAATCGTGAGTGTCCTGACGATCGGCGGCATCGCGATCGCCCTCCTTCTCACCGATGTGACACTGGCGTTGGTGGCGCTTGCCGTCATCCCACCGCTCATCATCTCGACCCTGATCTTCCGGAAGTTCTCCGCAGTGGCGTACAGCCAGTCCCGCGAGCGGATCTCCGTGGTCAACGCGGATTTCCAGGAGAACATCACCGGGTTGCGGGCCGCTCAGGCATACCGGCGGGAAGAGGGCGCAGCACGCCGATTTGCCGAGCGCGCCGAAAGCTACCGCCGGTCACGCATGCGTTCACAGCGGGCGATTTCGCTGTATTTCCCGTTCATCGCGTTTCTCTCCGATCTCGCGCTGGCGGGTGTGGTGTTCGTCGGCGCCCGTCAGGTGTCCGACGGTTCGACATCCGCGGGTGTTCTGATCGCCTTCGTTCTGTACCTCGGCTTGCTGTTCGGACCGATTCAGCAGCTCTCCCAGGTCTTCGACGGTTACCAACAGGCAAATGTGGGGCTGGGGCGCATCGGAGATCTTCTGCGGACGCCCAGTTCCATCGAAACAGCAGATTCCGCCGACCTGATTGCGCTCGACGGGCATCTGGACGGCGACGTTCACCTGCGCAACGTCGGCTTTCGGTACTCCGGCGCCGACGTCGACGCCCTCACCGATGTCGACCTGCACATCCCGGCCGGGACAACCGTGGCACTGGTCGGCCGGACCGGCGCCGGGAAGTCGACAGTGGTCAAACTTCTGGCCAGGTTCTACGATCCCAGCAGCGGATCAGTGCAGGTCGACGGTACCGACATTCGCGATTTCCACCTCACCCAGTACCGCCACCGACTGGGCGTCGTACCGCAGGAAGCGCACCTGTTCACCGGCACCGTCGCGGAGAACATCGCCTTCGGGCGGCCCGAAGCGTCGAACCTCGACATCGAGCGAGCGGCACGGTCGGTCGGCGCGCTACATGCGATAGCTGACATGCGCGGCGGCATGAATCACCCGGTCGGAGAACGAGGACAAGGACTGTCCGCGGGACAACGACAACTCATCGCACTGGCCCGCGCCGAGTTGGTCGACCCCGACCTCCTACTGCTCGACGAAGCGACCGCGACGCTCGATCCCGCGACCGAGAAAATGGTCCTTGAAGCAAGCCGGTCGGTCACCCGGAAAAGGACCTCGATCGTCGTTGCACACCGCCTCGCGACGGCCGCACGTGCCGACCTGATTGTCGTAGTTGACCGGGGACGTATCGTTGAATGCGGCCCGCACGCGCTCCTGCGGTATGCCAATGGTCACTACTCGAGACTCTGGGATGCATCTCAGGCGCGCGAAGGGAATAATCTGTCAGCGAGAACTGTCATCGAAGGTAACCCCCTCGCATGGCAGAAGTGACAGATTTACACCGCCGAGTGGTGTCGCGAAATCGAAAGATTACGCGCTGCCGTGAGACAGATCACAAATTGTGTGCCGCACAATTGCTCGTCACACGCTCGGGCTAATCTCATGTATATAGGCGCTCTGATCGGGTACCGAAATAGAAACGAGGCGAACACCTGCCGTGAGCAGCAGTTCTACATCCCAATTCGGACAGAACCAGTGGCTGGTTGACGAGATGTACCAACGCTTCCAGGACGACCCGTCGTCCGTGGATCCCAGTTGGCACGAATTCTTGACCGATTACTCGCCGGAGTCGGCGAACACGGGGGGTGGAAATGGAACTGCCACCAACGGCAACGCAACCGCCCCCGCCGCTGTGCGCACTCCGCCTGCTGCTCCAAAAGCCGCTCCGCCCGCACCCCCGGCTCCCCCGAAGGCAGCAGCACCCGCTGCGCCCGCAGCCAAGCCGGTAGCAGCGCCTGCGGCAAAGCCGGCTCCGGCCGCAAAGGCCGCTCCCTCGAAGCCGGCTCCGGCCGGCGGCGCAGAAGAGACGAAGGTTCTCCGCGGCGCGGCAGCCGCAGTCGTCAAGAACATGTCGGCCTCCCTCGAGATCCCGACCGCAACCAGCGTCCGCGCCATCCCCGCGAAGCTGATGTTCGACAACCGCATCGTCATCAACAACCACCTCGCGCGCACCCGCGGCGGCAAGATCTCGTTCACCCACCTGCTGGGTTACGCCATCATCCAGGCCGTCAACGCGTTCCCCAACATGAACCGGCACTTCGCCGAAATCAACGGCAAGCCGCACGCGGTCACACCCGAGCACACCAATCTCGGACTGGCGATCGACCTTCCCGGTAAGGACGGCAACCGCTCACTGGTCGTCGCCGCCATCCGGAACACCGAGGCGATGAACTTCGTCCAGTTCCACGCTGCGTACGAGGACATCGTCCGCCGTGCTCGTGAAGGCAAGCTCACCGGCGAAGACTTCACCGGCGTCACCATCTCGCTGACCAACCCGGGCGGCATCGGCACGGTTCACTCCGTTCCCCGCCTGATGAAGGGCCAGGGCGCCATCATCGGCGCCGGCGCGATGGAGTACCCCGCAGAGTTCCAGGGCGCCAGCGACGAGAAGCTGGCCGAGATGGGCGTCGGCAAGCTGATGACGCTCACGTCGACGTACGACCACCGCATCATCCAGGGTGCCGAATCGGGCGATTTCCTGCGCACGATCCACAACCTGCTGATCAGCGACGAGTTCTACGACGAGATCTTCCACGCGCTCGGCAACCCGTACGAGCCGGTTCGCTGGCGCAAGGACGTGCCGGAAGGCGCTGTCGACAAGAACACCCGTGTTCTCGAACTGATCGCTGCCTACCGCGACCGCGGCCACCTCATGGCTGATACGGACCCGTTGCAGTTCGTCAAGGACAAGTTCCACAGCCACCCCGACCTCGACGTCATCAGCCACGGCTTGACGCTGTGGGACCTGGACCGCGAGTTCAAGGTCGGCGGCTTCCACGGCAAAGAGAAGATGAAGCTGCGCGACGTGCTCAGCGTGCTGCGCGACGCGTACTGCCGCCACGTCGGTGTCGAGTACACCCACATCCTCGAGACGGATCAGCGTCAGTGGATCCAGGATCGCGTCGAAGGCCACCACGCCAAGCCGACGGTTGCTCAGCAGAAGTACATCCTGAGCAAGCTCAACGCTGCCGAGGCTTTCGAGACCTTCCTGCAGACCAAGTACGTCGGCCAGAAGCGCTTCTCGCTCGAGGGCGCCGAGACCGTCATCCCGATGATGGACGCCGTCATCGACCAGGCCGCTGAGCATCAGCTCGACGAGGTTGTCATCGGCATGCCGCACCGCGGTCGCCTCAATGTTCTGGCGAATATCGTCGGTAAGCCGTACTCGAAGATCTTCACCGAGTTCGAGGGCAACATGAACCCGGCAGCCGCTCACGGCTCCGGCGACGTGAAGTACCACCTCGGTGCTTCGGGCACCTACATCCAGATGTTCGGTGACAACGACATCGCCGTGTCCCTGACAGCCAACCCGTCGCACCTCGAAGCCGTCGACCCGGTCCTCGAAGGCCTCGTTCGCGCCAAGCAGGACATCCTCGACAAGGGCGAAGAGGGCTTCACCGTTCTCCCGCTCATGCTTCACGGTGACGCGGCATTTGCCGGTCAGGGTGTTGTCGCGGAAACGCTGAACCTGTCGCTGCTGCGTGGATACCGCACCGGCGGTACCGTCCACATCGTCGTGAACAACCAGGTCGGTTTCACCACCGCACCGGAACATTCACGTTCGTCCGAGTACTGCACGGACGTCGCGAAGATGATCGCCGCACCGGTCTTCCACGTCAACGGCGACGACCCCGAGGCCTGTGTCTGGGTTGCTCAGCTCGCTGTCGACTTCCGTGAGAAGTTCGGCAAGGACGTTGTCATCGACCTCATCTGCTACCGCCGTCGCGGTCACAACGAGGGCGACGACCCGTCGATGACCCAGCCGGCGATGTACGACGTCATCGACACCAAGCGCAGCGTTCGTAAGAGCTACACCGAGTCCCTCATCGGTCGCGGTGACATCTCGCTCAAGGAAGCCGAAGACGCACTTCGCGACTACCAGGGCCAGCTCGAACGGGTCTTCAACGAAGTCCGTGAGCTCGAGAAGTTCCAGCCCGAACCGTCGGAGTCCGTCGAACTCGACCAGACTCCCCCGGCTCGCCTCACGACGGCTGTTGCTCCCGATGTTCTCGAGCGCATCGGCGACGCGTTTGTCAACGTCCCGGAGGGCTTCACCACTCACCCGCGTGTCAAGCCGGTCGCGGAGAAGCGACGCGAAATGGCCCGCGAGGGTCACGTCGACTGGGCATTCGCCGAGTTGCTCGCATTCGGTTCGCTGGCCGAGCAGGGCGCACTGATTCGCCTTGCGGGTCAGGACTCCAAGCGTGGAACGTTCACGCAGCGTCACTCCGTGCTCATCGACCGTAAGACCGGCAACGAGTACAGCCCGATCGCCGAGATCGCTGCCAATGCCGGCAACGGTGGCAAGTTCATGGTCTACGACTCCGCACTCACCGAGTACGCGGGTCTGGGCTTCGAGTACGGCTACTCGGTGGGCAACCCGGACGCTCTCGTGCTCTGGGAAGCGCAGTTCGGTGACTTCGTCAACGGCGCGCAGACCATCATCGACGAGTTCATCAGCTCGGGTGAAGCCAAGTGGGGTCAGCTCTCCGACGTCGTGCTGCTTCTGCCGCACGGCCACGAAGGCCAGGGCCCGGACCACACGTCCGGCCGGATCGAGCGTTTCCTCCAGCTGTGCGCCGAGGGTTCGATGACGGTTGCCGTTCCGTCCACGCCGGCAAGCTACTTCCACTTGCTGCGTCGCCATCACCTCGACGGCATCCGCCGCCCGCTGGTGGTGTTCACGCCCAAGTCGATGCTGCGTAACAAGGCTGCAGTCAGCAACATCGAAGACTTCACCACCGGCAAGTTCCGGTCGGTCTTCGAAGAGCCGAACATCGAGAGCGGCGAAGAGTCGCGCGATCAGGTCAAGCGAGTTCTGCTGGTCAGCGGCAAGCTGTACTGGGAACTGCTGGCCAAGAAGCACAAGGACAACCGCAACGACGTCGCCATCGTGCGCGTCGAGCAGCTGTACCCGGTGCCGAAGCGTCGCCTGCAGGAAACCTTGGATCGGTACCCGAATGCAACCGAGTACCGCTGGGTCCAGGAAGAGCCGGCCAACCAGGGCGCATGGCCGTTCCTCGGCCTGGCTCTGCCGGAGCTCCTGCCGGACACGTTGAGCGGTATCCGTCGCATTTCGCGTCGTTCGATGTCTGCTCCTTCCTCGGGTTCGAGCAAGGTTCACGCCGTCGAACAGCAGGAAATCCTCGACGAGGCATTCCTGCCGACCAACTGAGTCTCTTGAAGTAGAGGCCGGGCCTCACATTCCGTACGGAGTGTGAGGCCCGGCCTTTTCTCTGTTCGCTGGTGTTATCGCAGTAGTCCCGGCAGGACGGTCAGCCCGGCGGCAGCCGATGCGAGGGCAGGCAGAGCGTGGACCGTGAGTTCGATGAGTTCTTCGCGCGTGATGGCCGGGGCTCGAAGCCAGCTGATGGTCGCTTCCTCGACAAACGCGATCCAGCCACGGACGGCCAACTCCACCTGCGGTGTTCTCGGCAATCCGATTGTGGGCAGTTGATCCAGAGTTCGTGCCGCCATGATGTCGCGGGTCTGTTCGAACACCTCTCGCATTTGGGGGTCCCCACTGGCGGTTCCACGCAGCAACGAGACATATGTCGTGCGGTTATCGGTGACGTAATCGACGTACGATACAAGAACCGACCGTAATGTCGCGATCGGATCGTCGGTGTCGTCGGGTTCGGTTCGGGCGAGCATCTGTTGGCTGGTGTGCCGCACGATCGCCAGGTGAAACTCGCTTTTCGACGCGAAGTAGTGGAACAGCAAGCCCCGGGAGACACCGGCTTGATCGGCAATGTCTTCGACCGAGATCTGTTCGAGTGGCCGTTCGGCGAGCATGCGAGCGCCGAGGTCGATCAGTTGAGCACGGCGTTCGTCCGGGCTCAGTCGCGTGCGCTTGGCTCCGTCCATAATCGACAGACTACTGAATATTCGTCAATAAGCTATTGACCGTTCGTCAACAACGGCATATCGTTCCATACATGAGTCTCCCAGTTACAGATACTTCAGCATCTGCCGCGGATACGCGCTACGTGAACACGCTGATCATCGGCAGCGGTTTTGCCGGTCTCGGCGCTGCAATCAAACTGGCGCAGGCCGGGATCACCGACTACGTAGTTGTCGAGCGAGGCAACGACGTCGGCGGAACCTGGCGTGACAACAGCTACCCCGGCGCCGCGTGCGACGTGCCGTCGCATTTGTACTCGTACTCGTTTGCACTCAACCCCGAGTGGACGCGCTCCTTCTCCACCCAGCCCGAGATCTACAAGTACATCCAGTCGGTGGCAAACCGCCACAAGGTACTGGACAAGCACATCTTCGGCTGCGACGTCCTCTCCGCCCACTGGGACAACAGCCGCGCTCATTGGAAGGTCTCCACCACCAAGGGCGAGTTCGTTGCCAAGATCGTCGTGTCGGCAGTGGGCGCCCTGTGCGAACCCGCGCTCCCCGACATCAAGGGCATCGACGGTTTCAAGGGCGAGATCTTCCACTCCTCGCGCTGGAACCACGACGCCGATCTGACCGGCAAGCGCGTCGCCGTCATCGGCACCGGAGCGTCGGCCATTCAGATCGTCCCCGCCATCGGCAAGAAGGTGTCACAACTGGACGTGTACCAGCGCACCGCGCCGTGGATCCTGCCCCGCGCAGATCGCGAATACACCAAAATCGAGCACCTCGCGTTCAAGTACCTCCCCGGCTTCCAGAAGCTGTGCCGCACCGGTATCTACTGGATGCGTGAGACCCAGGTTGTCGGCCTCGCCAAGGCACCGATCTTCATGAAGCCCCTGCAGTTTGCCGCCGAGCGGCACCTCAAGGCTCAGATCAAGGACAAGGCTCTTCGCAAGAAGGTCACACCCAACTTCCAGATCGGCTGCAAGCGCATGCTGATCTCCAACAACTACTTCCCCACCCTCGCTCAGGACAACGTCGATCTGGTGACCGAAGGTATCGAGGAAGTCACTGCCACCGCCGTCGTGTCGAAGACCGGGACCACGCGTGAGATCGACGCGATAGTTGTCGCCACCGGATTCCATGTCACCGACTCCCCCACCTTCGCAGGCATTTTCGGCAAGGACGGACGCTCGCTCGCCGAGGTCTTCGACGAGACCGGCATGCAGGGCTACAAGGGTGCGGCAGTTGCCAACTTCCCCAATATGTTCTTTCTCGTCGGCCCCAACACCGGCCTCGGCCACTCGTCCATGGTGTTCATGATCGAATCTCAGCTCAACTATCTGGTCGACGCGATCGCCACCATCGACAAGTACGACATCGGCACCATCGAGGTGCGCAGCGACAAGCAGGAGAAGTACAACAAGGACCTGCAGTCAGCGATGTCCAAGAGCGTCTGGAACAACGGCGGCTGCGCCAGCTGGTACATGGACAAGCACGGCAACAACACCACCCTGTGGCCGGGCTTCACCTTCCAGTTCCGCAATGCCACCAAGCATTTCGACCTCGCGGCGTACCGCAGCGTCGCCACGTCGGATCTCGGCGCCGTCGGCACCGCGACCACTTCACAGATCGACCTCGACGATGAGAAGGCAGTAGCACAATGAGTGATTTTGCAGGCAAGGTCGTTGTCATCACCGGAGCGGGATCAGGTATCGGCCGCGCGCTCGCACTGAACCTCGCCGGACAGGGCGCGAAGTTGGCGATCTCCGACGTCGACACAGTCGGTCTCGCCGAGACCACCCGCCTCGCGGAAGCTCTTGGTGCCCAGGTGAAATCGGACCACCTCGACGTCACACAGCGGGAAGCGGTTCTCGAGTACGCCGACGCGGTGGCCGCTCACTTCGGCAAGATCAACCAGATCTACAACAATGCGGGTATCGCGTACCACGGCAGTTTCGAGAAGTCCGAATTCAAAGACTTCGAACGTGTCATGGATGTCGATTTCTGGGGTGTTGTCAACGGCACCAAGGCATTCCTGCCGCACGTCATCGCATCCGGTGACGGTCACATCATCAACATCTCGAGCCTGTTCGGGTTACTGTCGATGCCCGGTCAGAGTGCATACAACTCGGCGAAGTTCGCCGTTCGCGGCTTCACCGAGTCGCTGCGTCAGGAAATGCTGATCGCCAAGAACCCGGTGAAGGTGACGTGCGTGCACCCTGGCGGCATCAAGACGGCCATCGCGCGCAATGCCACTGCCGGACCGGGTGAGGACCTCGCCTCGTTCTCCGAGTTCTTCGATCGCAAGTTGGCTCGCACCACTCCGGAGGATGCGGCCAAGACCATCGTGAACGGGGTTCGCAAAGGCAAGCCGCGCGTCCTGATCGGAATGGACGCCATCGCGCTCGACGCGTGGGTTCGCCTTGTCGGTTCGGGGTACCAACGCGTCGTGGCCACCATCGCCGGCCGTGTGATGCCCAAGTGAGCACGTTCACCCTTCCACTACCCGTGGTCGCCTTTCTGTTGAAGCCGTACTTCCGTCTGGCCTTCAACTCACGGCTGCCGTATCGGGTTCAACGTTTGCTGCTCGAGGCAGGAGCCCCCTTGCAGCAGATTCCAGCGGGCGCCGTAGTGCGCCCGCTGGAACTCGCCTGCCGACCCGCCGAGCGAATCACGGTGGGAGCCACCGAACGCCCGACGGCAGTGCTGTACTTGCACGGCGGTGCCTACACACTGGGGTCGCTGAACACACACCGCAGCCTGGCCGCACATCTGGCACGCGAATCTTCCCGAGCTGTCTTCACATTGGACTACCGACTCGCTCCGGAAAACCCCTATCCCACAGCGCTCGACGACGCCGCAGCAGCCTATATGCAACTGATCACCGAATTCGGCTACAGACCCGAGCAGGTTGCGATTGCCGGCGACAGTGCCGGCGGCGGTTTGGCGGTCGCAACGGCACTTCGCCTCATCGAACGTCACGGCGTACAACCCGGGGCCCTGGCACTGATCTCCCCCTGGGTGGACCCCGGTGATCGCAGTGCGGGGAAGAAAGCCGATCTGGTCGTCAACACCGGCTGGTCGTTCGACGCCGCCGACGCCTACCTCGGACACGGCAATCGCACAGATCCCGGCTACGCCCCCATACACGGAAATCTCGAAACTCTGCCGCCCACAAGGATTCACATCGGATCGGATGAAGTCCTCTACCCTCAGGTCGTGGAATTCGCGGACAAACTCACCGCGGCCGGCGTCGACGTGTCGCTGATCGAATACGCACGGTTGTGGCATGTCGCGCACGCCCAGGCGTCGCTTGTCTCCGAAGCTGCCGACGCCGTGGCCGATCTGGGACAATTCCTGACATCGCACGATGCCCGCGCCGCGGACAATTCAGCCGATGTGGTCCGTCATTGACGTGTGTCCCACCAGGATCGCGCAACCTCTGACGGTGTTGCCTGCCCGCGTCGGACCTGGTCGATCATTTCGGCCAGGTCCGTCGTGGACAGTTCACCCGCAACAACACTGAGCGCTTTCACAGCGGGATCACTGAGCGCGCCGGTCCGAAACAGGGGAACGACGTTCTGCGCGGCCAGGATGTGATCGGGATCGGCCAGCACTGTAACGGCGGTGGATTGAGCCAGGGGCGAGAGCGTCGTAGTTCCGAAGGCCGTCGCAGTTGCAACTGCACTGGGCTGCGTCGCGGCAGTATCCGAGATGTCTACTGCTGATTGTTCGACGCGCGCAAACGTGCAGTCGGCGCCTGCCGCCAACTGTTCCAGCGCACCGTCTTCTACGAATCGTGGTGATACGACGGCAACAGTCTCGGCGCACCGGGGTGCAAACGCCTCGAGGGTACGCGCCTGCGCGGAATCGCGTCCCAACGCCACGACGGACCGATCTTCTGCCGTTGCGTAGTCCGCAACCGAAAGACCCTCGGGCAGAGAACGACTCAGCGCTTCGAAGACGTCGTCGGCGGTACGGGCGGGATTCGCCGGTTCGTAGTAGGTAAGTAGGGAACCGGTGAACTCGGGCACCAACGTCACACGCGCGGCGTCGAGCGCAGCAAGTGCGTCCGTCCGTCCGCCGATGAGCTCCTCGACGCGACTGGGCACGCCTGACGACGCCAGCACGGTTGCATACACTTCGGCCAGAACCGAACCCTCTACCGACTCCCCCGACGCCACGACCACCTGTTCCGCTGTGCCAGAGGTGTCGCTACCTATCACGGAATCACTGTTGGTGCATCCGGCCAGAACGGGCAGGACCAGCACTGCTGCAACAACTGTCGAATACCTTGCGCGTGCAGTTGCCACCGAACCCTCACATTCCGTTCTCACTGATCGAATACCGTGCCTTGTCGGTACCTATCGTTACACTTGCCTGGCGATGCGCGGTAACCAGTCCTGCTCGAGTGTCACTCAGGTGACGGGAATGGTTGTCGACGCCCGAAACACGGAAGGACGCACATGCGCACCTCACGATTTCGTTCCAGCCGTCTGCTCGTAGCAGCGGCGACAGTCCTCTCACTCGCCGCGCTCACTGCGTGCGGTAGCAGTGACAGCAGTTCGGACCCCAACACCGTCGTGGTGGGTTCGGCAAACTTCACCGAGTCGGAGATCATTGCCAACATCTACGCCGAAGCACTCCGTGTCAACGGTTTCGACGTGTCCACGTCGTTCAACATCGGTAGCCGTGAGGCCTACATTCCGGCGCTGAAGGACGGCTCGATCACCCTCATTCCCGATTACACGGGCAATCTTCTGCAGTATCTCGACCCCGCTGCCACCGCGACAAGCTCCGAAGACGTCCTGGCCGCTCTGCCGGCCGCGTTGGGTAGCGAACTGGCCATCACCACTCCCGCGTCGGCGGAGGACAAAGATGCCGTTGTCGTCACCAAGGAAACCGCGGACAAGTGGAACCTGAAGACCATCGCCGACCTGGCGCCGCATTCCGCCGAGGTCAAATTCGGCGCGCCTGCCGAATTCCAGGAGCGTCCGGTTGGCCTGCCCGGGTTGAAGGCTAACTACGGACTCGACATCTCGGCGTCCAATTTCGTCCCGATTGCGGACGGCGGCGGCCCCGCTACGGTCAAGGCTCTGGCGTCCGGTGACATCACCGCCGCAAACATTTTCACGACGTCGGCGTCGATTCCGGCCAACAACTTTGTTGTTCTCGAAGACCCGAAGAACAATTTCCCGGCCCAGAACGTCGTACCCGTACTACGCGCCTCGGCATCGTCCGACAAGCTCGCCGCTGTTCTCGACGCGGTCTCGGCAAAACTGACCACCGAAGAACTGCTCGAACTCAACGTCGCCGTTTCGGGTGATGCCAAGACAGAACCGGCCGCAGCAGCCAAGGCGTGGATCTCGGCGCAGGGCCTCGACAAGCCGGTCTCGTAACTCACGTGATCACGTTCGAGGGCGTTACCAAGCAGTACCCGGACGGCACCACCGCTGTCGATCGACTCGATCTCACCATCGAGGCCGAGTCGTTCACAGTGTTTGTCGGTCCGTCCGGGTGTGGCAAAACCACTTCGATGCGGATGATCAACCGCATGATCACACCGACGTCCGGCACAATCCGGGTCGACGGTCGTGACATCTCCCAGACCGACGCGGTGACATTGCGCCTCGGCATCGGGTACGTCATCCAGAATGCCGGGCTGTTGCCGCACCGGACCGTCGTCGACAACGTCGCCACGGTTCCGGTGCTGCGGGGCGAATCCCGCCGCGCCGCACGTAAAGCCGCCTTGGGAGTTCTCGAACGCGTGGGTCTCGATCCGTCGTTGGCCACGCGTTACCCCGCGCAGTTGTCCGGCGGTCAGCAACAGCGAGTGGGCGTGGCGCGCGCGTTGGCGGCCGATCCGCCGATTCTGTTGATGGACGAACCCTTCAGCGCCGTCGATCCGGTGGTTCGCGAGGACCTGCAAACCGAAATGCTGCGACTGCAAAGCGAATTGAAGAAGACCATCGTCTTTGTTACCCACGACATCGACGAGGCCGTCAAACTGGGCGATCACATCGCCGTGTTCGGTCCGGGTGGCCGTCTGCAGCAGGTGGCCGCGCCGCGCGACGTATTGGCAGCGCCGGCTACGGATTTCGTGGCCGGGTTTGTCGGCCGTGATCGCGGATATCGAGGACTGTCCTTCCGCAGCGCAGACGAGGTGCCGATGCACCCCATCCGCACGGCCACCGAACTGGAACTGACATCCCTGCGACTCGAACTGGGTGAATGGGTACTCGTGGTCACCGAGTCCGGTGCACCGCAAGGCTGGATCGACGTCGCCGGGGTCGAGGGAATTCGAGCGGGACACACTCTGGCACAGTCGACGTCGGCCGGCGGCTCCCTCTTCGGTCCGGGCGGTGACCTCCGGCAGGCGCTCGACGCGGCTATCTCGTCGCCGTCGGGAATCGGGGTTGCCATCGGCGCCGACGGCGCCGTGATCGGTGGCATTCTGGGCTCCGAGGTCGTGGCCAAATTGGCGGAGCAACGCCGACGCGAGGACCAGGAGCGCAATCGACTTGCCTTCACCGAGGGATTCGGGGTGTAACGACGTGCGCTGGCTGATCGACAATTTCTCGACGGTTCTGGACTACACGCGGACACACCTGTATCTCGCGCTGGTGCCGTTGGCGGTGGGTCTGGTCATCGCCCTTCCCGTCGGCACGGCAATTCGGAACATTCGATGGCTGCGCCGAATCACGTTGACACTGGCCAGCATTGCGTTCACGATTCCGTCATTGGCGCTGTTCGTCACCATCCCGCAGGTCTTCGGACTCAAGACACTCGATCCGCTCAATGTCATCATCGCTCTCAGTGTGTACTCCACCGCACTGCTCATCCGAGCGGTTCCCGAAGCGTTGGACTCGGTGCCCGCCAACGTCATCGACGCCTCCACTGCCATCGGGTTCACCGCACTGCGCCGGGCGTTGACCGTCGAACTGCCCCTGGCACTTCCGGTTCTGATCGCCAATGTCAGAGTGATTGCGGTGACCAATATTTCGCTGGTGTCCGTGGGTTCGCTGATCGGAATCGGGGGTCTGGGAGTTCTGTTCAAACAGGGCTACGACCGCAACTACCCCGATCAAATCGTGGCCGGCATCATCGCCATCGTGGTCCTGGCGCTGGCCCTCGACTTGATCCTGTACCTCCTGGGTAGATTCCTGACCCCGTGGACGAGAACGCCGTCCGCGTCGAAGGTGCCCGCGATCGTCGTGGCCGAAGGTGAACCGGTATGAGTATCTTCACCGGCGCGTGGGAGTACATCACCAATCCCGACAACTGGGGCGGCGACACCGGAATTGGCACCCGAATCCTGCAACACCTCTGGTACAGCCTGCTGGCAGTCGCGCTGGCCGCGGTCATCGCGGTCCCGATCGGGCTGATCATCGGGCATCTGCGCCGCGGGCAGATCGTGGTCGTCAGTCTGGTCAACGCACTGCGCTCGCTACCCACGCTCGGTTTGCTGACGTTCCTCGTCCTGCTGATGGGGCTGGGAGTGATGCCCCCGATTCTCGCGTTGGTGATCCTCGGTATCCCGCCGTTACTGGCGGGAACGTATGCCGGCATCGCCAGTGTCGATCGTGACGTCGTCGACGCGGCGCGGGCAATGGGGATGACCGAGACCCAGGTGCTGCTGCGCGTCGAGGTACCCAATGCGCTTCCGCTCGTTCTGGGTGGACTCCGAAACGCCACACTGCAAGTCATCGCGACTGCGACCGTCGCCGCCTACGTCAACCTGGGCGGCATCGGACGGTACATCTTCGACGGGATCGCGCTGTACAAGTACGACCGCGTTGTTGTCGGCGCAATCTTGGTCGCGGTGGTCGCCCTTGTCGTGGACGGTCTACTGGCACTGGTGGTCTGGGCGTCTGTCCCGGGAACCGGCAGACTGCGACGCACACCGAACCTCGCACGCTTGTAGCTGCCCCATGCAAAAGCCCCGACCGAAACCTTGTGTGCGGGTGTCGATCGGGGCTTTCGAGGAGTCCCTCTTAGCTGGTCACGCCCTCAGCATGCGCTGCGGCCGCGACGGCTTCCGCAACAGCGGTCGCCACGCGAGGGTCGAGTGGACTGGGGACGATCTTGTCCGCGGCCAACTCGTCGCCGACCACCGACAGGATTGCCTCGGCAGCAGCGAGCTTCATACCTTCGGTGATCCGACGGGCACCGGCGTCGAGCGCACCCTTGAACACACCGGGGAAGGCAAGCACATTGTTGATCTGGTTCGGAAAATCACTACGACCCGTAGCCACGATCGCCGCGTACTTCGACGCGGTATCGGGGTGAATCTCCGGGTCCGGGTTCGAGAGCGCAAACACGATCGACTCCGGAGCCATCGACGCGATGAGCTCCTCGGGGATCTTGCCGGCCGAGACACCGAGGAAGACGTCCGCCCCGGCCAGCGCCTCGACAGCACCACCGTGAATGCTGCGCGGGTTGGTGCGCGCCGCCAACTCGGCCTTGATGTCGTTGAGATCGCCGCGCTCGCTGGAAATGATGCCCTTCGAGTCCAGCACGATGACGTCACTGATACCAGCGGCGAGCAGGATGTTCGCGCACGCGACACCCGCAGCGCCGGCGCCGGAGATGACGACCTTGAGCGTGGTGATGTCGCGGCTCTGCACCTTCACAGCGCCCTTGAGTGCAGCGAGAACCACGATCGCGGTGCCGTGCTGATCGTCGTGCATGACCGGGCAGTCCAGTGCCTCGATGACACGCTTTTCGATCTCGAAGCAACGCGGCGCCGAGATGTCCTCGAGGTTGACCGCGCCGAAGCTCGGACGCAGGCGGATCAAGGTCTCGACGATCTCGTCGGGATCGGTGGTGTCGAGCACCAGCGGGATGGAATTGAGTCCGGCGAAGTTCTTGAACAGTGCGGACTTGCCCTCCATGACGGGCAGCGACGCGCGGGGTCCGATATCGCCCAGACCGAGAACCGCTGTGCCGTCACTGACAACGACAACAAGTCGGTTGGTCCACGTGTAACGGTCGGCAAGAGTCTCGTCCGCAGCGATAGCGCGGCTCACCTGAGCCACACCCGGCGTGTACGCGATCGACAGGGCGCGCTGCGTATCGAGCGGCGCGGTGGTCTCGACCGACAGTTTGCCACCGACGTGAGCGGCAAAGATTTCTTCGTCGGTCAGCTCGACCTTGGATACGTTGATGGCTTCAGTCACAAGGGACACAATGACACTCCTGATATGACCAGCCGCACTCGGGGCTGGGTTACTGGGAAGTAGTGATCTGACCGCCGAAGAAGAACGTTAGCAAAGGTCAGAGTCTTTTCTTCCGTGAACAACAACAGAGAAGAAGAGCATTCGGCGTGCGCGAGAAGTTGGCCGCAATACATCCGAAGCGTCATGGTGTTGGGCGGGTGAGCCCTGGCAGATCCATGCAAATTGTTCGTGGCCGGGCTGTGGCGCCGCCTACGAAGCAACTCCAGTTTGCCACCAAATCGCGACGACAATCAAATCCTTGACTTCTACCCCCACCACTGCGTCACCAGCAGCACGCCCGCGGTCGCGAGCACAACCACCGATGCGGCAACGGCGGCTATGCCCCGCCGACGGTCGCAGAAGATCTGCGCGGCCAGCGCCACCACCGACGCCACGATATGCGCGGTGATCGATGTGGTGCCCGGTCCGGGGAAACCTCGGTTGCCGCCCAGATAGGCCGACGCGACCACCACGACGGTCAGCACAACAATTCCGGCAGCGACGGTTCCGCTGAGGGCGCGCAGACCACGAATCAATGCCCACTGCTTGGCAACTGGAGCGTCGTAGTAATCGTCGTACCGGTCGTCGTAGTCGTACGCATCGTCGTCCTGGTACGAGTCGTACGCGTCATAACTGTTGTTGTCGTAGCCGCTGTTTTCGTAGCCGCTGTTGTCGTAAGTCACGATCTACGCTCCCGTGATGAATCCGCGGACGGACTCCGCGATGAGTTGAACGGCGATGGCAGCAAGCAGCAAACCTGCGATGCGGGCCAGCAGCGAAATTCCGCCGACACCGAGCACACGGATAAGAACGGTCGAGAATCGCAGCACTATGAACAGTACGAGGTGAATCGAGATGATTGCCAAGGCAATCGCGAAGTACGACGACGCGTCGCCGTCGGCCTGGGCGACAAAGACGATGACCGCGGCGATCGCGCCCGGGCCCGCCATCATGGGCGTTCCCAGCGGCACGAGGGCCACGTTGACGTCGTCGGCGCCCTGAGGGCGATTGGACGTCTTGCCGGTGAGTAGTTCGAGGGCGATCAGCAGGAGAAGTAAACCGCCGGCGCCTTGCAATGCGGGGATGCCGATGTGCAGGTAGTTGAGGATTGCCTGCCCGCCGACCGCGAAGACGGAAATAACGGCCAACGACACTGCCGGGGCTTGCCACGCCGCGCGGTTACGGTCGGCACGGTCCTTGCGGCCGACCAGGGACAGGAACACCGGAATGACTCCGGGTGGGTCCATGATGACAAAAAGTGTGATGAAAACCGTGAGGTAGAGCGTCGTATCCAGCATCAGTGTTTCAGCACCTCGACGCCGGTTGCCGCGGACATCAGCTCGTCGAAGTCGCTCGGGTCGGTGAGCTCGTCGCCGAGGCCGATCGTCTTGTTGTCTCCGTGGTAATCCGATGATCCGGTGACGGCAAGGCCGAGGTCGTCGGCAAGGTTGCGAAGTAACGTCCGGTCTGCGGCTACGTGATCGGGGTGGTCGACTTCGAGGCCGCCGAGTCCGGACGCGGCCAGATCGCGAATGTGGCCCAGCGCAAGGACACGACCACGGGTGCGTGCACGACCGTGAGCGAGCACCGTCACTCCCCCGGCTGCTGCGACCAGTTCGACTGCGTAGTCGATCGGTGTGTCGTATTTCGGGACGTCGTACCGTCCTCGGGTTGCCAGCAGGTCTGTGAAGGCCTCACCGATGCTCGAGACCACTCCGGCCCGCAGAAGAGCCGCTGCGATGTGTGGGCGCCCCACAGAAGGACCGGCCGAAGCGAGGATCTCGTCCGGATCGATCGGCAGCCCGTCGCGGGCCATCAGAGTCGCCATCGTGCGGATTCTCTCGACCCGCTCGCCGCGCAGCCGCTCGCGTTCCTTCGCGAACTCGGGGTGGTCCGGGTCGAACAGGTACGCCAGAAGGTGCACCGCGACCGGCCACCCGTCCTCACCTTGGCCTTCACACGACATTTCCATGCCCCGGACCAGTCCGAGTCCGGCCGGCAGTGCTTGCTCCGCCTCCGCCCAGCCTGCGGTGGTGTCGTGATCGGTGAGCGCGACAACGTCGAGTCCGGAGTGAGCAGCGGCACGCACCAAGGCGGCAGGGGTGTCCGTGCCGTCGGATGCGTTGGAGTGGGTGTGAAGGTCTATTCGCACCTCTCCAGTCTGTCAGCAATCCGCAACACCATCTCGCTCCGGTCGAAAGCCCGAGATCCTGACGTACGATTACGCAGCAGCAATAGTGCGCTTCGCCTATCTGCGGAGGGAGTTGAACAGTGCCGTCACTACCGAACTGGTCGAACGGCAAATCGGCTCCGGCAACCACGCCCGCACCCCGGATTCCCGTCCCCACTGCTCGTGCCATCGTCGATTGCGCGGTGTACGTCGACGGCAAGCGGCTCCCGGGAAAGTTCACTCACAACGCTGCGCTCGCCGAAGTGCGCCGCCGCGGAAACGGATTCGTCTGGGTCGGAATCCACGCGCCGGACGAATCCCAAATGCAGTACGTGGCACAGACTTTCGGTCTGCACGAATTGATGGTCGAGGACGCGGTCCACGCCCACGAGCGCCCCAAACTCGAACGCTACGACGACGTCATGTTTCTCGTCCTTCGAACCGTTGTCTACGTTCCGCACGAATCCGTGGAGACGGCAAACGAAATCGTGGAGACCGGCGAGATCATGGTGTTCGTCGGTCCCGATTTTGTCGTCACGGTTCGACACGGTGACCATTCGGAACTGGCGAGTGTCCGCAAAGCTCTCGAGCAGCTACCCGAGCGTCTCGCCATGGGACCGTGGTCCGTTCTCCATGCCATCACCGACCACGTCGTCGACACGTACCTGTCCGTGACCCAACTGGTGGAGCAGGACGTCGACAGCATGGAAGAGTTGGTGTTCAACCCACGCAACACCGTGGCAGTTGAGCACATCTACCTGCTGAAACGAGAAATCGTCGAACTTCGACGATCGGTCACCCCGCTCGGCATGCCGCTCCTGCAACTGACACAACCCGCAGGTGGATTGGTCCCCAAGGAAATCAGACGCTATTTCCGTGACGTCCGAGACCATCACACCATCGTCTCCGAACGCATTTCCGAGTACGACGAAGTTCTGAGTTCACTGGTGGACGCCGCTCTGGCAAAGATCGCAGTGCAACAGAATACCGACATGCGCAAGATTTCGGCGTGGGTGGCTATCGCGGCGGTACCGACCGGAATCGCCGGTATCTACGGCATGAATTTCGAGAACATGCCGGAGTTGGGCTCGCAGTACGGGTATCCGATGGTGATGGTGTTCATCGCGTCGGTCTGTGTCGGGCTGTTCTTTCTGTTCCGCCGAAACAACTGGCTCTGAAGCTGTACTTAGCCACAGCGCACGTGGACAATGGATTGTGGGTACAAACACGTATCACGTGTACCCGCGGGCCTCTCGCATCGAAATCACCGCACCCGAAAAATAACTTGCCACAAGCAAATTCGGAGGAGCTACGATGCCTACAGTTGAGCAGTCAGTTATCGTTTCGCGGCCGGTTCCAGAAGTCTTCCAGTACCTCAGCACCGCTGAGAATTGGCCGAACTGGGACAACTCGATTGTCGAATCCCGGCAGATCACGGATGGGCCGACAGGAGTGGGATCCCGTTGGCAGGGAGCCAGCCGGATACTCGGCAAGCGCATCGATTGGACTGCCGAGTTCACGGAATACGATGCGCCCAAGAGATCTTCGGCAAAGTCCGTAAAAAGCCCCGTCGCTTTCACTCTGACCACGACATGCGAGGAAGTCGAGAAGGGTACCCGCGTCACCTACCGACTCGACAGCGAAAGTGGCCTGGGCGGGGTGTTCGGCAGGATGGCAGACCCGCTCGTCACCAAGGCATTCGGCCGATCGCAGCAGGCCAGCCTGGAGAATCTAGCCGACCTTCTCGACAACGAAGCGGCACAATAAATTCAGAGCGACGCAGCCGCTCGGTGCGGATCTCGGACATCGATCCCCGCCTCGGTCCACGCTTCACGCAGTGCATCGGCGCCGCGCAAGCGGACCCAGGCGGCTTCGGTGCCGGTAATCGGGACCACGGCGAGGAACCGAACCGGATCCATCGGCTCGGGTAACGCCAAATCGTCAATCCCACTGTCACTGAGCAGGACTGCTGTAAAGGCTGCGCCCTTCCACAGGGGCTCCCCGAGGTCGAGCAGCGCATCACCGAGCAGCACGATGCCCTCGACCGACGGGGCGGCCGCCAGAACAGCCAACGTGCGCGCGATTCCCGACGCCACACCGGTGCCGCCGCGCAGCGACAGCACGAGTTCTGCCCGTGGTCCGCGGGTGGGATCGGCTACCAAGTCACCCGGATCACCCATGGGGTGCCGCGAGCACCCCAGTGTTGCGTAGTGCACCACTCCGTCCGGAGATTCGAATCTGAGCACGTCCAGCGGCTCGACACCCAGGAACGTCACCGAGGCGGCAGCCGGCTCCGGCCCCTCGATATTGGCAACGAGGTGCGCGCGGACGGAGGACACAACACTGTCAGACACGCGTCCATCTAAGCACCATCACGTCCCTGATCGCAGCGCAGAGGCTCAGCACCTCACAACGCCAGTGCCCGTTAGGTGAGAATTTCGACGGATATCTCGTGGTGGGCGATCGCCGGACGCACGAATCGCAGCAAAGAACGCGCTTCCCTCTCGATCGACGACAGGACGGTTTTCGACTGCTGTGAAAACAGCGAGACCGTCAACCGCGCCGTATCACCCTTCGTGGATTCCGCTGTGAATCCGACGACCTTCCCTCGCACCAGTACGGCGGGTTTGATGATTCCGTTCACCGTGAAGACTCGAGTTCGGTACTGCTCATCCATGATTCGCGAGCGATCCGCGTGGGAGAGCAGAATGTTGTCGAAGGGAGCCAGGATACGAACCGGCGGCGTACCCTCGTCCGGGCGTGGGGCACCTGGTAGGTCGAACAGTTCCGTTCCCTTCTGGTTCACGAAGGTAATCAGGCGCGGACGCAGTCGCTCGAAAACCTCAGCCAGCCTGGTTAATCCCGACCACGCTTGGGCGTCCTTCACACTCGCCGGACCGAAGGCCGCTAGGTAACGCATCACCATCGCGTCCGGCACCGGAGTCGAATCCAGTTCTGCCCCCAACCAACTTTCCAGCGTGGTCAACGCCGGCGGTCCCGATTTACCCCACAGCCCGCGCGGCGGAACCTGCACCATGTGCAATAGCCCCCGGATCCCGTGCGCGAGCCCTTCTGGGTCGCGCCCTGGAAAGCGTTCGGCCAGAAGCGGCCTCATCTGCATCTGAGTAAGTGGACCCGCGGAAACAAGTTCGCGCCCGGCCTGCGCGAGAGCGCCCAGATCAATTCCGGTCAGCGCCGTGCGGTGCGCGGTGTTGGTGTGGAGATCGCGATCCATGATCGATTGAACCGTGCCACGGAAGGATGCGGCGTCAGCGGCCGACATCACAAACACCGTGCCCCGCATCGCAACCAGCCGCACCACCTGCCGACTCTCGATCAGAGTCGACAATTCTTCTGCCGCAAAGTTTTTCACACGTGCCCACAGAGCGAGATACGGCGGGGTCTGCGCCTGTGCCTGTAGACCGGCCAGATGCTCGACGGCTTCGAGGGCAGTGATGTCAGCTCGTTCGAGCAAGAGCTGACGCGCGAGGGTCGCTCGACCGAGGTCGCGATCAGTCATGACACGCGTCACAATTCCCTCACCGCAACGCTCACTGTGTGCACTGAACCGATCAGATTGCGAGCTTCGCGAGGAGATCGCGGGCAGTCTCGGCGGTCTTCGGCTCACACAACACGTCGTAACGACCGGCCACCAACTGCATGGTCGACGCGAAGTCACGCTGGCCACGCGTTGCCGCGTACGGGATGGTTGTGGTGATCACGCCGAAGATGATGCCACCGACGATGCCCGTGATCAGTGGCCCGATGAAGCTGGTCGTGAACAGCCCCAGGAGAAGGCCGAAGAATACGCCGAGCCACGCACCGGACACGAGGCCGCCACCGATCACCTTCGGCCACGTGAGCCGGCCGAGAACACGTTCGACCTGCATCAGATTGACACCGACGATGGTGACGTCCTGGACCGAGAATTCCTGATCAGACAGGTAATCGACGGCGCGCTGCGCCTCGGCATAGGTGGGGTATGACCCGATCGGCCAGCCCGAAGGTGGTGTCGGCAACGCTCCACGGCGCGACCCATTCGGCGATTGTGCGAGCGGATTGGACATGGGTGATCGTGCTCCTCGTTTCGGGCGCGTCATCCGTAGCCGAACGACGCGAGACCTACAGACCTATTGTGCCCTTTACCTACCCGATTTGTTTCGACCGCAGCTGATCAGGCGTGTTCTGGCGGAGTGAATTCCGTTGTCCGGGCCATCCCAGCCGCCCGGCCCTTCGCAGAAATCACCAGAGCCATTTTGCGGCTCGCCTCGTCGATCATCTCGTCACCGAGCATCACTGCTCCTCGCCCACCGCCGGCCGCGGAGGTGTGGAATGCGTAAGCGTCCAAGATCAATTCCGCGCGATCGTAATCGGATTGTCTGGGGCTGAACACCTCGTTGGCCGCCTCGATCTGGGTCGGATGCAGCACCCATTTGCCGTCGAATCCCAGTGCTGCGGTGCGGGCAGCGCTGCGGGTGAACGCCTCCACGTCACGGATCTGGAGGTATGGACCGTCGATGGCCTGGACCCCGTGCGCCCGCGCAGCCATCAGAATGGTCATCAGGATGTGGTGATAGGCGTCACCACGGTCGTAGCCGTCCGGCTGCTCTCCGACCACCAGGGTGCGCATGTTCAAACTCGCCATGAAATCCGCCGGTCCGAAGACCAACGCCTCGACGCGCGGGCTGGCCGTGGCAATCGCGTCGATGTTGGTCAGGCCGATCGCGTTCTCGATCTGGGGTTCGATGCCGATTCGTCCTACCTCGAGGCCGTTGGCCTTTTCCACCTGGGTCAACAACAGATCAAGCGCCTGCACGTGGCTCGCGTCGGGAACCTTCGGCAGCAGAATCGCGTCGAGGTGGGCGCCCGCCCGGCCGACAACCTCTACGACGTCGGCGTACGTCCATTCCGTGGTCCAGTCGTTCACCCGAACCACCTTGACCTGCTTGCCCCACCCGTCTTCGGCCAGTGCGTCGCCGACGGCTTCGCGGGCGGCCTGTTTCGCCAACGGCGCGACCGCGTCTTCGAGGTCGAGGAAGATCTCGTCGGCGGGCAGTCCCTTTGCCTTGTCGATCATCTTGCGACTGCTACCGGGAACGGCAAGGACTGATCGGCGGGATCGGTTACGTGATGTCATCTCTTTGAGGGCCCTTCACAGATATCGACTCGTACGTTTTCGGTGTCTCGAGTTGCAGATAATGACGCGCAAGGAATTAGCCTTGCAATCATGGCAGCAGCAGGCAAGGTATTTGCAGCCAGGCTGGCCGGCCTGGTTGTCCTCGGACCCGACGGTGAGTCGATCGGGCGAGTGCGCGATGTCGTGATCACTGTCCGCATCGGACGCCAGCAACCTCGGGTGCTCGGTTTGGTGATCGAAATGTTCACGCGCAAACGCATTTTCGTACCGATGTTGCGTGTGACCGCAATCGAACCGAGTGCCGTCACCCTGACAACGGGCAACGTCAGTATCCGGCGATTCACCCAGCGCCCCGGCGAAGTTCTCGCTCTTGCGCAGGTACTCGATTCACATGTGCGAGTAGACGACCCGGAGTTGACCGAACTCCACGGCGTCGACGCCGTTGTCGTCGATCTCGGTATCGAATCGCGACGCACCCGGGACTGGGTGGTCTCGAAGGTAGCGGTCCGTGGCCATCGCGGACGCCTGGGACGTCGCGCCGCAATTCACATTGTCGACTGGCAGCACGTTGCCGGACTTACCCAGAGCGATCTGTCACTTCCGGGGCAGGGCGTCGCCCATCTGCTGCTGCAGTACGAGGGGATGCGACCGGCCGACGTCGCCAATGCGATGCGTGAACTCCCGGAAAAGCGTCGACACGAGCTAGCTGTTGCTCTCGACGACGAGCGTCTCGCCGACGTCGTGCAGGAACTGCCTGCCGACGATCAGACCGACCTTCTCATGCACCTCGAAGTGGAACGGGCGGCCGATCTCCTCGAGGCGATGGACCCGGACGACGCCGCCGACCTCTTGGGCGAGCTACCCGAAACCGAAGCGGAATCGCTGCTGCAGTTGATGGATCCGCAGGACTCGGAACCGGTGCGCCGACTCCTCGAACACTCCCCCGATACGGCTGGTGGTCTGATGACGCCGGAACCGGTGGTGCTGACAGCGTCGACCACGGTGGCGGAGGCCCTCGCCCGGGCCCGCAACTACGACGTCACGCCTGCGCTGTCCAGCATGGTTTTTGTCGTCCGCCCGCCGACGGCCACGCCGACCGGACGCTACCTCGGGTGCGTTCATTTGCAGAAGTTGTTACGTGAACCGCCGGCAAGTCTGGTCGGCGGAATCCTGGACAGCGATCTCCCCAGCCTCGGCGCCGACGATTCGCTCGCTGTCGTGACGCGATACTTCGCGACTTACAACCTGGTGTGCGGACCGGTGGTGGACGACGAGAACCATCTGATCGGCGCGGTCACCGTCGACGACGTTCTCGATCACCTTCTGCCCGAGGACTGGCGCGAAGACGATTCCGACGACGAGGGGTTGGTCCGATGAGTGATCGGTCTTCCAGCGCCCGTCAGCGCCTCGAGACTCCTCGTGGGAGTCGGCGGTTCCACTTCGACTTCGACGTCGAGGCAGTGGGCCGGGTCAGCGAGCGTATTGCCCGTTTTCTGGGTACGGGCCGCTACCTGGCGATTCAGACGATCATCGTCATCGTCTGGATCGCACTGAATGTCTTTGCGGTCAGCTTGCAGTGGGATCCCTATCCGTTCATCCTGCTCAATCTCGCATTCTCGACGCAGGCTGCATACGCGGCACCGTTGATTCTCCTGGCCCAGAATCGGCAGGAGAACCGCGACAAGGTCTCGCTCGAAGAGGACCGGATTCGCGCCGAACAGACCAAGGCCGACACGGAATTCCTCGCCCGGGAACTCGCTGCTCTACGTATCTCCCTCGGCGAAGTCGCCACTCGTGACTACCTGCGGCGCGAACTCGACGAGATCAAAGTGCTGCTCGCTGCCGATCACGAACCACCTCCCAAGAAGAAGCAGCGTGAATCAGGTTCGGCAAAAAAGAGTCACGACAGCCGAGATTCTTAGCTGAGGGTTTACTGAGTTTTGCTGCGTAGCCCGAGACCGATATGTAACGTAAGTCACAGACTCTTATATATATCGGTGGGTACTCCGAACCCGGGCTACCAGCAAAGGGGAATCGTGCGCGTACGAGGATTGATCGCAGCGTCCACGCTACTGGGGGGCCTGCTCGCGGCCACCGGACCGGCAGCCCTCACCGCAGGTAGTGCCCCTGCAACGGGATCGCCGATACCCATTGCGCTCGCAGGTAACGCTGTGAACGCAGCAGAGAACCCCGATTTCCTTCCGACACCTCGCTCGGTGCGAACACAACGATCAGCACCACCGAGCACTACCGCCACAACCACCGCGCTGGACCCTGCAGCCGCAACAGTTGTCCTGACCTCGCTGGGCATACCCGAGATCGTCCTCAACGCCTATCGCTCCGCAGAGCTGGTCATGATGACGGAGGCACCCGGCTGCGGCGTCCCCTGGCATCTCCTGGCCGGCATCGGTCGAATCGAATCGGGGCATGCCAACGGCGGGCGCACCACCTCCGTCGGCACCACCGTCACACCGATCTTCGGTCCGGTGCTCGACGGCCGCCTCGCCGGAAACCAGATCATCACCGACACCGACAAGGGCCTGATCGACGGCGACCCGACACACGACCGCGCTGTCGGCCCCATGCAGTTCATTCCGTCGACGTGGGCGCACTACGCGAGCGACGGCAACGGCGACGGCGTTACCGATCCCAACAACGTGTTCGACGCGGCACTGTCGGCCGCCAAATACCTCTGCAGCGGCGGTCTCGATCTCCGCAACCTCGATCAGGAGACCAAAGCCGTTCTCCGGTACAACAATTCTGCGGCATACGCTGCAAACGTCATCATGTGGTCGACGGCGTACAAGAGTGGCGTCCTCCCGTCCGGATCGCTGCCCTACACCGGCGGAATCAATACCGGAAGCATCAACGCCGGAAACTCCGACGCCACGTCCACTGCAGCCATTCTCGCCGCGGCGGCGGCAGTCGATCCGGCAGCCGAGAAGAAGGACGCAGATCAGACGACGACGGCAGCTACCCCTGCGCCCCTACTCCCCGGCCTGCCCGACATGCCGGCACTCTCACCTGATCTGCAAGCTCTGATCCCACCCGGAGTCCTCCCCACGACGCCGAACCAGTCAACTCCAGGTCAGTCGATACCAGGGCCCGCCACGGCACCACAACCCCCGACAGGACCGATCATTCCCCTGCCCGTGCTCACGTCGCGCGGCCTCGTGTGGCCGATTCTGACGCCAACCGGCTGGACGTGGCCCGACGACATGTGCGTGATCCTCCCCGATCCCGTAGCGCTCGCACAGTTGCAACCGGGAATCTTCCTGCCTTGCGCCATTCCGACCGCTGGGGCACCGGCCCCCACCATGGACGCCACGACCGCAACTCCGTCCTCCGTCCCCGCGACCACTTCCGACGCCGCACCCGCAGCCGTCGCGCCCACACCCGCTTCCGCACCGCCGCCCGCACCCGCTCCGCTTTTGCCCGGTTTGCCGTTTATGCCCGTCGCATAACGGTCACGTAGCGATAACGCCGACGCCCGAAAAATCACGATTGAACTGCGCCGACGGCACAGTTCTGCCCGCTTAGATCACGGTTGAGTAACGGAAATGCAACAAATCAGGTAGCCTCGATTCCGTCAGTGAACGGAAAACCCCGATTTCGGGGTCCAGGAGGCAGTAACAGTGGGTCGGCACAACAAGAAGACAGATTCGCACATTCGTCGCAACTCGGTCATCGCGCTCTCCGGCCTCATTCCTATCGGTTTGGTAACAGCAGCGAACTCCGCCGGAGCGGTATCCGATATGACTTTCGTGAACGCCGCCAGCGCCGAAACCGCCGCGGCACCGCTCGAGACACCGGCCACGCAGGAACCCCAAGCTCAGATCCTTCCCGTCGCCGACCTGGCCTCCGCAGTAGCCGAGCCCGCTCCGCTCGCACCGGTCCAAGCCACGCCGCCGCTGCCCGCATCGATGGCCGAAGGCGCCCTTGGCATTCCCAGCGTGAGCGTCGCGGCGTATCAGAACGCCGAGCGCATCCTCGCTGTCGAGAACCCCACCTGCAACATGCAGTGGACAATGTTGGCCGGTATCGGCCGCGTCGAATCCGGCCACGCTCACGACGGCAAGGACGCCGACGCACTCGGCAACCTCTTCGAGCCGGTCATCGGACTGCCCCTCAACGGCAGCCTCCCCGGCCAGGCCGTGATCATGGACACCGACGGCGGCGCACTCGACGGCGACACCGTCTACGACCGCGCAGTCGGCCCGATGCAGTTCATCCCGTCCACGTGGACGCAGTACGCCGGCGACGGCAACGGCGACGGCATCTCCGATCCGCAGAACCTCTTCGACTCCGCACTGACCACCGGAAAGTACCTGTGCGACGGCGGACTGAACATGCAGGACCTCACGCAGGCCGCCAAAGCAATCCACCGCTACAACAACTCGGCTGCCTACGTCGCCAACGTCCTGGCCTGGACTGCCGGGTACTCCACCGGCATCATTCCCGCCGCATCGGACCTGCCTCGCATTCACTGACCCGCCGACACTTACCATGGAGCCATGTCCGCACTGACCGAGTCCGACGTTCGCTCCGCGCTCGCGCGAGTTCTCGACCCTGAGATCCGCAAACCCATCACCGAATTGGGGATGGTCAGAAACATCACGCTTGCGCAAGACAACAGCGTCGACATCGGGATCTACCTCACCACCGCGGGCTGCCCGATGCGCACCGAGATCACCGAGCGCGTCACCAAGGCAGTTGCCGACGTCGCCGGCGTTGGTGCCATTCGAGTCGAACTCGACGTGATGGACGACGCGCAGCGCACCGAACTTCGCAAGTCACTGCGCGGCGACTCCGCCGAACCGGTGATCCCCTTCGCTCAGCCCGGCTCCCTCACACGTGTGTACGCTGTCGCCTCCGGCAAGGGTGGCGTCGGAAAGTCCAGTGTGACAGTCAATCTCGCGGCCGCGCTTGCAGCACGCGGATTGTCCGTCGGCGTTCTCGACGCCGATATCTACGGTCATTCCATCCCTCGTATGCTCGGCACCGACGCCAAGCCCACGCAGGTCGAGAAGATGATCATGCCGCCCGTCGCGCATGACGTGAAGATGATTTCCATCGCCCAGTTCACTCAGGGCAACACCCCGGTCGTGTGGCGTGGCCCCATGCTGCACCGCGCGCTGCAGCAGTTCCTCGCCGACGTCTTCTGGGGCGATCTGGACATCCTTCTGCTGGATCTGCCGCCCGGAACGGGTGACATCGCCATCTCGGTAGCCCAGCTGATCCCGAGTGCCGAGATTCTGGTGGTCACGACGCCGCAGCAAGCCGCCGCCGAGGTTGCCGAGCGCGCCGGTGCCATCGCACTACAGACCCGTCAGCGTGTTGCCGGCGTCGTCGAGAACATGTCGTGGCTCGAACTCCCCGACGGCACCCGCATGGACGTCTTCGGAGCGGGCGGCGGCCAGACGGTATCCGATCGCCTCACCAAGGCCGTCGGCGCGAAAGTTCCACTGCTCGGCCAGATTCCACTTGATCCGTCGGTTCGTGAAGCTGGCGACGCCGGCACACCGATCGTGTTGAGTGCACCCGAGAGCGCCGCCGCGAAGGCATTGACGGAGATCGCGGACAAGTTGGCGGTACGTCAGCGCGGACTGGCCGGAATGTCGCTCGGTATCAACACCGTGCGCAATATGTAGCGGGCTGCGCTCAGGTTGCGTCGAAGTCGACCGGCGGACGCTCACCGGCTGCGAGGGGCTTGTCCTTCGTGAGTGACATCGGTTCCTGAGCGCCGCTCTGCGGCTTCACACTGCTGCCGCTCTGCGGCTTCACGTTGCTCTGCGACTTCTTGTCGAAGTCTCCGGTGAAGAGGGAATCGTCGCCGTCGAGAAGGTGCTGGGTGATCACCGCGCGCGGAGTCATCCCGCGCAGCTTGTTCAGATCTGCGAGTGGTTTACGCAGATCCTCGAAGTCGGTGCCCAGTTCTTCCTTGAGCTGATTCTGGGCTCCGGAAGCGTATTCACGTACCTGCCTCAGTGATCGTGTAACCCAGGAGACCGCGCCAGGAAGCCGCTCAGGTCCCAAAATGACCAGAGCTGCTACGAGGAGGATCATGAACTCGCCCCAACCGATGTTGCCAAACACAGGGCAAGCCTACTGTGTGTCCGGTTGTTGCGCGCAGGTCCGGATCAACCTCACAGCAACCTCGTAGGTTCTCTCAGTCCGAAACCGGCGTGACCGATATGTCTACCTGGCGTCCGTCGCGGATCAACGCGACGTCGACCGGCTGACCTATCGCCGCGGCATTGACGGCAACAACAAATTCGTCGGCGCTTGTCACTTGCCTGTCGCCGACCTTGACGATGACGTCGCCCTCGACGATTCCAGCCTGTTGTGCCGGGCTTCCGTCGCGCACATTGGCAACCGCAGCACCACTGGTGGCGTCGTTGACGACGGTGCGAACGTTGACGCCGATATCGGGGTGACGAACCGAACCGTCACGAATGATGGCCTGCGCAACCTGGGTGACCGTGTCGATCGGGATCGCAAAACCCAGACCGACCGAACCGCCCGATTCGCTGAGCATCGCGGTGTTGATTCCGATCACGCGGGCTTCCGCATCCACCAAGGCGCCGCCGGAGTTGCCGTGGTTGATGGCCGCGTCCGTCTGGACGGCGTCGATCACCGCGTTGGTGTCGGTGCCCTCTCCGGACAACCGCAACGGGCGATTCAGAGCGCTGACGATTCCGCGGGTCACCGTTTTGCTCAGCCCCAAGGGGGAACCGACAGCCACGACGTCGTCCCCCACCTGGACGTCTTCGGATTTCCCGAGTTGTGCAACCGTCAGATTGCTCGCCGACACCTTCAGCACCGCGAGGTCCGTCTTCACGTCACGGCCGACGATTTGAGCATCGGTCTTGGTTCCGTCGGAAAAGATGACCTGAATTCGGGCATTCTGGGCAGGCGGTGCCGCCGAGGAGATCACATGGTTGTTGGTGACGATGTATCCGCGGTCGTCGACGACGACGCCCGAACCGGTGCTTCCCTGATCGCCGACGGCAACCTGAATGGAGACAACGGACGGCAGCACCGCGTCGGCGACCTTCGCGACGTCGGATTGCGGCTGCTCACCACTGCCGGATTGAACCAACGTGACATGTGAACTGGTGAGTGAACTTCGGTCAGCGGTGATGACCGTCGCCAGCAGTCCACCTACCAGGGCGATCACGAGTGCCATTCCCGCAAGCGCAGCCAACGCGGACGGCGCGACCTTACGCCCGAACAGCACGTCGCGGACATCGAGTTTCGGTGCGGGAGGCAGTGTTTCGAGTTCGGTTTCCTGTGCGGGTGAGCCTAGAGCCACCGACGACGCCGGATCACGCCACGGGTCGTCGGGTACTTCGTCCTCGGGCTCGGCTTCCGCGGCGGCTTCGGGATCACGTCCGATGGATTCCGTGGCACCGTCGGGGCGGCCGAACGCTTCTGCGAGAACCGGGTCGGGCGAACCGACCACAACACCGGGCGTCGGGACGCTGCGCGCCGCTGCCTGGGAGAAGGAACCGTCGACGCCGCTCGGCCTACTGAACGCCCGCTGCGACGCGGGATCGATCTGCGGCCGGTACACCGGGCGCGGTTCGAGAACGGGCGCATCTGCCGGTCGATCAACCGAACCGCTTGCCGAAGTATCGGTATCCACGCCGGAGTGCCCCCTCTGTCCGTCAGTCACGCCGTCCAGTATCACTGATCGGTGGACACACGGTGTCGCTGACTGGGCCGAAAGGACAGGTCATTTGCGCCAGCGGCGTGAAAGACGTTTGCCGATCGCGCCGATCCCGGCGTCGGATCCCGGCGTGTTGTCGGCTGTGTTGGTGGTGCAGGTCGGAATTGCGCTGAGCAGGCCGACTAGCGAGAGCGGCATCGTCATCTCACCGCTCCGTCGGAGCGCACCACGGGCCTGCTGCTGCGCATCGACAGCAGCGGTGCATTCAACACACAGGGAGATGTGGTGTGAGGCCCGGAGATAGGCCTGCATGCGAAGTTCTCCGTCGACGTAGGCGGCAATTGCCTCACTTGCCAGGTGTTCGGTCGAACCGAACTGGCGGGGTGCCCGCGCCTCCGTCATTCGTCCCTCCAGATGATTGACCAACGTTCCCCCGTCAGACGCCGACACGTTCGGAATCACCGGCGCGCTGTGCTGCTGCCAGATGATCGCGAATCGCTTGTCGTCCACGGTGGATACGGCTCCGAACCGTTCCGAGCTTGACTCCCAGTGTGGCACCGATTTCCTCGTACGACAGACCTTCGATGTCACACAACACAACAGCGGCACGGAAATCCGGTGCCAAAGAGTCCAATGCGGCCTGAAGATCGGCGTCGAGACGGGCGTCGTGGTAGATCTGCTCGGGGTCCGGACCGGCCGACGGTACGCGGTCGTAGTCCTCCGGAAGCGCTTCCATGCGGATGCGGTTGCGTCGGCGAACCATGTCGAGGAACAGGTTGGTCGTGATGCGGTGCAGCCAGCCTTCGAACGTGCCGGGCTGGTAGTCGGAGAGAGAACGGAACACGCGGATGAACGTGTCCTGGGTCAGATCTTCAGCGTCCTGCGCGTCGCCGGACAGGCGGTAGGCAAGCCGATATACGCGGTCGCCGTGTTGGCGGACAAGTTCGTCCCACGACGGCATCGCCGACTTCTCACCCGTGGCGTCGAAAACAGCAGTACCGATCAATTCGGAATCCACAGCCGATTCCGTCGTCATTACTTCCGACTCTCGAGGGCGAGGCTCGTCGTTGATCTGGAAAATAAGTGGATCCTCCTGGTCTTTCGTGCCGCGCGGTCAGCTCACGTGGTGGTTCGTACAACCGAACACCGGGGTGTTTTGTTCCCGGATCACCGTTGATCAGCTCATCCATCCCCGCCGGATGTTCCTTGCACCTCCGGCGATGTACTTACCCTCTCCTACCGCGGTGTGCATGCCCTATGAAGAGGCTGAGGGATTCCTGAGAATCCGTCAGGGTGCGCGCCTTGCAGCGTCAATGCGACCGGCCCGATAACCTCATGGGCGTGACCCACGCCGAACAGATACTCCGCCACGTCGAGGACGTTGTTTCCGAGGACGAGATTTTTACCGCGGCGCGGGACCGAGCATTGGACCTCGGCACCGCACCCGTGACGCCGGCAGTCGGCGCGACACTGGCGATGTTCGCTCGGATGCTCGGCGCGAGAACGGCGGTCGAGGTCGGTACCGGAGCCGGTGTGAGCAGCCTGTGGTTGCTGCACGGTATGCGCGACGACGGAGTCCTGACCACCATCGACAGCGAACCCGAGCACCAGCGCGCAGCCAAACTGACGTTCCGCGAGAGTGGAATCGCTCCCGCTCGCACGCGCTTGATCAACGGCAATGCACTCGACGTGCTGCCGCGCCTCGCCGACGGTGGATACGACTTGGTATTCGTCGATTGCGCCCCGGTCGATCAGCCCCATTACGTCCATGAAGGTATCCGGTTGCTGCGCCCGGGCGGTGTGATCGTGCTGCACGACGCTCTTGCCGGTGGCCGCGTCGCCGACCCGTCGGCCCGGGATGCCACGACGGTGGCCGTCCGCGAAGCCGCCAAGGCAATCACGGACGACAAGCGTCTGATTCGGGTGGTGCTTCCACTCGGTGAAGGACTGCTCTGCGCCAGCAAGATCTAGCCAGTGCCAGCAAGATCTAACTAGATCCAGACACCCTTACCGATTGCGACGACTCCACCGGAGCTGATCGCAAATCGTTCGCGGTCTCGTTCGAGGTCGACCCCGATGATCTCGCCGTCGCCGACAACAACGTTCTTGTCGAGGATGGCTCGGCGCACGACTGCTCCCTTGCCGATCCGCACTCCTGGCATCAGGACGCTGCCTTCGACGGTGGCGCCGTCCTCGATCATCACGTTCGAGCTGAGAACGGAGTTGCGCACGGTGGCCGCGGACAGGATCGATCCGGCGCCGACTATCGACTCCTGAGCGAGGCCGCCCTTGACGAACTTGGCTGGTGCCAGGTTCTCGGTGGCGCCGCGGATGGGCCAGCGCCGGTTGTACAGGTTGAAGATGGGGTGGACCGACACGAGGTCCATGTGCGCGTCGTAGAACGCGTCGAGGGTGCCGACGTCGCGCCAGTAGCCGCGGTCGCGGTCGGTTGCACCTGGAACGACGTTGTCCTTGAAGTCGTACACCGACGCTTCGCCTGCCGCGACGAGAGCGGGAATGATGTCGCCGCCCATGTCGTGATCGGAATCGGAGTTCTCGGAGTCGGCGCGGATGGCGTCGACCAATACCTTCGTGGTGAACACGTAGTTACCCATGGAGGCAAAGGTGGAATTGGGGTCGTCAGGGGTGCCGGGCGGATGAGCCGGCTTCTCGAGGAACTGCGTGATGCGCCCCGACTCGTCACTGTCGATGCAGCCGAACGCAAACGCCTCACTGCGCGGCACCCGGATACCGGCGACGGTCACGCCCGCACCGGAGTCGATGTGGTGCTGCACCATCTGCTCGGGGTCCATGCGGTACACGTGGTCGGCACCGAACACCACGATGTACTCGGGGTCTTCGTCGTAAACGAGGTTGAGCGACTGCAGGATTGCGTCGGCACTGCCGGTGTACCAGCGCGGCCCGAGTCGCTGCTGCGCCGGGACGGGGGTGATGTACTCACCCGCAAATCCGGACAACCTCCACGTCTGCGATATATGTCGGTCGAGTGAATGCGACTTGTATTGCGTGAGCACACAGAGACGCAGATAGCCCGCGTTCACCAGGTTGCTCAACACGAAGTCGATCAGTCGATAGGCGCCGCCGAACGGCACCGCTGGTTTAGCTCTATCCGCCGTCAGCGGATAGAGACGTTTGCCCTCGCCTCCGGCGAGCACGATTCCAAGCACATGCGGCTGGCTTCTCACACCGTTAACCTATCCGCACTCCGGTGGTCCCGCTAGCGAAGCGCGCCGCGACACTCGGCACGTGCGCCGGCCGGTAGCCGGATCGACCACGGGCGGTTAGGTTTAGCCGGTGCGAGTCGCGATGATGACCAAGGAATACCCACCGGAGATCTACGGCGGGGCAGGCGTGCATGTCACCGAGCTGGTCGCTCAGTTGAAACGGCTCGTCGACGTCGACGTTCACTGCATGGGGGCGCCGCGCGACGACGCGATCGTCCACTCCCCCGATCCTGTGTTGGCCGGCGCCAACCCCGCGTTGACAACGCTGTCCACCGAGCTTCGGATGGCCGCAGCCGCAAGCGGTGTCGATATTGTCCATTCCCATACCTGGTACACCGGGCTGGCCGGACATCTGGCGTCGGCGCTCTACGACGTCCCCCACATCCTGACCGCGCATTCCCTCGAACCCCGCCGTCCGTGGAAGGCCGAGCAGTTAGGTGGCGGCTACCGCGTCTCGTCGTGGTCCGAGCGCACTGCAGTCGAGCATGCCGACGCTGTCATCGCGGTCAGCTCGGGGATGCGTGCCGACGTCCTCGACGCGTACCCGTCGCTCGATCCGAGCCGTATCCATGTGGTTCGCAACGGGATCGACACGAGTGTGTGGCATCCCGGTCCGGCCGGAACCGGCGAAGCGTCTGCGTTGACAGCTATCGGAGTCGACGTCAGTCAACCCATCGTGGCGTTTGTCGGCCGCATCACACGCCAGAAGGGCGTCGGCCATCTGATCGCGGCGGCGCACGATTTCGACCCGTCCATCCAGCTTGTCCTGTGCGCGGGCGCCCCCGACACCCCGGAAATAGCGGCCGAGACCGAGCAGGCAGTAGCGGCCCTCGCCGCGCACCGCGGCAATGTGTTCTGGGTCCGCGAGATGCTGCCCACCGAGCAGATCCGCGAAATACTTTCGGCTGCAACAGTCTTCGTCTGTCCGTCGGTGTACGAGCCGTTGGGCATCGTCAACCTCGAAGCCATGGCGTGCGAAACCGCTGTTGTCGCTTCGGATGTGGGAGGAATCCCCGAGGTGGTCGATGACGGCGTGACCGGGCGACTCGTCCACTACAACGCGTACGAGCCTGCCGCATTCGAGGAATCGTTGGCCGCGACGGTCAACGAGGTTGTTGCCGACCGAACCGGTGCCGACGCGATGGGACGGGCCGGCCGGGTCCGGGCGATCGAGCATTTCTCGTGGGCCGAGATCGCCAAACAAACCATCGACGTCTATGACGACGCGATCAGGCGCCGCGGTTGACTTTGCGGTAGCTGGAAACCGTCGCAGAGGCGGTGATCGGTGTGAGTTCGGGCAGCGCCGCCACCGAGGCGGCAAGTTGCTGGGCGCTCAGGTGCCGGGCAGAGGGACCCATGCCCACGAGGTCGAGGATCTCGGTGTGGGTGAGGTGCATGGTGAACTCGACGCCCTCGGAATGTTCACGCTCGAACAGTCCGGCCATGGACGACCCGAGCCGTTCCACCTTCTTGTCGTCGACGCGAACCATGCCGAGCAACTCGATCAGCTCACGCAGATGCCTGTCCGTGGGCGTCAGAACCACGAGAACGCCCTCGTCGCCCAGAACGCGATGGGACTGCTCACCGTTGCGCGGAGCGAACACACAGAGCACGTGGGAGAGCACGCCGTCACGAATCGGCAGGGGCTGCCACACGTCCGCGACTATCGACCCGATACGGTCGTGGACTTTGGCTGCTCGCCGGGCCGCAAATTTCGAGACGTCGAGGGCGATTCCCCGGGAATCCGGGAGCCTACCGACCACATGCTCGAGATATTGACCTGTGCCGGAACCGATTTCGAGGATCCTCGCCGGGTCGACGCCCTCGGAGCGAGTACACGCCGTCGTCACCGCGTCCATCAGCGGATCAAAATGCCCACTACCGAGCAGTCTGGACCGGGCTGCAATCATCTCGGCGCTGTCACCGGTGAATTTGGTGGACCCACCGCTGATGAGGGAAACGTAGCCCTGTCTGGCGATGTCGAAGCGGTGCCCTCGGGCACATTCCAGGGCGCGGTCGATCAAATCGAGTTCCAGACTGCACTGCGGGCACGCCAGCAGATCGATTACTTCGGCAAGCACACAACTGCCCTTCCGGCTCGGCTCGAACACGTGCCTAGACCTACACACACTTCAGGCCCCGCACCGAAGATCGGTTGCGGAGCCTGGGTGCATTTCCCTACCTGGACCCGACTAGCTGGTGACGTTTGTAAGTTCCACACCCAGCGCAGCAGCTTCATCCGGGGTCAGCTCGACGACAAGGCGTCCGCCACCCTCGAGTGGAACCCGCATGACGATTCCTCGTCCCTCTTTGGTTGCTTCGAGGGGACCGTCCCCGGTCCGGGGCTTCATGGCCGCCATCCTCTGCTCCCTCCAGATCTGCGCTGCACTTCACTGCGCGTCGACAAACGGTGCGCCCCGCCAACCATCAGCGAGGCTCGTAGCTTCCATTGTTCCCTATCCGTCCCGGAACCGGGAATCTGAGTCACATTTACGCGTGTCCGGACTACTACGGCACTACCGCTGGAACCCAGCAATCGGCAATGTGATCGTCAACCATTCCGGTGGCCTGCATGAGTGCATATGCCGTGGTAGGGCCGATAAACTTGAAGCCGAGCCGTTTGAGTTCCTTGGCCATGGCCGTTGATTCTTCGGTGATAGCGGGAACGTCCGCAATTGAAGCGAGTCGCGCGGTGCGTCGGGGTGGCGCAAACGACCAGAGCAACGCATCGAGATCCAATTCCGGTGAATTCACGAGAACTCTCGCGTTGGAAATTGTTGCCTCGATTTTGGCCCGATTGCGAATAATCGCGGAATCCGCCAGCAAGCGGTCCACGTCCGTTTGGTCGTATTCGGCTACTTTCTCGGGAACAAATCCGTCGAACGCCGATCGGAAAGCCTCTCGCTTTCGCAAAATCGTGATCCACGACAAACCTGATTGAAAGGCTTCGAGTGCGAGTCGCTCGAACAGGGCGTCACGACCGCGGAGGGGTTGTCCCCATTCGTGATCGTGGTAATCGCGGTACAGCGTGTCGCCGGGCGATTCGATCACCCAGTCGCATCGAACGATTCCGTCAGACATCGTCCGGGCGCTCACTCACAGCCTCCGCATCCGCATCCACAACTTCTGGGGCAGATTCGGATCGCGCTTCCAATTGCGCACGGAGAGAGTCGATTTCCATCCCGAGCCGGTGCAGGGCCCAATCCACTTCGCTCGCCTTGTACCCACGCAGAACCTGCTGAAATCGCAATGCGTCGACGTCGGCGCTTGTCACACCTTCCGCGGGAAGCACTGCCGCAGTGGTGCCGGGCTGAAGCGGCGGCAGTTCTTCCGAGCGCCCGAATACGGCACTCGCGGCAAGGAAAATCATCCCGCCGACAAGCGCCATGACAATCAGGTACAGGAGGATCGTCAACATGCCCCGATACTCCCATACACGTTCCGCTGCGGTCAGACCCCCGCGCTGCGGATAGCGGTCAGACCCCCGCGCTGCGGATAATCGAATTCATCGGCGGACGGTCGAGCAGCGACACCTCGGTGGTGGCCGGCGCAAACGAGTCGCCCTCGACCAGGAACTGCGTCAATCCGGCGCCGGAATCCTCGATGCCACAGCGTCGCAGCATCGTCCCGATGATCTGCCGACTCATCACGCCCAGATCGGCAAGCGGCCGATTGCGGTGCTTGCGGACGCCGAGATTGACCTGACCGATGGCACTGAGCCCCAAGGTGTCGTAGGTATCGAGCAACAACCCGATCTCGACTCCGTAGCCGGGTGCAAACGGCACGGCGGAGAGCAACTCCCGCGTTCCGGCGTACTCACCGCCCAGCGGTTGCAGAACGGCCGTGAGTTCGGGCCGCAGGGCCGCCAGCATCGGCCGCGCCACCAACTCGGTGACCCGCCCGCCGCCGTTGGCGTCCTCCGTACCGCTGACGCGCAGCGGACGCCGGTAGTACCCCTTCACCAGGTGAATACCGTCGACGGTCAGCAACGGGCCGAGCAACTTCGGAACAAACGCCGGGTCCGGGTTGATGAGATCGGAATCCACGAACGCGATCAGGTCGCCCGTGGTGGCTGCGATCGAGCGCCACAGAACTTCACCTTTGCCGGCTGCCGGTGGAAGCGACGGCACGGCAGCCTCGCGGCTGATCACCCGCGCGCCGGCGGCCCGTGCCCGCTTCGCGGTGCGATCGGTAGATCCCGAATCAAGGACGACAAGTTCGTCCACCAGCCCGCCGAGTAACGGATGAATGGTGTCGACCACCGAAGCGACGGTGTCCTCCTCGTTGAGCGCCGGAAGCACCACCGAGACGGTGCGACCCGCTTTGGCCCGCTCGAGTTCCTCGACCGTCCAACTGGGGTGATCCCAACTGTTGGCTTCGGACCACGTGCGCGTGGACCCAGTGCCGATAATGCTCATGCCAGCCCCCGAACTGTTCGGACAGGAGCGCGTCGGCCCTGAATTGCCGCAACCATGTCGACCACCCGGCGCGTAGATGCCACCTCGTGCACCCGGAACACTCGGGCACCGCCCGCCGCGGCCATTGCTGTCGCTGCCAATGTTCCCTCCAGCCTCTCGGAAAGCTCTACCCCCAGAGTCTCCCCGATAAAGTCCTTATTGCTCAGCGCCATCAGCACTGGCCACCCGGTGTTTACAAGAATGTCCACTTTTCGCAACAACTCGAGCCCGTGAAAGGTGTTCTTGCCGAAATCGTGGGTCGGATCGACCAGAATCGCATCGCGTGGCACTCCCAAGGCGAGGGCCCTCTCGGCTGCTGTGACAACCTCGTTCACCACATCGGCAACAACATCGGTGTATCTGACGCGGTGCGGACGGGTCCGCGGCACCGCTCCGCCGGTGTGTGAGCACACGATGCCCGCTCCGGTTTCGGCGGCGACCATCACCAGTTCCGGATCGGCCCCGGCCCAGGTGTCGTTGATCAGATCGGCACCTTCCTTACGCGCGAGACGCGCGACGTCGCTGCGCCACGTGTCGATGCTGATCAACAGTTCCGGGAACTTGTCGCGGATCGCCGCGACGAAGGGAATGACGCGCCTGATCTCCTCGTCGGTGTCGACCAGGTCGCCGGGGCCCGCCTTCACTCCCCCGATATCGACCAGATCGGCGCCTTCGTCGACCGCACGATCCACCGCGGCCATCGCGGCAGAATCAGAGAACGTCGCACCTTTGTCGTAGAACGAGTCTGGTGTTCGGTTGACGATCGCCATGACCAATGCACGGTCGACCGCCACCGGTCGTCCACAGAGTGTGGGCGCCGGATCTGGCTGCGCGGATGAACCGGCCAATGAAGACATGCCATTCATACTGGCATGACGGAACGCGGTCTAGCCCTTGGGTGCCGAGCCTGCGGCTACCTCGTCGACGTAACTGTCGTACGAATCGCTGTACCCGCTCTCACGACCGGCAAGGACATGCAGGGTGTCTGCGCCGACGTCGTATCCGTCGTTGCGCAGTTCCACCTTGCGGGATTTGAACGTGCTGGTGTGTTCGAGGGAGTCGACGATCCGAACGAACAGCGGCACGGCGTAGCTGGGGAGCTTTCCGTAGAGATGAGCGGCGATGCCACTGCCGTCGAAGGTGTGACCGTCGCGCAATGTCACGGCCGCCATTCCCGCGCGCCCGTCGGTACCCGGGATCTCGACGCCGTAGACGACGGCTTCCTCGATCGCCGGATGTGAACTGAGCGCGCCCTCCACCTCGGTGGTCGCGACGTTCTCGCCCTTCCATCGGAAGGTGTCGCCGAGTCGATCGACGAATGCCACGTGGCTCCACCCCTGCTTCCGCACGAGGTCGCCGGTGTCGAACCAGGTGTCACCGTCCTTGAAACCACCCCGCACCAATTTGCTGTCGGTCGCGGCTTCATCGGTGTATCCGTCGAAGGGCGCTCGGTCGGTGATCTTGGAGAGCAGCAGTCCGACGGACCCCGTCGGCACGGTGCGCAACCGTCCGTTCGGACCACGCAACGCCTTTCCGGTTTCCTCGTCGAATTCGACGACGGCATGCGGCAGCGGGCAGATTCCGGCGGTCCGATCGACGTTGAGTGCGTTGACGAAGGCGATGTTGCATTCGCTGGCACCGTAGAACTCGGCGACTCGCGCGATACCGAAACGGTCCGTGAATTCCTTCCAGATCTCCGGCCGCAACCCGTTCCCGACCATGAGTCGAACGGAATTGTCACGGTCGGTGGGCTTCTCGGGCTGATTGAGTAGGTACCGGCACAATTCGCCGATGTACGCGAACGCCGTCGCTTTGTTGAGCGCGATATCGTCCCAGAATCGCGACGCCGAGAACTGCCGGCCGATGGCAAGCGTTGCACCCGAAGCCAATACTGACGACAGCGACACCGTCAACGCATTGTTGTGATAGAGCGGCAAGCAGCAGTACAACGTGTCGGACGGGCGTAAGCGAACGCCCATGAGTCCGAGACCGGACATGGATTTGAGCCAGCGGAAATGAGTCATCAAGCTGGCCTTGGGCATTCCGGTGGTACCCGAGGTGAAGATGTAGAACGCTTTTTCCTTCGCAAGGATCTCGACCGTCACTGCCGGATTTGTGGCGTCGGCCGTTTTTGCCAGCTCGTCGAGTTCGCTGACCAAAAGTTGTCGAGGTCCGGCAAACCCGTCCGGCAATGATTCGAGAGCTTCTTCGCTCTCGTCGGCCACAACAAGCACGCGGGCGCCGAGAAGCGTAAGGCTATGTGCGAGAACATCATCACGCTGGTTGTAGTTCAGCATTCCCGCTGCCGCGCCGAGCTTGACGGCGGCCAACGCAATCAGCAGCGACTCCGGAGTGTTCTTGCCGAGGATCGCCACGACGTCTCCGCGTTGAACCTCACGTGTACGCAACACATCCGCATATCGGTTGACCTGCTCGTTGGCGTCACCGTAACTCGTTGAGTGGCCCTCGAACCGGATGAACGGACGCGCCGGGTGCGCTGCGGCGTTCTGCTGGAGAATCAGTCCGATGGACATCGCCGCCGACGGCTTGCGCAGCAGGCCGGACGCCCCTTTGAGGAGGATCGGCACCTCGGTGATCATCGACGGCAACTTTGCCGCGAGATCCAGCAGGCCAACTTTGTCGCGTGCTTCCGAACTCATGTCTCCCCAATCACGTATCCGGCGACTCGACGGCCACCCTCGGGCTACCTTACCTCGCAGTAAGGTAGCCCGTCACGCACTTCTTCAGGGCCCTACACAAGCGTCGAGAGCAGCCTCGATGTCAGTCCTGACCAGCAATGTGTCCAGTGCTTTACGACCGACAAATCCCGTACCGTCCAATTTGTCCAACCATTCGAGCAGTCCGGTGTAATGCCCCACCGGGTCAAGCAGAACCACAGGCTTGCTGTGCATCCCGAGGTAGCCGGCGGTCCACGTCTCGAACAACTCTTCCAACGTCCCGATACCGCCGGGCAAGGTGATGAACGCGTCCGCGTGATCCTCCATCAACTGCTTGCGTTGACGCATCGTGTCGGTGACGATCAACTCGTCGGCGTCGACGTCCGCAACTTCCTTGTGCACCAAAGCCTTCGGAATGACGCCCACGGTCCACGCACCGGCAGCCCGAGCCGATTCCGCGACAGCACCCATCATCGAGACATTGCCGCCGCCGGATACCAACTGCCACCCGCGTCGACCGATCGCGGTGCCCACCTCGGCAGCCAAAGCCAGGAACGACTCGTCCACCGGACCCGAGGCACAGTAGACGCAGATCGCGAACTTCTTGCCTGAATCGGTCACCATTCTTCTTCTTTCCCCAGGCCTGCGGCCTCGTCGATGCCCTTGTCGGCATCGAGGACAATTCGGACTGCTTCTTCCACACTGTCCGTGACGTGCAACAGATTCACATCGCCTTCGGAAATCTTTCCGTCGCGCTCGAGCGTGCCACGAATCCAGTCGACCAATCCGGACCAGTACTCGGTGCCGAAGAGGACAATCGGGAAGCGAGTCACCTTGTGGGTCTGCACCAAAGTGAGAGCCTCGAACAATTCGTCCAGCGTTCCGAAGCCGCCGGGCAGGCAGATGAAGGCCTGCGAGTACTTCACGAACATCGTCTTGCGCGCAAAGAAGTAGCGGAAGTTGATACCGAGGTCGACCCACTCGTTCAGACCCTGCTCGAACGGCAACTCGATGCCGAGTCCGATCGAGTATCCGCCTGCCTCGCTGCAACCACGGTTGGCAGCTTCCATGACTCCCGGTCCACCACCGGTGATCACGGCGTACCCGGCTTCCGCCAGCGCCGTTCCCAGCTCACGGCCCGCCTGGTACTCCGGATGGTCGACCGCGGTGCGGGCCGAACCGAACACCGTCACGGCACGCGGAACCTCGGCGAGCGCGCCGAAACCTTCGATGAATTCGCTCTGGATGCGCAGCACACGCCACGGATCGGTGTGGACCCAATCTGTGGGGCCACGCTTGTCGAGCAGACGCTGATCCGTAGTGGTCTTCTCGTCCTTGCGCTTGCGTCGAAGCTGAACGGGCCCGCGATGCTTGATCGACGAGCTCTGCTTCTTGGAAGCCGAATTCTTCTCTGGTGCCATGCACGCAAGGCTAACGGTCAGGCCGACAGATACTTTCTCAGCACGGCTGCGACGTCGGTGATCTGCTGCACGGGAACGTGCTCGTCGCGCTTATGCGCAAGGTTCGGATCGCCGGGGCCGTAATTTACCGCGGGAATACCGAGAGCCGAGAATCTGGACACATCGGTCCAGCCGTACTTGGCTCGGAACTGTCCACCCGCAGCCTCGATCAACGCGGCCGCCGACGGGTTCGCCAAGCCGGGCAGAGCGCCGGGCGAGGAGTCGGTGACCTCGAATCCGAGGTCCAATCCGTCGAATACTTCGCGGACGTGAGCCACCGCCTGCGCCTCACTGCGATCCGGTGCGAACCGAAAGTTGACGTCCATCTCGGCTGCGTCCGGCACGACATTTCCGGCGACACCGCCGGAGATCCGCACCGCCGAAAGCCCCTCGCGGTAGACACAACCGTCGATATCCACCGAGCGCGGCACATAGGCCGACATCCGCTCCAACGCGGTGCCGAACTTGTGAATCGCGTTGTCCCCCAACCAGGACCGGGCTGAATGCGCACGAGTGCCCGACGCGGTCAAGCGCACCCGCATCGTTCCCTGGCACCCGGCTTCGATGAACCCGGCCGTCGGCTCGCCCAGAATCGCGACATCAGCGGCGAGCCACTCGGGGATCTCGCGTTCGATCCGGCCGAGCCCGTTGTAGGCTGCGGCGATTTCCTCGCAGTCGTAGAACACCAGCGTCAGGTCGTGGGCCAAATTCTCGATGGTCGCTGCGAGATGCAGGAACACGGCATCGCCGGATTTCATGTCCACGGTGCCGCACCCGTGCAAGATGTCACCCTCACGGCGAGACGGAACATTGTCCGCAATCGGAACTGTGTCGAGATGGCCGGCAAGCATCACCCGGCTCGGCAATCCGCGCGACGTCCGAGCGAGAACCGCGTTGCCGTTGCGGATGATCTCGAAGCCGCTGGTCTGCTCCCGCAACGCCACCTCGACGGCGTCCGCGATGGCGGATTCGTCGTGGGAGACGCTGGGAATGTCGACCAGAGCGGCCGTCAGATCGATGGGGTCGGAGGCAAGATCGAGGATGCTCACGGCCACCAGCCTAAGCCCGCAGCCAGCGCACCCAGTAATCTCTACTGCTGTGAGCGCACAGGGAGCATCAGCAGTAGGTATCGCCAACGTGACCGCGGACGGCACCGTCCTCGACACCTGGTTCCCCGCACCGGAGCTGGGAACATTCGAGACGACCGGTACCGAGAACGTCGAGGGAACAGACATTCCCTCCGACCTCGCACTGCTGGCCGGAACCGACGAGGCACGCGAGGTTTCGCAGGTCATCGTCCGCACCACCATCGCCGACCTTTCCAAGGCTCCGGTCGACGCCTACGACGTCTACCTGCGCCTTCACCTGCTTTCCCATCGCCTGGTCGCACCGCACGGCGTCAACCTCGACGGACAGTTCGGCCTCCTCGCCAACGTCGTCTGGACCAACTTCGGCCCGTGTGCCGTCGAAGGCTTCGAGCAGGTCCGCTCGCGTCTGCGTATCCGCGGCGTTGTAACCGTCTTCAGCGTCGACAAGTTCCCCCGCATGGTCGACTACGTCGTTCCCTCGGGTGTCCGTATCGCCGACGCCGACCGTGTCCGCCTTGGCGCACACCTCGCATCCGGTACCACGGTCATGCACGAAGGCTTCGTGAACTTCAACGCCGGCACACTCGGTAACTCCATGGTCGAGGGCCGTATCTCCGCCGGCGTCGTCGTCGACGACGGTTCCGATGTCGGCGGCGGCGCGTCCATCATGGGCACGTTGTCCGGCGGCGGCAAGGAAACGATCTCCGTCGGCAAGCGCTGCCTCCTCGGCGCCAACGCCGGAATCGGCATCTCCCTCGGCGACGACTGCGTCCTCGAAGCTGGTCTGTACGTCACCGCCGGCACCAAGGTCACCGGACCGGACGGAACCGTCGTCAAGGCACTGGCACTGAGCGGCAAGTCCAACCTGCTCTTCCGTCGCAACTCGGTTTCGGGTGCCGTCGAGGTCGTGCCGTGGAAGGGCACTGGCGTCGAACTGAATGCTGCACTCCACGCCAACGACTGATGAATAACACCGACGCCCCCGAAGAAACGACCACCGCTCTCGGCAAAGGCCTCAAGGTCCGCCATCTGACGATGATGGGCCTGGGGTCGGCTATCGGAGCAGGTTTGTTCCTCGGAACGGGCGTCGGTATCGCGACGGCTGGTCCCGCGGTTCTGATCTCGTACATCATCGCGGGCGCCGTCGTCGTGTTCGTGATGCGGATGCTCGGTGAAATGGGCGCCGCAATTCCCGCCAGCGGCTCGTTCTCGCATTACGCGCGACTGGGGATCGGCGAGTGGGCAGGCTTTGTGATGGGCTGGCTCTACTGGTTCATGCTCATCATGGTTCTGGGCGCCGAGATCACCGGGGCGTCCGCCATCGTCAACGAGTGGCTGCCGTCGATTCCGCAATGGACGATCGCGCTTGTCTTCGTGGTGTTCTTTGCCATCGTGAACCTGGCCAAGGTCAGCAACTTCGGCGAGTTCGAATTCTGGTTCGCGGCAATCAAAGTCACCGTCATCATCGGCTTCTTGATCATCGGTGTACTGCTGGTGTTCGGCCTGCTTCCCGGTACGGACCCGGTGGGAACCTCGAATCTGTTCGGGCAGGGCGGGTTCATGCCCAACGGATTCTCCGGCGTCGCTGCCGGCCTTCTTGTTGTTGCCTTCGCGTTCGGCGGAATCGAAATCGTCACCATCGCGGCGGCAGAATCCGAGAATCCGGAACGCTCCATCGCTCTCGCCGTCCGCAGCGTGGTCTGGCGTATCAGCGTCTTCTACATCGGTGCGATCTCGATCATGGTGTTGGTCCTGCCGTGGAACGACCCCGATCTCGAGACCAGCCCCTTTGTCTCCGTCCTCAACCTGGCCAACATCCCCGGTGTTGCCGGCTTCATGGAACTTGTTGTGGTTGTTGCCTTGCTGTCGGCCTTCAATGCCAACATCTACGGCACCTCACGCATGGCCTTCTCCCTGTCGCGACGCGGTGACGGCCCCGCATTCATGGCCACACTCTCGCGCTCGGGAGTTCCGACCAACGCGGTACTGCTGTCGGTGTTCTTCGGCTTCGTTTCCGTCATGCTCAACTGGCTTCTGCCCGACGACCTTCTCGGCATCCTGCTCAATGCCGTCGGCGCTGCGTTGCTCGTCATCTGGATCTTCATCGTGGTCTCCCACCTTCGCCTGCGTAAGCAACTCGAAGCCGAAGGCAAACTGACCATCCGCATGTGGCTCTTCCCGTACCTGAGTTACGCGACTCTCGCGATGCTCGGAGCCTTTGTTGTCCTCATGCTGTTCGACGACGACGCCCGGGATCAGTTGATCTCGACGGCAGTCCTTTTTGCAGTGATCGCCGCGCTCGGATACGCAAACTCACGCTGGCGTAAGAGCCAGACGCTCACAGCGAAGAGTTAGCGCCTCTCCGGTCACGCGAATCCAGACACGAACCGCCGCTGCCACGGAGTTTCCACCGCCCGGTGAGAATAGTGTTCGCGTACGTAGGTAACCGCGCCCTCAGCGGCAACGCCGTCGAGCACCGCCAGACAAGCCAACGCTGTCCCCGTACGGCCGAATCCACCGCCACACGCGATCTCCACTCGTTCGGTTTCGGATCGCCGCAAGAGTTCCTCCAAGGCACTCCGAAACTCGGAGCGGTCACTTGGCAGCCAGAAGTCGTGCCAGCGTATCCATCGGCTTTCCCACAAGAAGGAAGGCGGTTGACGCGCTTGCGCATACAACCCGAAATCGGGCGATGGCCCTTCCGGTAGCGGGTTACGCAATCCCCGCCCTCGAACCAGCCGTCCCGACGGCAACCGCATTACTCCATCGGCGGCAACATCCCACGAATTCATTCGAGCCCCTGTTCTACACAGTCACAGTTTCATCGTTACATACCGGTGAGTCAAAACCATTGCGCAGGTGGACTATCGGGAGTAAGATCGAATGTACGTTCGACATTACCGGGGGGCAATGATGACGACGGCAGTTTCAGATCACATGGTCAAGCAGTTCCGTTTACTACTCATCGACATGGACAGATCCGTCGACAATGCAGCACGCATCGACCTGCTGCGCGCGCTCGAGGAACTGAAAGCCAGTTGCGCCGGCGCACAAGCAATGCTCGCTGCTGATCTGGACGCTTCCACTCGCAAAGACCGTGGTGAACGCGGCGTTCCCGTTGCACATCAGGGCCGTGGAATCAACGCCCAAGTTGCTCTCGCTCGACGCGAATCAGTCTGGTCAGGCACTCAACACCTGAGCCTTGCCCGCGCATTGAACGACGAGATGCCCTACACGCTCAGGCTCCTGGTCCACGGCGGCATCAGCGAGCAACGCGCCACCATCCTCATGCGCGAAACCGCCTGTCTCACAGCCCAAGATCGTGCCGCCGTGGATCGCGAGTTCTGCTGCGACGCAGATAACCTGGCCGGCTGCGGAGACCAACAATTGACCGCCAGAATCCGCGCCCGCACCGCCGAGGTAGATGCCGAAAGTGTGGTCCGGCGCGCCCGCAAAGCCGTAGGCGACCGACGCGTGACGTCGCGGCCGGCACCGGACACCATGTGCTATCTCAGTGTCCTACTCCCGGTAGCCGAAGGCGTTGCCGTTCACGCCACACTGATGCGAGATGCGGATTCCGTCCTGGCTCACGGAGACGACCGCACGCGCGCTCAGATCATGGCCGATCTCCTCGTCGAGCGAGTCACCGGAATCGGCCGCGCCACGCCCACTCCCATCACTGTAAATCTTGTTATTTCCGACCAGACACTCTTCGGTGATGCCACGGACCCCGCGCACGTCAACGGTTACGGACCCATCCCCGCGGGTATTGCCCGACAATGGATTGCACAGTCCGGCAGGGACTCTCAATCCATCGCTCACATCCGTAAGCTCTATGCCCAACCCACGACGGGAGAGCTGACAGCCATGGAATCCAAGTCCAGAATCTTCCCGAAGGGACTGGCGCAGTTGATCGATCTCCGCGATCGAAGCTGTCGCACTCCATGGTGCGATGCACCCGTTCGGCATCGAGACCACATTCGCGACCACCAGAGGGGCGGCGCAACCAGTGCAGAAAATGGTGCAGGATTGTGCGCGGCATGCAATTACGCCAAACAGGGCTTGGACTGGTACGCCGAAACCGACGATCACGCACCCGGTACCAGGCACTCTTTCACCACGACTACACCGACCGGTCACCGGTACTCGTCAGTGGCGCCGCCACTCCCGATACCGTGGGCCGGCCCCGAGGCTGCTTAAGCCCGAAGCCTCTCACGGTTGAGACAGATCTGGGCGAGGTCATCAAGGGGCACGCCAAGTACATCGGCGAGCGCGGCAATCGTGACAAACGCCGGTGTCGGCATGCGCCCGGTCTCGATCTTGCGCAACGTTTCCGGCGAAATTCCGGCGGCCTCCGCCACATCGACGAGCGTGCGCTCGCCCCGAGCTTGACGCAGGTACGCGCCCAACTGGCGACCTAGTGCAATCTGCGCGGGAGTGAGCGGAAGACGAACCATGGGAACAGCATACCAACCTGCAGTGGTATTTTAATACCAAACCTTGAAAGGAATCCCCGATGGTGGAACTGAAGACCGACCGTGAGATCGAAGCAATGCGCGTCACCGGCGCATTCATTGCCGAACTACTCACCGACCTCGCTTCGCGCGCCAAGCCTGGAGTCAATCTCCTGGACCTCGAGCACCGCGCCCGCGACCTGATCGAAGAACGCGGCGCCGTGTCCTGCTACTGGGACTACTCACCGTCCTTCGGGCGCGGACCGTTCCGCAACGTCATCTGCCTGTCTGTCAACGACGCAGTGCTGCACGGACTTCCGCACGACTACGTGCTCCAGGACGGCGATCTGCTGACCATGGACATCGCTGTCTCCATCGACGGATGGGTCGCCGACTCGGCACGCAGTCTCGTCGTCGGTGTTCCCCGTGCCGAGGACCAGCGCCTCATCGAAGCTACCGAACGTGCGCTCGCGGCAGCTATCGCAGTCGCCCGTCCAGGCAATCGCCTCGGCGACATCTCCGCTGCGATCGGCGGCGTCGCAGCTGATTACGGCTACCCGGTCAACACCGAATTCGGTGGCCACGGACTCGGCCGCACGATGCACGAAGATCCGCACATCCCCAACACCGGACGCGCAGGTCGTGGCATGAAACTGCGACGCGGGCTGACCATCGCGATCGAACCGTGGTTCGCCCTCACCACTGACAAGATCGTCTTCGACGACGACGGATGGACCATCCGCTCAGCCGACGGATCGCGCACAGCGCACAGTGAACACACCATTGCCGTCACCGACGGTGATGCACTCGTGCTGACCGCCTAGGCGCCGCGGTGAGCCAGTGCGTTGACGAACACACCGGAGATTTCCGACGGATCACGGGCGATGTAGGTGGACCCACCGGTGACGCGTGAAATGTCCGCCAGCGCAGCCGCATCGGCGTCGTCGGTAATTCCGATAGTCACGATGATCACCGGTCGCGCCGGATCCTGTTCCCGTTCGAGCACGTCGAGCAATTGCTCGCGCGTGATGCTGTCGGGATCCTCGTTGGCGCCGTCGGTCAGAATGATCACGCTGTTGACGGCGCGCGGGTCGTACGATTCCTGAACTTTCCGAAATGCCGCGAGCGTGGTGTCGTAGAGGCCCGTTGCGCCGCGCTTGAGTTGTGTCAGCTTCTTGGTCTGCTCGGCCATGAGTGCTCGCTGCGATATTCCGCCAACCATGGTGTCGTAGCGGCGAATCGGAACCAGTTCCTGGTAGTCCTGCGTTCCGTTCATGCCCTGGGAGAATGCCCAGAGTCCGGCGGCAACGCTGTCCGGGAACACCTGGTTGCCGGTGAGTGCGGCAGCTGTCGTGAGGTCCATGCGGGTCTTCCCACCGGCGGCCGGGAAATCCATCGACGACGACACGTCGATGGCGACGAGGGTGCGGATCGGTTTGGCCAACAACGCCCAGGCTCCGAGGGTCTTGTCGAGTGCGGCTTGGTCCGGCACCGGCAGGGCCTGAACGGCCCCGATACCGCCGGCAACCTGCCCCTCACCGGACTGGTCACGAAAACCGTTGCGGGCCAGGATTTCCTGCGCCTCATCGCTGGCGAACACCGTGGCGAGAACTTTGGCTTTCTGCGCCGCGGCATAGTGGCGATCCGGCGCCGAGGCACTCACCGCCAACGGATAGTCCATCAGCACGGTTCCGGTGGACGGTACCGTGGCACTGATGGCCGCGTTCGCGAACTGGGAGACCTGCTGTTCGGTTGACACCCCGACCTTGCCGGTACTGACAAGTTCGGTCAGCATCTTCGCACCGACAGGTTGGTCCTCAGCGCGCACGCTTTCGGCCTGAGCGTGCGGGACCAGCGCGGTACGTACCGAATCCGCGCTGCTCCCGCTCTCGGCAAGTGCAGCCTGGATCGGGGCGGACGCGATTCCGGTGGACAGCGGATTACCGAGCGCAAGATCCGGCACTTCGAGCACCGACAGCCAATCGGCAAACTCCTCGCCGCCGGATGCCAACACCACGGGAGACGTCGCGATGGAACCACCGGCTGCGGCAACCGGACCGGCGGCGGTGAGCGCCGCCTTGCTTATCCACGAAGTGGAGTCCGGAATCCACAGATCCGGTGCGTCGGCGCCCTTCCCCAGTCGCCCGACCACGTCGCCCGGCAATGCTGCTTCGACCACGACGTGCATGCAGTCCGTCTGCTCAGGGGTCGTTCCGGCCAACACCTCGGATACCGACGACGCGATGGACGGGTCTGCTGCCAGGGTGAACTCGTCGACACTGTCGCAGGTATCGGGTTGCACGGCCTTGAACACGACAATTCCGGTGGCAACGAGCGCCAGCGCAACCATCCCGCCGACTGCGTAAAAACCGAATGATCGCCCGCTGTCAGCGCTCGAATGCCGTCCGCCCGCCATGAAACCTGTCCCTCCGATGCCAGTTGCGCACGCAACTGGAGCAAGTCTTACCGGCGGGTAGTGTAGCGAAAAACACAGAAAAACCAACCAAACAAGATTATTCAGGCAGCAACAAGCGCTTTTGCACCTTGCCCATCGCGTTCCGCGGCAGTGTGTCGACAAACCGAATTTCGCGCGGGCGTTTATGCGCGGACAACTCCGCACCCACCAGATCCACGAGGTCCGCTTCGGTGACCTCCGGTGCTGACGCCCGCCGGACAACCCACGCCACAATCCGCTGGCCCAGGTCCGGATCGGGAACACCGACCACCGCGACCTCGGCTACGGAGGGGTGCCCCAGGATGGCCGTCTCGATCTCGCCCGCACCCACCCGGAAGCCGCCCGACTTGATCAGATCGATGGATTCACGCCCCACGATGCGATGGAATCCGCCCTCGTCGATGACAGCGACGTCACCGGTCTTGAAGAACCCGTCGTCGGTCCACGATTCGGCAGTGGCATCGGGGCGATTGAGGTAGCCGTCGAACAGCATGGGCCCACGAACCTGAAGGCCGCCGATGCTCTCACCGTCGTGAGGCACGTCGTTACCGGCCTCGTCGCGCAACCGCGTCTCGACGCCGCGCACTGGTACACCCACCCAGCCTGGCCGACGCTCGCCGTCCGCGCGGGTACTCAGGGTCAACATGGTTTCGCTCATCCCGTACCGCTCGATGGGCGCGTGGCCGGTGAGCGCACGTAACTTCTCGAACACCGGAACGGGCAGCGGTGCACTTCCGGACACGAGCAACCGGGCCGACGCCAACGCCTGTGCCGACGCCTCGTCGTCGGCAATTCGCGACCACACCGTCGGCACCCCGAAGTAGAGCGAGCCGCCGGCCTCCGCATAGGCCTGCGGCGTCGGCTTCACCGTGTGGATCAGCCGACTGCCCACCCGCAGTGGTCCGAGCACGCCCAGAATCAGTCCGTGGACGTGGAACAAGGGCAACCCCTGCACAACGGTGTCTCGATGCGTCCACTGCCAAGCCTCGGTCAATGCGTCGAGACCTGCGGCAATTGCCTGCCGGCTCAGCAGCACGCCCTTCGGCGGTCCGGTCGTTCCCGAGGTGTAGAGGACGAATGCAGTGGACTGCGGCGCCGGTTCGGGGTAGCTGTGCCACGAGCGGGCGTGCAGGCGAACCGGAACCACCGGCAGGCCGACGCACAATTCGTCGGTTTCCCCCAGCCACGCCTGGGCGCCGGAGTCCTTCAGTATGTGTTCGCGCTCAGCTGTTCCCGAATCCGGCGGCACAGGAACGACGGTGACACCGGCGATCAATGCTCCGACTACTGCCAGAATGGTCTTTGCCGTGGGAGTCGCCAGCACCGCGACGCGCTCGGCCTGCGCAACCCGCTCCGCCACCGAAGTCGCAGCGCCGAGAATATGGCTGCGCGAGAGAACCGTATCCCCGATGGTGATCGCGTCGTCGACGTCGTCGCCGCGGGCAATGGCAAGGGGATTCAGTGATCGAAGCAGCATTTTGACAGCATCTCACAACACCGGGAACCCACTGCGCCGCAGCATCGATGTCGGGACACAACCGAACGCAGGAAAAACGCGAGATTTGCCGGCCGCTCTGCGAGTCTGCGCATGAAGTACGGGTACCACGCGGAACCGTACGGAACATACGTCCGGACATGCTGTCCGGACGCAACCAGCCGTGCTTGCTCCGGTTCCCTGATACCGAACAACATCTGGTACTCGAATCGGTCGACGTCCCGACCCGTGCGCGCCGCTGCCGCGATCACCACAGGATCATGTGACGCCACCATCGGGTATCCCGTTCCCCTGCACAGGATATCGAGACACCGAAGATACGACGCCGTCACGTCCTCGCGGCGGATATACGCCACCGCCTCGGACTCGTTGTACGCGCCCTTGCACAGACGGATCCTCGCGTCCGCGAAGGCCAGGCAATCCGATTCGGTGCGCCGCAGGTAGGCCTGCAGAACAATACCCAGCCACGGAAAATCGACGCGCAATGATCGTACGGTCGCGAGCGTCGCATCGGTGGTGGTGTGATCCTCTGCGTCCACGGTCACCCATACTCCGGCGGACTGCGCTGCCGCGCAAATGGTTCGGGCGTTCTCGGCGGCGATCTCGGGACTCAATCCTGCGCCCAACGACGACAGTTTCACCGACACCTCGATCCGCGGTACCGGACCGAGTGGGCCGGGGAATCTCCCCAAGTCCTCGATCAGTGACAGGTATTCACAGACGGTTGCCTGCGCCGACGCGCCATCCGTGACGTTCTCCCCCAGAAAATCGACCGAGACATACCGGCCGTTGTCGAGCAATCGGCTCACTACCGCTATCGCGTCGCTGCGCTCGCTGCCGGCAACAAACCGGTTCACCACCTGGCGACTGAGCGGAGCCCTGGTAATCGCATGCTCGCATCGAGGAGAGCGCGCGGCCGCCAGGATGACCGGGCGTAGTGAATTGGTGAGCGCAGCAGACGGTTTCACGTCTCGCTTCCCATGTGCGGATATCGGTAGTCCGTCGGAGCGACAAAGGTTTCCTTGACCGTGCGCGCCGACACCCAGCGCAGCAGGTTGATGGGTGAACCCGCCTTGTCGTTGGTGCCGGATCCGCGAGCACCACCGAAAGGCTGTTGTCCCACTACTGCCCCGCTCGGCTTGTCGTTGACGTAGAAATTGCCGGCGGTGAAACGCAATACACCGGTGGCCTGAGCCACCGCCGCTCGATCGGTGGCAAAAATCGATCCGGTCAACGCGTAAGGCGTCGCAGCATCCACCTCGTCCAGGATCTGGGCGAAGGAATCGTCGTCGTAGACGTGGATCGAGAGGATCGGACCGAAATACTCGTGTGTCATGGCCTCGTCACGTGGATCGTCCACCAGCAGAACCGTCGGCCGAACGAAGTATCCGACGCTGTCGTCGGCCTTGCCTCCGACAGCGATCTTGATCCCGGCGGTGGCCCCCGCGCGCTCGATTGCCGCCGCACTCTTGTCGAACGCGCGACGGTCGATGACGGCGCCGCCGAAGTTCTCGAGATCGCTGACGTCGCCGTAGCTGATTGCGTCGACCTGCCCGAGAAAGCCGTCTCGCATCGACGCCCACAGGCTTCGAGGGATGTAGGCACGTGAGGCCGCCGAACACTTCTGGCCTTGATATTCGTAGGCACCTCGGATCAGGGCCGTCGTGAGGATTTCCGGGTCCGCCGAAGAATGCGCGACAACAAAGTCCTTGCCCCCGGTCTCGCCGACCAGACGCGGATAACCTACATATCTGTCGATATTTGCACCGACCTGCGCCCACAGCCATTTGAACGTTCGAGTCGAACCCGTGAAATGAATTCCCGCGAGGCGCCGATCCTGCAGTGCCACTGCGGAAATATCCGGGCCGTCTCCGGTCACCAAGTTGATCACGCCAGGAGGCAGGCCCGCTTCCTCGAGAACCTTCAATGTCAGATAAGCCGCGACGCTTTGTGTCGGTGACGGCTTCCAGAGAACTGTGTTGCCCATCAGCGCCGGGGCGGTCGGAAGATTGCCGGCGATCGCCGTGAAGTTGAACGGCGTGATCGCGTAGACGAACCCTTCGAGCGGCCGGTAGTCCAGGCGATTCCAGACCCCCGAAGACGACTGTGGTTGCTCCGCCAGGATCTGACGCGCGAAGTGCACGTTGAATCGCCAGAAGTCCACCAACTCACAAGGCGCGTCAATCTCGGCCTGCTGCACGGACTTCGACTGCCCCAGCATCGTGGCCGCCGCGATCCGCTCACGCCACGGGCCGGACAACAGATCGGCAGCTCTCAGAAGCACGGCGGCTCGGTCGTCGAACGACAGCTCGCGCCACCCCGGCGCTGCTGCCGAGGCGGCCTCGATCGCCCGGGCGGCGTCTTCCCCGGTACCGTTGCGAAACGTGCCGAGGACGTGCGAGTGCCGGTGCGGTTCGACAACATCGACCGGCGCACCCGCACCACGCACCTCTATTCCACCGAAAACGTGCGGAATCTCGAGGTGGTCGTCGCACAGACTTCGAAGCGCCGATCGGAGCTTTGCTCGCTCGGGGCTACCCGGCGCGTAGGAATGAACCGGCTCGTTGGCCGGAATCGGTACCGCGGTAACGCCGTCCATGTCGACCTCCGTAACCGAAAACGCCTACCTTCAGTATCTCCCCTGGAATGCCCTCGATAGTGTGCGAATACACCCGCAGCGCTCGAATCGAAGGATGGCTCATGACCACACTGAACGACCTGCTCACGAAAATCGGTTCACAGACCATCGAGATCATCGACCTCACCGCCCCCTTGAGTTCCACCACCCCGGTCCTGTCGCTGCCCGAGCCCTTTGCCAACACCATCCCCGCCCGTCTTGAACCCGTCAGCAATTTCGACGACGCCGGCCCCATGTGGAGCTGGAACAATCTGCACACCGGGGAGCACACCGGCACCCACCTCGATGCACCGACTCACTGGGTGAGCGGCCGCGACGGCCTGAGCGTCGATCAGATCCCGCCGAACCGGCTGATCGGCCCCATCGCCGTCATCGACGTCACCGCCGAGGTCGAGAAGAACGCGGACTTCGTTCTCGAACCCGAGCACATCGAAGCCTGGGAAGCCCAGAACGGGCCACTGCCCGAGGGCGCCTGGTTGATCCTGCGCACCGGATGGGGTTCGCGGGTGGGAGACCCGGAGCGCTTTGCCAACGCCGACGCCAACGGTCCACACACCCCGGGGATCTCGTCGGCGGCAGCGAAGTGGCTGGGCGAATCCAGCCCCATCAGTGGTTTCGGCGTAGAGACGGTGGGAATCGATGCGGGCGGTGCCGGGGGTTTCGAGCCGATGTTCCCGGCCCACTATTACCTCTTGGGCAACAACAAGTACGGCCTCACCCAGTTGCTGAATGTCGACAAACTGCCGACGCTCGGCGCTGTGCTCGTTGTTTCGCCTCTACCGATTGTCGGTGGAACCGGCAGCCCGGCCCGGGTCTTTGCTTTGGTCGAGCGCTCGTGACTTCTCCGAACACCGTTGCCGACATCGTCGGACGCACCCTCGCCGAATTGGGCGTCGGGTATGCGTTCGGCGTAGTCGGCAGCGGCAACTTCACCGTCACCAATGCGTTACGGCGGCACGGAGTTCCGTTTGTCGCCGCCCGGCACGAGGGCGGCGCTGCCACCATGGCCGACGCCTACGCTCGCATGTCGGGGACGGTCGCGGTAGTCACTACCCATCAGGGATGTGGTTTGACCAATGCACTGACCGGCATCACCGAAGCAGCCAAGAGCCGCACCCCGTTGATCGTGCTGACGGCCGATACCGCCGGTGCGGCAGTGCAATCCAACTTTGCCATCGACCAGGACAGCCTCGCCCGCAGCGTGGGCGCCGTGGCCGAGCGGGTACACAGTGCGGATTCTGCTGTCGCGGATACCGTCCGAGCGTTCACTACCGCCTGTCGTGAACGACGCACCGTCGTACTGAATCTTCCACTCGATGTGCAAGGCCAGATCGCTACCGGCGCCAACACACCACCCAACGTGCCGGCGCTCCACCGCATTCGGCCGGATGGGACTGCACTCGAGACGTTCCTCGACCTGCTCGCCGCCGCCGACCGCCCAGTTTTTGTTGCCGGACGCGGCGCCCGCGACGCCGGTCCCGAGATCGCGGAACTGGCTCGCCACACCGGCGCACTGGTTGCGACGTCTGCCGTTGCCAACGGTTTGTTCGGTTCGGATCCCTTCGCCCTCGGCATCTCCGGCGGTTTCTCATCCCCTCGATCCGCGGAACTCATCGCCGGCGCCGACCTTGTGGTCGGGTGGGGATGCGCGCTCAACATGTGGACCATGCGCCAGGGGCATCTGATCGGCGAAAACACTACGGTTGTTCAAATCGATCTCGACTCATCCGCACTCGGTGCCCACCGTCCGATCCACCTGGGCATTGTCGGCGACAGCGCGGCCACAGCCACCGACGCCCTGGACGCACTCGACAAGACCCCCGTCCGGGTCGGCTACCGCACCGATGCGGTTCGGGGCTCCATTGCAACGAAATCGAAGTGGAGCCAGGTTCCGTTCGAGGATCTCAGCACCGATCACTCGATCGATCCCCGATTGCTCTCACTCGAACTCGACACCATCCTCCCCACCGAGCGCACAGTGTCCGTGGATTCGGGAAACTTCATGGGATACCCCAGTGCCTACCTGTCGGTGCCGGATCACTTCGGGTTCTGTTTCACACAGGCTTTCCAATCCATCGGATTGGGATTGGCCACCGCCATCGGAACGGCGTTGGCACAGCCGGAACGCCTACCCGTCGCAGCCCTCGGCGACGGCGGCTTCCTGATGGGCATTTCGGAGCTGGAAACCGTTGTGCGCCTGAAACTTCCCATGGTGATCGTGATCTACAACGACGGCGCCTACGGGGCCGAAGTCCATCATTTCACCGACCCGGACATGGACCGCACCACCGTGACCTTTCCGGACACCGATCTCGCGGCCATTGCCCGCGGTTACGGCATCGACGGGGTCACGGTACGCACGACCCAGGACCTCGACGCCGTACGCACCTGGCTGAGCGGGCCACGTGGTGGCCCGCTTGTCATCGACGCCAAGATCAGCAGCGACGGCGGATCCTGGTGGTTAGCCGAAGCCTTCAAAGGACACTGAAGGCAAGGGTCACTAAAGGGGCCGCTAAGGGTTCGACGTCAGCCGCTTTGCCGCAGCGGCAATCCGCTCGTCTGTGGCGGTCAGTGCGATCCGCACGTGCTGACCGCCGGTCGGGCCGTAGAACTCGCCGGGTGCAACCAGGATGCCTCGCTCCGCGAACCAGGCAACCGTGTCTCGACATGCCTCGCCGCGGGTAGCCCACAGATACAGACCGGCCTCGGAATTGTCGACGGTGAATCCGGCGCCGCGCACCGCGTCGAGCAGGACGGTCCGACGCTCACGGTAACGCTCGCGCTGCACGTTCTCGTGCAGATCGTCGCCGAGTGCGGCTTCCATAGCGGCTTGGATAGGCAGTGGCAGAATCATTCCGGCGTGCTTGCGGACTTCGAGAAGTTCCGCGACCAGCGACGGGTCTCCGGTGACAAAACCTGCGCGGTAGCTCGCAAGGTTCGACGTCTTCGACAGTGAATGCACGGCCAGCAGACCGGTCAGGTCGCCGTCGTTGACTCGGGGATCAAGGATGGACAGCGCATCCGATTCCCAGGTCAGACCGAGGTAACACTCGTCGGACACGACTATCGCGCCGCGCTCGCGTGCCCACGCCACCACCTTCTGCAGGTGCTCGAGACCGAGAACCTTGCCGGTGGGGTTGGACGGCGAGTTCACGAAGATCAACGACGCCGATTCGGGACCGAGCTTGTTCAAACCGTCGGCCCGCAAGATCCGTGCGCCGGCGAGCTTCGCGGCAACCTCGTACGTGGGATACGCCAACTCCGGAATGACCACAAGATCATCGCTGCCGAGACCCAGAAGGGTCGGCAGCCACGCGATCATTTCCTTGGTACCGATCGCGGGCAGCACGGCCGCCGGATCGATATCCGGGATGTTGTATCGCCGATCGAGTGACTCGGCGATCGCCTCACGCAGCGAGAGCGTGCCGTGTGTTGTCGGGTAACCAGGGATTTCCGCGACGGAGGCGAGAGCTTCCTGGATGAGCGGGTCCACCGGATCCACCGGAGTGCCCACCGACAAGTTCACGATGCCGTCGGGATGTGCGTGTGCCGTGGCTGTGACATCCGCCAGGGAATCCCAGGGAAAATCGGGAAGCCCGGCGGCCACCGGAGTACGAGACAAGATTTCTATTCCTCACCCATGGGAGGCAGCGCCTTGATGAACGGCGTGTCGTAATCGACTTTACCGAGCTTGGCAGCTCCACCCGGCGAACCGAGGTTGTCGAAGAAATCGACGTTTGCGCTGATGTAGGGGCTCCACTGCTCCGGAACGTCGTCTTCGTAGAAGATCGCTTCGACGGGACAGACAGGTTCACACGCGCCGCAGTCGACACATTCGTCGGGGTGGATGTAGAGCATGCGCCCACCCTCGTAGATGCAGTCGACGGGGCATTCTTCGATACATGCCTTGTCCATCACATCTACACACGGTTCAGCAATCGTGTAGGTCACTGCCTTCTCTCCCTGCCTTCCAGAGGTGCGCCTGCTGCGCGCAAGCGACTTAACACATTTCAGCCTACTGTGGTGGCGTTCCGCGACCGAATCGCGATCCACTTCTCGCCCGCCGATGCAGCCCGGACAAGCGCGCCGCGCTCGCCGAAATAGTCCGCGACCACGCCGATCACCGGAATCTTGCCCATGATCTCGTACGGCTTGGTGCGTAGTGGACGCTTATGCAGTTCGTCACCGATCGCCCGAAAAGTTTGTGCGGTTTGCCACAGCGTTGCGATCAGAGCGAATGGTCGCCATGTCTCGTCTGTGCTGGTGACAGCCTTTTCGGTGAAGTCCTCGGCGTCCAGCAGTTCGCGAGAGCTGACTTCTCGGCGGCACAGAACCGACGCCAGGAGATCAACCTGCTGATCGCGTCCGGTCACGCCGTGCTCGCGGGCGACGGCCACCAGGACAACGGCCTGGTTGGCAAAGGCCAGCAAATCCTGGATCGGGAACCTGTTGAGCAAAACCCCGAAAATTCCGGGGAATGCCACGGCAACCGTGTTGAGGGCGCCCAGTCGGGTGGTCCACCACTTCGATCGCTGCACGTCCGTCATGACGGACCACGCCGCGGTACCGGGGAACTTGATCACGTCCAGAACCCAGGCAACGGCGTCGAGAACTGCCTCGGCCGTGTTGCGCTCGGAATCCGTGGGTTCGAAAGTGCGACGCTTGATGCCGAACGGATCGCTGTACGCGAGGTCGAGGACGGGGTTGATGCCCCAGACCGCTCGATCGAGTACCTCGACAACGCGTCGATCACCCAGGACGTCCGCCATCAGACGGCCACCCCGTCGCGTCGGGCGTGTGTGGTGGTGCGCTCACGAGCCGGCCGACCGATACCTTCGGCGATGGCCCGCAGTTCTGCGACGGTCTTCTCGCTGCCGTGCTCGGATCCGGCCATCCGCGAGATGGTCTCTTCCATCAACGTTCCGCCGAGGTCGTTGGCGCCGCCGTTGAGCATCATCTGCGTTCCGGTGATACCCAGCTTGACCCAGCTGGTCTGGATGTTGGAGATCCGGCCGTGCAGCATGATGCGCGCCAGCGCATGCGCCGCACGGTTGTCGCGGATGGTGGGACCGGGACGCGACGCACCCGCCAGATACAGCGGAGCGCTCTGATGCACGAACGGCAGCAGCACGAATTCCGTGAATCCGCCTGTGCGGTCCTGGATTCCACGCAACACGTTAAGGTGGCCGACCCAGTGGTGCGGCTGATCGACGTGCCCGTACATCATGGTGGAACTCGATCGCAGGCCCACCTCGTGCGCTGTGGTGACCACTTCGATCCACTCCGCCGTCGGCAACTTGCCCTTGGTCAGGATCCAGCGCACCTCGTCGTCGAGGATCTCCGCCGCGGTGCCGGGGATCGTGTCGAGACCGGCCTCGCGCAGCGCCGTGAGCCAGTCGCGGATGCTCTCACCACTGCGTGAGGCACCGTTGACGATTTCCATCGGCGAGAACGCGTGAACGTGCATCGACGGTACCCGCTTCTTGACGGCGCGCACCAGATCGGCGTACCCGGTGACGGGCAGTTCCGGGTCGATACCACCCTGCATGCACACCTCGGTGGCCCCGGCGACGTGCGCCTCCCACGCCCGATCCGCCACTTCCTCGGCGGAGAGCGTGAACGCGTCGGCGTCGCCCTTACGCTGCGCGAATGCGCAGAATCGGCAGCCGGTGTAGCAGATGTTGGTGAAGTTGATGTTTCGGTTCACCACGTAGGTGACGTCTTCGCCGATCGCGTCCTTGCGGAGCGCATCTGCCAGTGCCACAACAGCTTCCAGTCCAGGGCCCTCGGCGGTGGCCAACGCCAGGTACTCGTCGTCCGAACACCGGGCAGGATCACGCTCGGCACTGCGCAGCGCCGCAAGAAGATCCGTGTCGACCCGAACCGGAGCACTCAATTCCAGAACCTGCTCACGCACGGTTTCCCAGTCGCCGAAAGCACTGCCCAGGTCGCTGCGAGTCTCGGTGTTGCGACCGTCGGTGTCGATCTCGGTGTTGAGGTCGACGCGTCCGCTGGACTCCCAGGATTCGTCCGGTTCCTGCCACGGCCGGCCCACCGGCTTGGTGTCAAGTTTGGCCAGTCCCGTCTTCGGATCGGCAAGTGCCTGAACATGACCGGCGATGCGCGGGTCGATCCAGGGAGCACCGGCCAGTACATAGGCGGGCTGCGCGGCGGTACGTTCGGTGAGAGTGAAGCCGCCCTCGGCGCTGATCGCGGCCAGAGTGTCGAGGTTGGGCCACGGGCGTTCGGGATTGACGTGATCCGGAGTCAGGGGCGACACCCCGCCCCAGTCGTCGACGCCCGCGCCGAGAAGCGCCAGGCACTCGCTGTTGGAGACCAGATTCGGCGGGCTCTGGATCCGCATCGACGGACCGAGGAGCAGTCGCGCCACGGCGATCGCGGCCAGGAACTCGTCGAGTGACGCGTCCGGGGAATCACGCATCGCGGTATCGGGCTTGGCCAGGAAGTTCTGGATGATGACTTCCTGAATATGGCCGAAAGCTTTCTGCGACTTACGGATCGCCATGATCGACTCGGCGCGCTCGGCAAAGTTCTCGCCGATACCCACCAGAATGCCGGTGGTGAACGGCACGTTCAGACGACCCGCATCGGTCAGGGTGCGCAACCGGACGGCCGGGTCCTTGTCCGGACTGCCGTAATGGCATTCACCCTTGTCGGTGAACAGCCGGGTAGCGGTGGTCTCGAGCATCATGCCCATCGACGGCGCCACCGGCTTGAGACGCGAGAGTTCCTGCCAGCTCATCACCCCCGGATTCAGGTGCGGAAGAAGGCCGGTTTCCTCGAGGACGCGAATCGACATCGCCCGCAGATAGTCGAGAGTGGAGTCGTATCCGCGTTCGTCGAGCCACTGCTTCGCTTCCGGCCACCGCGCTTCTGGGCGGTCCCCCAACGTGAACAGCGCTTCCTTGCAACCCAATTGCGCGCCCTGACGAGCAATCTCGAGGATCTCGTCGGGTTCGAGGTACATGCCGCGTCCCTCGGCCCGCAACTTGCCGGGGACCGTGACAAACGTGCAGTAGTGGCACTTGTCCTGGCACAGGTGGGTCAGCGGAATGAACACCTTGCGCGAGTACGTCACCGTGTTCGGGCGCCCAGCCGCCAGCAGACCGGCGTCACGAACCTTGGCGGCCGACGCGCAGAGATCCGCAAGATCTGTTCCGCGGGCCTGCAGCAGCGTCGTTGCCTCGTCCACATTCAACGTTGCTCCGTCGCGAGCACGACGCAACACGCGTCTCATAGCCGATGGGCTCGGCGACGCGGCCCCAGTTGCCGACGCAGACAGGCCAGGCATCGGAAGCATGGTGGGTTTGCCGGAGTCATCACCAGTTCGGTTCACCTAGCGATCATGCGCCATACCCGACGACTACTGCCACTCGGTGCCGGAAGTACCAGAACTCAGCTAGGTGGATACTCCTCGTCGATCGCCACTTCACGCCGCTGATCGACAACATCGGCAGCCGGTGCGTCGAGAGGAATATCGGTCAGGTCAGGTTCGTCGGGAGTATTCGGATCTACCGGTGTTGCCTGTTCCAGAGCATCGGACTCCGGTGCCTCCGAGCTGAATGCCGAATCTTGTTCAGTCATCACGTGCTCCCTTCATGGTCGCCACACTCCACCATAGGGTGGTTGTCGACAGATCGCCTCAACTCGACCAAAGTAAGCATCATGACCGCGTCTACCACCATCACCATGGCCGATCCGCTGTGGCGTCCGAGCACCAAAGCACCCCGATTGTGGGCCATTACCGCAGCACTTTTCTGGGCTCCGGTGATCGTCGCCGAAATCGTGTGCGCGATCCTCATCTCCGGCCTGCCGACCTGGGTGGTGGGGGTAGTCGGTGCGGTCACCGTTTTCTGCGCAGCGGTGCACATCCTGATGGTGCCGATGTGGCGTTACCGGGTGCATCGCTGGGAAATCAGCGACACCGCCGTGTACACCCGCACGGGATGGTTCACGCAGGAACGACGCATCGCCCCGATCTCGCGGGTCCAGACCGTCGACACCGAACGTGGCCCCATCGATCGGATGCTGGGACTCGCGACCGTCACCGTGACGACGGCGTCGTCGGCCGGCGCTGTGAGGATCTCCGCCCTCGATCAGGACGTCGCCGACCGTACGGTTGCACAACTGACCGCAATTGCCGGCACCAATTCGAGTGACGCGACATGAGCGAGATCGACAAACTAATGATCGAGATTCCCGACGAAGCGGAGTCCGCGGCCGCCGAAGCCGCGGAGCAGGAACAGCCGTGGCTTCGCCTCGACCGACGGATGCTGCTGGTTCATCCGATCAACGAGGTGGTCAAACTGCTTCCGGTCCTGCTGATCTCGTTCATACTCGGCAGCCAGAGCGGCAACCACTACTGGGGACTCGGCGTTGTCACGCTGCTCGTGATCTACGGCCTCCTCCGGTATTTCACCACCACGTATCGCATCGGCCCCGTCCACGTTCAGCTGCGCACCGGTGTCTTCCAGAAGAAATTGCTCTCGGTGCCGCGCAGTCGCATCCGGTCCGTCGACGTCGAAGCCGGAGTGCTGCACCGCGTGTTGGGATTGTCGATCGTACGAATCGGCACCGGGCAGCGGGCGGGCAACGGCCACGATTCCAACAAGTTCGAGCTGAACGCCCTCTCGAGCGCCCTGGTTCCGGATCTGCGCGCAGCGCTGCTGAGCGAGTCGCGGGGCAAGCCCACGCCCGAGACACCGGCCGCGCCGGTATCTGCCGACGTCGAAATCGGGCACTGGCAGGTGAGCTGGGTTCGGTTTGCACCCTTCTCGTTCACGGGCATCGCGATCATCGCGGCAATTGTCGGCATCGCATTCCAATACGGCATCGGCACTGCAATCGCGAAGTCGTCCGCAGTCACCGGCAGCGTCGAATCGCTCGAAGGTCTGGGTGTCACCGTGCTGGTCATCGTTCTGCTGGTGGCGCTGCTCGTCCTCTCCAGCGCCTTTGCGTGCATTCAGTACCTGATCGCGTTCGGCAACATGACGCTCACCGACAACGGCCGTATCCTGCACGTCAGCCACGGACTGCTCAAAACCAGGGCGACAACCCTGGACCGGGCCAGGCTACGCGGTACGACGCTCAAAGAGCCTCTGCTGCTTCGAATTGCGGGCGGTGCGCGCCTCGACGCGATCATGACGGGAGTGAGTGCGGAGAAGAAGGAATCCTCACTTCTGCTGCCGCAAGGTCCACGGACCGAAGCCGAACGCGTCATGGCAACGGTCATCGGAGACTCGCGGCAGGCGTCCGTCCCGCTCCGCTCCCACGGCGGCGCCGCCCGTCGACGCCGATACACCCGAGCGTTGTTCCCCGCTGTGATCGCTGCAGTGGCGGCCGCGATCTGCACGGGGTTCGGAGTTCACGTGCCCACCTACGTCTGGGTCGGCGTTGTCGTGCTCGCTGCGGGCGGAGCAGGGCTTGCCTACGACCGATACAACGGTCTCGGACACGCGGTACTACCCGGATGGCTCATCACCCGCAGCGGTTCCCTCGACCGCAAGCGGCACAGCCTCGAAGCCGACGGCGTGATCGGCTGGACGGTTCGTGAAACGTTCTTCCAGCGACGCGCCGGCGTTGCCACCGTCATCGCCGCAACACCGGCCGGTACCGGGAGCTACGACGTCATCGACCTGCCCGCCGAGAACGCGTGGGGTCTGATCGAAGCCGTCACGCCCGGAGCGCGCGACGTCTGGGCAAATCCTCGATGATCAACTTTGCCAAGGCACCGAGACGCGAGCGCTCCGGTTGGATGGTGGGGACCCCCAGAAGTTCCAACGGCGCGGCCGTCACCGGGCCGACGCAGTAGGTGGGCACGCTGGTTCGCATCGCGGCGACAAAGCGCTCCAGCTCCCCCATCTCCTTGGCCGTGCTGAGCATCGACGACACAGCCGGGGCGCTGGTGAAAGTAAGTGCGTCGATACTGCCCGATCGCACCGCGGAAACTAGTGCCCGCACCTGCGACTGATCCGGCGGGCGAATCCACCGGTACACCGAGACGGCCGTGACCACGGCGCCGATGTCGGTCAACGACGCACTCAGATCGGTCAGCGGTTCCCATTCGGTGATGATTCCGTGCAGTTGAACAGCCACCCGAACGCCGTCGACGCCCTCGCTCGCCAAGTGAGCCAGGACTTCCTCGGACGATTCACCCGACGGCGACCAGTCCTCACGCAATCCAGCGCCGCGGATCGCTCCCATCGCCTTCGGACCGCGAGCCACGATCCGGGTCCGGCCCAGTGCGCCGAGAAACTGCTCTGTCAGATTCCACGACTCCACCGCCTGCAGCCAACCGCGGAACCCGATCCCCGTGCTGATCACGACGAGTTCCGGCGGATCCGCGATCAACGCCTGCGTCTGAACTCGCAGATCAGCGTCGTCGACCAGAGGAAGCACGTGAATCACCGGGGTCCGGACTGTCTCCGCACCCCGCCGTTCGAGGAGCGTCGCAAATTCTTCCGAGCGACGCTCTGCCGTCAGGGCGATCGTGACGCCCGCAAGATCTAGTTCAGCCACACAGCAAGTGTCCCTTATGAAGGCTTCGAAATACCGGTAGACGCGAGCGCCTTGCTTGCCACTCGAAACAAGAACACGATCGCCGGAGCCAGCGCGCCGACAAGAAGCAGGAAGGTGAGCGGCGACGACAACACCAGAACGTCGCCGCCTGGCCCGCCGACCATGCAGAACAGGAATCCGGCGATCCAACCGGCCAACGGAAGCGCCGCCTTACCGGTTGTCGTCACGGTTCGCGCCGCGATGACCAACGCGAGGTTGGCCACGGCGGCCACCAGGATGCTGACCGGAAACGGTGTGGTGCCGAGGTAGCTCGGGAGAAAAATCACCGACAGTATCGCGCACAGAAATCCGTCGAAGATCAAGACGCCGAGGATGACCGGGTCGAGAAACGCCCACCGACCGTCTTGTGGTGCGTCCGGTGAAGCACTGGTCATGAGATCCCACCGAAGAGGTCGGACTCACGGCCGTCTGCGTCGACCGGACCCAACTCACCGCGAACAAGCACGAAATACTCGACCGGCAGAATCGGCTGCACGACGTTGTTGGACAACGCGAACTCGGTGCGACTCGGCGCGACGGTCACCTGCGTGGCGTGCGCGGACAGCGCGGCTGCCTTCGATTCGAGAACGGCACTGACGTCGATCGCCGTCGTGACATCTGCGTCGACCACACACGGAAGCTCACGGGGCTCCGGTAGCCGCCACTGCGCCGGCACCTGCGCGATCGACGCAATTCCCCGTTCCAGGGAACTTCGTTCGGCCACGGTCCAGTAGAACTTCTGTGGACTCCACGGCTCGCCGGCCTCGGGATACACCGATGTTCCCGCCGCAGCAACGGCAGCGGTGGTGATGGCATTGGCTTGAATATGATCGGGATGGCCGTACCCGCCGTTGGTGTCGTATGTGATGACCACCTGCGGACGCAGTTCCCGGATCACCTCGACCACGGCGCGCACAGCAACCTCGAGATCAGCGTTGACAAATGCCCGCGGATTCGCAGCCGATGGTGTCCCGACCATTCCGGAATCACGAAAGTGACCGGCTCCCAGCAGGAATCGGGGTTCACTCACACCGAGACGAGACAACGCCGTGGTCAGCTCCGCAATCCGATACCCGCCGAGTTGATCGGCGGCGTCGGCAACCAGCCCAGCCCACCGATCGCCGATTACCTCCCCCTCCTCCCCCAACGTGCAGGTCAGGACAGTTACTTCGGCGCCTTCGTCGACGTACCGGGCGATGGTGCCGCCCGTGGTGATCGTTTCGTCGTCGGGATGCGCGTGAACCAGCAGAAGTCTCTTCTTTGCGACGGTCATTTCTTCACCCTCACCCAGTTGGTTGCGTCACTGAATATTCCGACCTGAACCGGACCGGTCAGAGTGACACCTTCGACTCCGGTTCCGAGCGCGGCCAACGTGCGGTCCTGCACGATGGGCAGAACTGCCGCGAGATCCCACAACTTGGGTTCGGCGTCGGCGATCAGCGCCCCGAAATCACCGATCCCGCTGAGCGCTTCGTCGATCCGCGGCTGCAGCGACGGGTCACACAGCCCCGAAATATTGCTCGGCGCTTCGGAATCGGACTCGCGAGCCGTAGTCGGCGTCGGCGCGACCGAGGTGGACTCCGGAGTTTCCGTAGTGGTCACCGGCACGGTGGGAGTCAGGGGGCAACTGAACCGAGACGCCAACGACGTCGCGGGGTCGACGCCGGCGCGAATCCAGCCGACCACCATGTCCACGCGCCCCGACGTGAGTTCCTGACCGTACAGCTCTTCTGCCGGAAAAGACTTCACGGTTGCCGCAATTCCTGCGTCCCGCAGTTCGTCGGCAGCGGTGTTGGCCACCGCGATCGCAATGTCGTCGTTCTCCGGTGCGCCGATGGTCAGCTCCAGCGGCTTACCGTCACGGACGACGCTTCCGTTTGTTCCTCCGACCACAACCGGCCCCGCCGGCGGCACGACGACGTAGCCGGACTCCACCAGTTGCTCCATCGAGCGCTCACGACTTTGCTTGGGCGGCGCCGTCGGCACGTAGCCGGGATCGGACGGCGAGAGAATCTGCGCTTTTGCCGGAACCGCAGCAGATTCACTGCCCGCGGCAACTACTGCCAGCAGATCGGAATCCAGAAGTCCCAGAACAGCTTTACGAACCCGGACGTCGGCGAAAGTGGCACTGCGTCCGTTGACCGTCATGTCGAGTGTGCGGGGCACAAACGTAAATGCCGTGCTCACGCCCGGAACTGCCGACAATTGAATGTCGGTAGCACTGCCCGCATGGATCTGAGCAACCTGCGAATCGTCGGTGCGCATCGCCTCGGCCAACTGCGCAGCCGACCCCGCCCGACGCATCACGATCTGATCCGGGTCCGACGGTTCTCCCCAGAACCTGTCGTTACGTTCGAGGATGATCTCGTCGCGGCCACGGTCGACGGAGCGCACGTGAAAATGCGCTCCCGACACCGGAATTCCCTCACTCAGTCCGGTACTGAAGCCGCCGGGGGTGTCCTTGATCAGATGGGACGGGAGAAGATCTGTGAAGAGTTCTCGCCACGCCGGATACGCCGCACGCATCACGACGTTCACGGTCTTTCCACCGCCGGACGAGGTGACGTCCGAAATCAACTGGTACCCAGCGGGGTTCACAACACCGGGAACCGAAATCATCTGCTGCCACAGGTAGCGGAAATCCTCGGCGGCGATCGGCGCACCGTCGGACCACTGCGCTTCGTTGCGGAGCTGGTAGCGAATCGTGAACGGCGCCTCCGACACAACTTCTGCGGAGAGGGCCAGCGAGTCGTCGATGACCCACTCGGCCTGCCCAGGCAGAACGGGTGAGCTGATCGGACGAAACACGCTGGGCAACACCAAATTACCGACGGCGGAGTTCACCGGGGACAAATCCGCGAGGAGGTGGGGATTGAATCCGTCACCCACCTGGTCGATCCCCACCGACACGACCTTCATGGCCGGCGTGACGGGCGTCGGCGTCGGCTTGACCGTCTCGGTGCTCTCGACCGGCGGCGGCGGATCAGCAGTGCACGCCGTCAGAGACAACGCTGTCACCGCCACGGCCAACGCCAGGTACCGACGTCCAGCAACCACAGAGATATTCCTTCCGTTTCAAGGCACGCGCAGCCTCAGTTCATGGTTTCCAGCCAACACGATGCCTGGAAACCATGAAGGCGAATGTACCTTTTGCCGGAAGAACACCGAGCAAAAGGCACATTCGCCTTGTCATGTTTGTTACTGCGAAAGACTACAGAGAAGCCTTGTCGCGGGCCTTGCTGCGTGAACGCTCACGAGCGCGCTCGGTGGCGTTGAGGTGCACCTTGCGGACGCGAACGTCTTCAGGGGTGACCTCGACGCACTCGTCGCCGGAGCAGAACTCCATGGCTGCTTCGAGCTCGAGCTTGATCGGCTTTGCGAGAGTCTCCATCACGTCTGCGGAAGACTGACGCATGTTGGTCAGCTTCTTCTCGCGGGTGACGTTGATGTCGAGGTCTTCCTGGCGCGGGTTGATGCCCACGACCATGCCCTCGTAGGTGTCTGCGCCCGGCTCGACGAAGAACGTTCCACGGTCGGCCAACTGGATCATGGCGAACGGCGTGACAGAGCCGGAGCGGTCGGAGACGAGCGAGCCGGTGTGGCGCGCGCGGATCTCACCGGCCCACGGGCCGTATCCGTCGAACACGGCGTTGGCGATACCGGTTCCGCGGGTTTCCGTGAGGAAGTCCGTGCGGAAACCGATGAGGCCACGTGAGGGAACGATGAACTCCATGCGAACCCAGCCTGCGCCGTGGTTCGACATCTGGACCATCTTGCCCTTGCGGTTGGCGAGGAGCTGCGTGATGGCGCCGAGGTATTCCTCGGGGCTGTCGATGGTCAGCTCTTCGAAAGGCTCGTGAACCTTGCCGTCGACGACCTGCGTGACAACCTGCGGCTTGCCGACGGTGAGCTCGAAGCCCTCACGACGCATCTGCTCGACGAGGATGGCGAGAGCGAGCTCTCCACGACCCTGGACCTCCCACGCATCGGGGCGACCGATGTCGAGGACCTTGAGCGAGACGTTACCGACGAGCTCCTGGTCGAGGCGGGACTTCACCATGCGGGCGGTCAGCTTGTGGCCCTTGACGCGACCGACGAGCGGCGACGTGTTGGTGCCGATCGTGACCGAGATGGCGGGCTGGTCGACGGTGATGCGGGGCAGCGCAACCGGGTTCTCGAGGTCGGCGAGGGTGTCACCGATCATGATGTCCGGGAAGCCTGCAACGGCGACGATGTCGCCGGCGACGGCAACCTCACCGGGAACGCGCTCGACACCGACGGTGGTGAGCAGTTCGGTGATCTTGGTCTTGGTGACGACGGGCTCGCCGTCGACCTCGCGGCACCACGACACGGTCTGGCCCTTGCGCAGCTCGCCGTTGTGGATGCGAACCAGAGCGAGGCGGCCGAGGAATGCGGATGCGTCGAGGTTGGTGACGTGAGCCTGCAGGGGTGCGTCGACCGTGCCCTTGGGGGCCGGGACGTACTCCATCAGAACCTGGAAAAGCGCGGTGAGGTCGTCGGCGTCGGGTGCCTTGCCGTTCTCGGGCTGCACGGTCGAGGCCTTGCCCTCACGACCGGAGGCGTAGAGAACGGGAAGTTCGAGTGCAAGCTCGGCTGCTTCGGCTGCCTCGTCGGACAGATCCGACGCCAGGTCGAGGAGCAGATCCTGAGCTTCGGTGACTACCTCTTCGATGCGGGCGTCAGGGCGGTCCGTCTTGTTGACGACCAGGATGACGGGCAGCGAGGCGGCAAGCGCCTTGCGCAGCACGAAGCGGGTCTGCGGCAGCGGGCCCTCGGAAGCATCGACGAGCAGAACGACACCGTCGACCATGGACAGGCCGCGCTCGACCTCGCCACCGAAGTCGGCGTGGCCGGGGGTGTCGATGACGTTGATGACGGTGATGGTGCCGTCGTCGTTGACCTTATGGACAGCGGTGTTCTTCGCGAGAATGGTGATGCCCTTCTCGCGCTCGAGGTCTCCTGAGTCCATGACGCGGTCGACCAGCTCGGCGCGCTCCTCGAAGGCGCCGGACTGACGAAGCATGGCGTCAACGAGGGTGGTCTTGCCGTGGTCGACGTGTGCGACGATGGCAACGTTACGGAAGCTGGTGATGGTCACGCGATGGCTCTCCTGGCTGAGTAATTCGGCTGATTCGGCCACGCGAAACTCGCAACGCACGGCTCTTCTGGTGGCCGCTGCACAAATGTGTAATCCGAGTCAGGGCACGAATTGCCTGGAACAGGCACCGCGGCCTTGTAAATACTACTCGCTCCGAACGACTACTCGCGCAAAGTGCGTCCTCTATCACGGCCACGACCTGCAGATAGTGATTTTCGACACTATGGCGGGGGTTAAAACTTTTGCTGGTAATTCATCGCTCTTAAGGTTACGCTAACCTTGTTTGCAGTGCGGTTCTCCGCCAAGCCGCTGAAGGAAAGACGCAGTGCCACATGGGAAAAGTTAAACCAAGCAAAGTCTCGCAGCTCAAGCCCAAGAAGAAGTGCTGCCGCAAGAAGACCCGCTGTGTGAAGTGCCCGGTCGTGATCATGAGGATGCGCAAGCTCGAGAACAACGGCGCTTCCAAGAAGGAACTGAAGGTCGGCCTCAAGATGGCTCGGGCTGCCTGAGCCTGCGCAATTCGGCGAGCAGGTCCGGGATCCATGCCCGATCGTTGCCCACTACGTCGAACGTTTCCAGAGTGTCTGCGTCCACCCATGCCAGCTGCGCATGATCCAGCGCCACCGGTTCTCCGGCCAGAATTTCCACTCGATACGCTCGCAGAACTCGCATTCCACCCAGTGCCACGTCGACGCCGATTCGGCGCCCGCACCGGACTACAACACCCAATTCTTCTGCCAGTTCCCTCTCGAGAGCCTGCTGCGGCGTCTCGAGAGCTTCGACTTTGCCACCGGGAAGCTCCCACATCCCCGCCAACTCCGGCGGGCGGATGCGTTGCGCGAGCAACAACCGGCCGTCGCGGAAGATCGCGCCGGCGACTATCTCGTACTCGTCGGCAGCTTCGCCGCCACTTGCAGCCTCGTCGCTCATGACACCATGATGGAGTATGGCTTCCGTGATGTCCGATTCCGCGATCGACGCTGCACTCGCAGAACTGCCAGACTGGCAGCGAACCGATAATGCGATTACCCGAGTGGTCGAATCCCCGACATTTCCCGAAGCCGTCGCACTGCTTCAGGACGTCGCCGCAGCTGCCGAAGCCGCCGATCATCATCCGGACATGGACGTCCGGTGGCGGAAAGTCACTTACACGCTGTCGACGCACTCAGCTGGCGGCATCACCGAACTCGACGTGAAGTTTGCTCGGAAAATCGATGCCCTCGTCGCTGATTCGGCAAAAAACTGACGCTTGAAACCGCCTAAACCGACATAACAGTTGCATCAATATTCACATTGATCACTTCTGTCACAGGGTATGGTCGGCAAGCAATCATTTCGAGGCCAGTCATGTAATAGACTCCACCGGGATCCGTAGCTGCTCAGAAACTGAACGGCTGTACAACCCGGGGCTCTCTACATAGAGTGACCCCTCGAGCCGTCAACGCGGGCGCTACGGCGCCCGCGCGGTCTGACTAAGGATGGGGAAACAGTGCTTCGAACCCGAGGTATGCGTAAGGCGTTCACCGCCGTCGCAATTGCCGCAGCAGCAGGACTCGCCTTGCCCGCACAGGCAATGGCCGATCCGGCTCCCGCCCCCACACCGGACAGTGTGCCGATCGAGTTCCTGGCATCGTTTGCTCCCGCCATCATCGGCGCAGCCGCCGGCCCCGTCGACGCCCAGGGTGTCACCCAGGTCGCCGGCAATCCGCAGGCTGATCTCCTCGCTCAGGCTCGCGCCATCCTCAATTCCGCCGGTCTCCCCCCTGAGATCAAGGCGACGCTCGAGAAGGTCATCACCTTCCTCGACGGCAGCGGCGGCGGCGGACCGGCGATTCCGGACGAGAACGCACCCGTCATCGCACAGTTCCTCTACCCGACGCTGGGTAAGGGCTGCATCTCCGCAACGGCTGATTCCGTCGGCACCGCACTTGCCGTTCCCGGCCCGGCTCACCTGCCGCCTCCGGGACCTGCCGCAGGTCAGGCCGGATTTGTCTTCACTGCACTCGGTACCGCTCCGGCCACCGATGACCAGCCCGTCCCGCTGACGGTCACCTGGATCAACATCGACAACGGTCGTAGCGCAACGCAGAACCTCACGACGGCCGCTCACATCAACCCGGACGGCCCCGCCACCCTGTCGGTTATCGCCGACACCGGACCGGGACGTGTGCTGTCCGTGATCAGCGGTTCGCTGACCACCCAGCCTGAAGGCGCAGATCGCATCACCTGCAGCTTCCTGCCGACCGTGGGTATGTTCGCAGTGGCTTGATCCACAATTGCTTCAAAGAGGCTCGCCGAATTTTCGGCGGGCCTCTTTTGTGCGTCCGGTGCTCGTGATAAACCAGGGAATGGGACATTCCAGATCAATTCTGTCGATCCGTTCAGAAGGATCAATTCTCTCGATCGGTAGCACTCACTCGATATTGTCGATCGGCAGCGCATTCTCGATATTGTCGATCGGCAGCATCGGATCGGCCGGCTCGATCCTGAGCTCCGGTTCCTTCGCCAGTCTCGGATCGGCATTTTCCACACTGTCTCGATGGTCACTGATGTCGTGGCACGGAAACCACTCGTCGCCGGAAGATCGACCGAAACTGGTAGTCATTGCGCCGGAACCGGATTCGACCCTGGCTCATACTCAGACGTGATCGTCGGGTGTCGGGCGCGGCCAGGTCCGACCTTCGATATCTTCCACCGATTGATTGAATTGCCGCAGTAGCTCACCCAATGCCCGGCGCGACTCCGGCGTCCAGTCCCGCAACACCTTCCCCACTCCGGCAGTCGAATGTACGCGGTCTGCCCGCAGCTGGGCCAGACCGGACTGGGTGGGGCGGACCTTTCTCGCCAATCCGCCAGCCGGGTCTTCGACGCGTTCGACCAAGCCTTGTCGACGGAGGGCGCCGATCTGTCGGTTGATGGTCGAGATGTCCAGTCTGAACGCGCAGGACAGTTCTTTCAGACTCATCGGTTGTTGCAGTTCGAGGCGGCCGAGCAAGAGGTACGCCGAGCGGTCCAGATGAAGGTCCGAGCGTTGCGCCAGTGCGTGATATCGCGACAGCAGCGTCAGTTCGTATTCGACGTCGACAAGGTCGCGGTCCACAGATTCACGCTCAGTGGCCGGGATTTCTCCGCGCGCATTCGTCACGTTGTGCAGGATACACAAAATGTGTAGCGTGCACAGAAAAGGTGGCAGGCGCCGCCCACATACTTCGGGAGCCGAATGTCCGTTCACGCCCATCCGTCGAACGCGGATACAGCCGTCGACGCGACAGTGTCCCCACGTCCACGACTGATCCTCACCGTCCTCGGCCTGTGCGGGATCGTCGTCGCCCTCATGCAGACGCTGGTCGTCCCGATCATCCCCCAGCTTCCGAGCTTGCTGAACGCGTCACCAGCGGACACGTCGTGGGCCATCACCGCGACGCTGCTCGCCGCTGCGGTCATCACCCCGATCAGTGGCCGCCTCGGCGACATGTTCGGCAAGAAACGCATGATCCTGGTGAGCCTCGGTCTGGTGGTTCTCGGTTCCGTTATCTGCGCCTTGTCGTCGTCGCTCATCGGACTGGTGATCGGGCGCGCACTACAGGGCGCCTCCGTTGGTGCCATCCCTCTCGGCATTGCCATCCTGCGCGACGTTCTGCCACCGAAGAAGGTCGGCGGCGCGATGGCCGTCATGAGCGCCACCCTGGGTGTCGGCGGCGCTGTCGGGCTGCCCATCGCAGCGATCATCGCTCAAAGTGCCGATTGGCACTTCCTGTTTGTCGTGTCCGCGGCTCTCGGTGGCCTGTGTATGTTGTTGGTGTTCTTTGTCATTCCCGAGTCCACCGTCCGCAAGCCGGGCCGTTTCGACTTCGTGGGCGCACTCGGGCTGGCTGCCGCCTTGATCGCCCTTCTCCTGCCGATCACCAAGGGTGGCACGTGGGGATGGTCCGACCCCAAGACGCTCGGACTACTGGCGTCGTCCGTCGTGATCTTCGTGGCGTGGGGCTTCTGGGAACTCAGACGCGGTGCACCACTGGTGAATCTGCGCATCGCGGCACGCAAACAAGTGCTGTTCACCAACCTGGCATCCATCGCCGTCGGCTTTTCGATGTACGGAAATTCACTGTCGCTACCGCAACTTCTCATGGCCCCGAAGGACACCGGCTACGGATTTGGATTGTCGATGGTGACCACCGGCCTGGTACTCGCTCCCGCCGGTCTGGTGATGATGGCGCTCTCCCCTGTGTCCGCGCGCATCTCGGACTGGAAAGGTCCGCGGATCACCTTGTTGACCGGAGCGCTCGTCATCGGACTCGGTTACGTCAGCGCCTACTTCGCGACGTCCGCGGTCTGGCAGGTCGCGCTTGCCGGAATGGTGATCGGAGCGGGTGTCGGACTGACATTCTCAGCAATGCCGGCACTCATCATGAGTTCGGTTCCGATCACCGAATCAGCCGCAGCCAATGGTTTGAACTCACTGATGCGGTCGATCGGGACGTCGAGTTCCGCCGCCGTGGTCAGCGTTGTGCTTGCCGGTGCCACCATCGTGGTCCACGACCGCATCTACCCCACGCTCGACATGTTCAAGGCCACGTTCGTGATCTCGATCGTTGCCGCAGCGGTATCGATGATCTTCGCGTGGTTGATTCCCAAACGGCAAGCGCCGCACCGGGAATCAACCACGTCGCGGCCGCATTGATCACACGGACGCAAGAACTGCGGGAGGTGTTACTTCTCCGAAGAGTCGATGCTGCCGGCAATCTGCAGCTTCGACAGCAGGGTGTAGATGAAGTCGATGAGAAACTCCATGAAATATTTCCTCTCGCAATACGGGTCCCGACCCGGCAACGACGGTACCGCACACATGAGATCGGCCGAATCCCCACCACCTGGCCGCGAGAACGTGTTCTAATTTGACTCGGTCGTCTACCCGAGGAGTCACACATGGCATGGACACGCACTGAACTCGATCAGGCCTTTGCCGGTTTCCAGAACACCGTCGTCGAATGCACCCGCAGTGGCGATTGGAATGCGTTTGCCGACATGTTCACCGAAGATGTCGTGTACGTCGAACATGCCTTCGGCACCCTCAACGGCCGTGAGGCCGTGCGCAAGTGGGTCACCCGCACGATGACCGAGTTCCCGGGAAAACGAATGACGGAGTTCCCCGCAAACTGGTACGTGATCGACGAGGAGCGCGGGTGGATCATCTGCGAGATCGACAATCCCATGGAGGATCCGGGCGACGGATCGACTCACGGCGCCGCAAACATCACGATCCTGCACTACGCCGGAGACGGATTGTTCTCACGCGAAGAAGACGCATACAACCCGATGAATTTTCTGGCGATGACCAAAGCCTGGTGCTTGGCCGCCGAAGCCGCGGGCAACCTCCCCGAGGATGCCCGCGCCTGGTTGGCTAAATTCGGCGCTATGGTGCGATAGAGCCGATCGGAATATTCGGCACGACCGAACCGGCCAGTGACCACTGCCCGTAGTCCAGCGCCAGGATCGAATTCAGGTCGACGCCGATACCGTCGACTTTTCTCTTGTCGATCTCGAATTGATGCAGGTGCGCACGGGGGTGTACATACCCCGCCGGCGATCCCCAATTGTGTTGCCAGTACCAGGTTCCGACGCCCGCGCGGATCATCGCGTCGATCACGCCGGTGTTTCCGTAGATACCCAGGTTCTGATTGCCGACCACAGATGCCCATCCCTCGAGATACGGCCGGATGAGATTGTTGATCTCGGCCGGCGACGGGTTGTCGTCGATGGACGCGTAGATCGGACGCCCCTCAGGTCCGCCGGCTTGGCGATGCAATTCCAGACCCCGTGTTGCATGCCTCTTGCCGCCTTCGCGCCCTTCACGCCAGTCAGCCGTCGCGCCTTTTCCGAACTGATAGCAGGACACTACTTGCAGTCCCGCTGCGGTCAGTGCGTTCACTTCGCCTGCCTTGACCGGCTTACCCACCATCCAGTTCGCGTCGGGGCGGCGGTCGGATACGTAGCGGATCGCGCCCGCGTAACCGCCCGCACGGATCGACTGCGCCGACGGGACTCCGGCAGAGTAGTCGAGCAGAGTTCCGAGCGATCCGGCGTTGGCCACCGTTGCCGTGCCGCTGAGCGCGGCCAGTCCTGCGGCGGCAGAACCTGCGGCCGCGTACTTGAACAGATTTCTTCGTGAGACGTGCACACTGCTCCGATCATCGGCGTATCCCGCCCGATCTAGGCGGAAAGTCGAGTTTCTTTCTTCACTCGATTGCACCACAGTCACAACGCCACCGCCTGGCACTTGATCAACACCAGTCACACCACCGCTGTGACCAGCGACAACAAAAACGATGGCCCCCGAAACTTTCGTTTCGAGGGCCATCGTTATCGGCCGTAGTGGCCGGAAGTTATCAGCTGAGCGACGTGAAGAACGTCAGAGCACTGAACAGGTCAGATGCGTTGCTGAGGAAGTCGGTGATGAAAGAGAACTGGCCCGAGAGTTCAGCGCTGGTCATGTGTGTACTCCTGTCGAAGGTGAAACATCAGTGGTCTTACAGGCCGACTTGCTGACCTGCTGGAGCTAAGAGTAGAGGTCTTCCGTTACTTCCGCGACACCAAATGTGTCCGGGACGTTACATCTTCACGCACTCCCGGCAAACGCATATTCACAGGTAACGCCCAGAGTGCGTGATCCGATCGAGATAATTTGCCCATTTCTTGACGATATCCGAACACCATTTCCATTAATGGTTAATACTCCGCAATCTTTCAATCCGGCCAATTTATGTTGGTAAGCCTTACTTCGAAACTGCTGTTTCAGCACTATCGTCGCCCTGACCAGGAATAGGACAATTTCGCGCGAACCCGATCAGTCCACATTTGCTACGCCGTGCAACTCTTCAGCCACGGCAGCAATTAGCAGAACATTGACGACGCCCTCGGCCGGGCGGCACCGGACCTGAAACCAGCCCGACCTCCCGCGAAGGTGATGCTATTCACACCGGATGTGCGGGCCGATACGGCCCCGTGAGGCACAGTTGACTTATGAACCGCAACAAGAAGTCATGGAGTGAACTCTCGCCGCGCCAGCGCCGCGTCGTGATCGTGATGGGCTCGATCCAGTCGATTCTGGCGATCACCGCCTGGGCCGACCTCGCGAAGCGCGATCGTGCGACGGTCAATGGCAGCAAGGCCAAATGGGCAGCGATCATCGCGATCAACTTTTTCGGACCGATCACGTACTTCAAGCGCGGCAGGATTCAGTCGAAGTAATCCCAGAACTGCAACCACTTCACAGAAGCGAACAGCGCGAGCGTCCCGACGTATATCGCCAGGACAGCGACGGTACCCAGGACGTTCGTGCGCAATTTCGCGCCGTCGAACGGGTCGAGCCACCGACCGAACCACCGGGTTACCGCCGGCATCAGGAACCACGTCATCGCCCCGACGCTGACGATCTGGCTCAGCCACATCGACAGCCAGGGCGGTGCGCCTGCGTCGTCGAGCACCGGACCGAGAAATCGCGACAACGTCATCACTGTCGGGTAGAGGACCAGAAGAACGATCATTGCGGTCTTCCAGTTCGGAGTCACCCGTGTCTGCCCGTTCTCGGTGCGCAAGATCGTTCCGAAAGGCGTGGAACGCACGGATTCGGTGAAGTCTTCTGCCAGCTCCTCGCGTAGTGCGGGCAACACCGCCGCCCGCTGCTCCGATTTCATCCATGCTGCCAGCTGGGGTTCGGTCCGGAAGCGCAGAACCGATTGCCACCGCGTCGCATCGGCAGTTGAGCACAACAGCAACGCACTCTCGTACCCCGAGAACCGCGAACTTTCGGCGATCAAGAGATGCTGGGTCCGCAGAAATTCGTCCTGCCGTCCGGCAACAACGGTGTGGTCGTACACACCGATACCCGGTGGAGGCGCGGCGTCTTCCACCAATACGAGGTCCGAGCTCTTGGCCCGAACTCCACACTCGACGCCTTGTGCCTCGACGCGTGAATGCGCCGGAGAATCGAGCCAGCCATGCAGCTCTTCGATATTGGAAAAGGTATGGGACACACCGTAATCGGAAAGTCCGGGGCCGTCGCTAACCGCGCTGCCGAGATAGCCCCGAGCCACCTTCGCTGCACTGACGGCCTGCGCAGTCCACCCAGCGAACGGCTCACCGTCGCCGTTTTCGGGGCGGTGAAAGGCAGTGACAACCGTCGCCGAACCGGACACGTCAGGTCGAAACCCTGCGGCCCTGGACGTAGACGTGCAAGATCGCCGGCTCACGCATCGCCATCAGCAACCCGAACAGAGTCTGATCACGCGCGAGAATCGGATCAGGCGACCGCGTGCCGAAGTTGATCAGATTGCCCAGTGCCGGCCACCCGTCCGGATCAACGACGAGGAAATCTGCTTCCTTACCGGCGTCGAGATTTCCGATGCGGTTCTCCAGGTCCAGCGCACGCGCGCCGGCCAGCGTGCCCGTGAACAACAATTCGGCCGGGTGCAACGACAGCGCGCTGTCACTGTCCTCCGAGATATGCACTTTGAAAGCGTCGCCCAGAACCCGAGAGAGAAGGAATTCGTCGCCGCCACCGAAGTCCGAACCGATCGCGATGTTGACTCCCGCCGCCACCGTTCGCTTCCACGGCATCGTGCCGGAACCGAGGAACTGCTGCGAAGTCGGGCAATGAGCAATCGACGTCCCAGTCTCCGCCATCCGGGCCAATTCCGAATCCTGACAGTGGACGGAGTGCGCGAGAATCGCGCGCGGCCCGAGGAACGACTTGCCACCGACCTCTGAGCCCGGCAGAAACTTGCCGTCGTACGTATCGAGGTACGACTGGACCTGGTAACGCTCGAGCGTGGTTGCCACCTCGCCGGTGCCCGGCCTGTTGTTCTCGTTGAGATGACTGTGGAAGTACACACCACGGTCTCGAACCGAGTCGTACAACTCCCCCAGATTCTTCAGAGTCTCCGTCGTCACTGCGAGGGAAAACCGCGGTACGACGGCAACGTGCAGCAGAGCAGCGTCGACATCACCGGTGTCTGCTCCGTGCCAGCGATCGATCTCGTCGCGAGTCAGCGTGATCGCGTCGTCCTCGGAAGTGATGAGCGCTGCCGCAGATTCGGGCCCTGTGGTTTGGATGCCACGACCACTGACGATGCGAAGTCCGGTTCGCTGAGTTTCCGCGAACAGCGCGTCTTGCGCGTGCGGAAAAGCGGAACCGAAGACCATGGCCGCAGTGGTTCCGGTGGCTATCCGGCGGGCGCAGAACGAGGCCGCAGCGTGGACGGCAAATTCCGGATCGGCCAGTCGCGATTCCGACGGGAACACACAGAGATCGAGCCACTCGAGTAGTTGTCCACCGCCGTAGGCATCGCCGGCGTAGATCTGGGGAAAGTGAACGTGAGTGTCGATGAATCCGGGGAGCAGAAACCCTGGGCGATGATCGTGGACGTCGTCGCTGCGCAGATGCTGCGGTAACGCGTCGAATTCACCGCAGAAGGCCACGACACCGGCGTCGTCGATCGCGAGCACACCGTCAGGGAGGGAGACGAGCGCGTCGGCTGCGCCTTCGACCGTGGGGCTACCGGAAATGTGGAAGATATGGCCCCGATGCAGCTGTATCACTCATTGAGCAAATCACAGTCGCGGCGATACCGCGCGTTCGAATTGTCCGGGTCAGTTCATGGTCGCGTGCCATACGAACGCCGCGGCCAAAGCGCCCGCGCCGTTCAGCGACCAGTGCAACGCAATCGGCGCCAGAAGACTGCCACTTCGATGACGAAGCCACGTGAAGACGAGACCGGCGGCCGCGGTGGCCAGAACCGCTCCGAGAATACCGGCGATCTGACCGACGACCCCGTTACCGAGGAAGCCGGACAGTCCCGCGTTTCCACTGGTCAACCCCATCGACGACGCGATGTGCCACAGGCCGAACGTCAAAGAACCCGCAGCGGCGACGCCCCGAAATCCGCTGACCCGGTTGAGCGTCCCGTGCAGGACACCGCGGAACGCCAATTCCTCCGGAATGACCGTCTGCAGGGGAATGACGATCATCGACGCGATGATGGCGCCCGAAATGGTCGCGTAGCGGTCAGCCATGAAGAACGGCCTGGTCAGCGGTAACAGCGCTCCGACCGCCACGACGGTCAGTACCAGTCCGACCGCGATGAGCGCGTACTTCGAACCGCTCTTGAGATGCTTCGGCGACAGACCGAGTTCCGCCCAACCCAGCCCTCGGCGTTTGCTCATCGCAAGGAGCACAAGCGCCGAAATCGGAACCGTCGCGATGCTCGCCCACACCGTGGTGAAGTGCGCAATCAGGTTGGTGCCCACGAGGACTGCGATGACCACTGCGATGTCGATATACGCATGGACACGAGGAAAACGCGGGGCGGACGGCGCCGTGTCGAGCACGCCGGCATCAGACACGGTTGCAAAACTCATATATGGCCGTCACCCATCGCCGCAGTTAGCTGAAAATTCACTCATTCAAGTGTACCGACGCCGCCGAGGTGCCCGCCACGATTGCGTCGACACTCACAGTCGACTCTCAGAGTGCCCTCAGAGTGCGGCGCGTTCGAGTTCTGCCACGTCGATCTTCTTCATCTGCATCATCGCGTCCATTACACGCTGGGCTTTTGCGCGATCCGGATCGCGCATCAATTGCAGCAATCTGTTCGGAACTACCTGCCAGGACAGTCCGAACTTGTCCTTGAGCCAACCGCACTGACTCTCCTCGCCGCCCTCCGTCAGTGCCGACCAGTAGTGGTCGACTTCGGCCTGATCGGCACACGGAATCTCGAAGGACACCGCCTCGGAAAACGTGAACATCGGCCCGCCGTTCAACCCGGTGAAACGCTGTCCGTCCAGTTCGAAGACCACCGTCATCACCGATCCTGCCGGTTGACCGGACGGCGATCCCTCTCCGTATCGCTCGATTTCGAGGATTTTCCCGCTTCCGAAAACCGAGATGTAGAAATGTGCTGCTTCCTCCGCTTGCGTGTCGAACCACAGGCACGGGGTGATCGTGGGCATGACTACTCCTTACGTCGGTGTACGTAGGGATAGACCGTCATGGCCGCCGGAAATCATCGCGCCCGTTTCAGTCGACGCGCACGTTTCAGTCGACCAGAGCCGACTCGATCACCGGCCAGGAACGCACCAGTTCGTCGTGCCAGTACGGCCAGCCGTGTGTGCCCACCGGTTGCGCACTTCGTGTGACGTCGACGCCCTGGCCGCGCAGTACACCCGCAATCTGATCGGTGCACAGATTGGAGCCCAGTTCCATGACACCGCCGACGATCACAACCCGAGCAAGTTCGGGAGTCTCGAGGGTTTCGTGGGGACCCGGTAACCCTGTGCCCGAGGACAGATACACCGTGGTGTCGCGCAGCTTGTCCGCGTTGGCGAAGATGTCGTGTTCGCGCCACGCGGGACTGTCGACCGGACCCCACATCTGCTCCGACGTAGCCATTCCGTTGATGACGACAAGGTCTGTCAGTGCCTTACCGAAACCGCCCACCGTCGTGTAGCACCCGCTGTACGCAGCGACGGCGTCATACAGATCCGGTGCGCGTTGAGCAAGCATCAGCGCCGCCTCGGCACCCATCGAGATTCCACCGATTGCGTTGCGCCCGCTGGTGTCGAAAGCCTCGTCGATCAACGGCGGCAATTCCTTGGTCAGGAAGGTCTCCCACTTGAGCCTTCCGAATTTCGGGTGGTCTTCCTGCCAATCGGTATACATGGTTCCGGTTCCACCGATCGGCGCAACGACAAAGACATTCTTGTCCCCGAAGAACTCCCGCGCGTTGCCCTTCTCCGGATCGAACCAGTTGTTGTCCTCGATCTGGCCCGAGTTTCCGTCGAGCAGATACACGACGGGGCGAGGCTCCGAACCGTCAGCCGGGAGGAACACCCTGACCTGCATCGTGCGCTGCATTGCCGGACTGTCGACGTCGAGCAGCACTTCCCGATCCGAGACCGGGGTGGTGGCAGCGATTCGCGGCGACGCATCAGCGGACACGGTGTATTCCGGCGGCGCCGATTCGTCGGCGGCCGCGATGACCGGGAGGGCTACCACTGACGCCAGCGACACGGCGCACGCCAGTGCGATATGAGAGATACGCATGCAAAAGTCCTTACAAGCCGAGGGACGCGGCGAACATCGGCCACGAATCGTGCAGGTCGTCCTGCCAGTAACCCCACGAGTGGGTACCGGCCGGTTTGATGTTGTACCGGATGTTGTCCATCCCCAGAGCGGTCGTCCGATCCGCCAACTGTGTTGTGCAGAAGTGCGTGGCGGCCTCGATGCCCCCACCGAGAGCCAGGGTTGCAGCCAACGCCGCGACACTGTTGTCGATGCGCGGATCGGCCAACGTGTCGTACCGACCGGGAATGCCCGTCGCCGTCGTGATGTACATCGGAATTCGCGGTAGCTTCTCCGCATTCACCACCGGATCGTGTGCCACCCATGCAGGGTCGTTGTACGGCCCCCACATGTTCTCGGGGTTACCGCCGCCGATTCCGACGACCACCTTCACGAAGTCCTGCCCCGGACCGGGGCTGGTCATCGCGCAGCCGCTGAACGAACCGACACTGTTGTAGACCGTCGGCGCAGCCATCGCCAGGTTCAACACCGACGTGCCGGCCATGGAGATCCCGCCGAGTGCGTTCTCACCCGTCGTGTCGAAATACTCGTCGATCACGTGTGGCAGTTCCGCGGTGAGGAACGTGGCCCACATGTTCACGCCGTTGTTCTCGTTGATCCTCGCGAGACCCGGATCCGGCCTGAGCCAATCGGTGTAATAGCTGAAGGCGCCGTCCAACGGGGTGACGACGTTGACGTGCTTGTCGGCGAAGAACTCCGGGACATCCGTGCGCGCCGACCACGTCGCGTCGTTCTTCCCACCGTCAACTCCGTTGAGCAGATACAGCGTCGGAGCGGGAGCCGACGTGTCGGCCGGACGAAGCACCTGGACCGGAATTCCGCGATCCATCGACGGTGAGTAGACGACGACGTCGACGAGGCGCCCTTCGCCGGGCACGGCACTGATCACCCGCGGACCGTCGGATTCTGCGCCGAACGCGGCCGGACCGGCGGCCACCGCCGTCGACGGCGCGGCGAGGAGAATCGCCGCAGCGATCAATCCGCCCACTGTCCGGGTACCTCTCATCGAACCGTCCCTCTTGTCGCCGAGCACAGACGGACATTATTGCCTGAAATGTTCGCTCTCGTGGGCGAACAGCCCAGTCACTGCCGCCGTCCGACCGCCCGGCGTGATCGAGGAAAACCCCCAACGATAACCTGAACGAGACCTTCGCACGCACCCTTGTTCAGGAGAAATGATGGCCGACTTCCTCTATGAGGACCTGTTGCCGATCGGTGAGGACACCACCGAGTACCGACTGCTCACCACTGAAGGGGTGTCGACAGTCGAAGGTCCGGACGGCCGGACCTTCCTGAAGGTCGAGCCCGAAGCGATGCGTCTGCTGACCGAAACGGCTCTGCACGACATCTCCCATTACCTGCGTACCGACCACCTGACGCAGCTGGCGAGCATTCTCGACGATCCCGAGGCGTCCAACAACGACAAGTTCGTTGCCCTCGATCTGCTGAAGAACGCAAACATCGCCGCCGCGGGTGTTCTCCCGATGTGCCAGGACACCGGCACCGCCATCGTCATGGGCAAGCGCGGACAGCACGTCCTCACCCCCGGTGACGACGAGCAGTCCATCGCCCGCGGTGTCTACGACGCGTACACGCGCCTGAACCTGCGTTACTCGCAGAACGCCCCCATCACGATGTGGGACGAGAAGAACACCGGAAACAACCTGCCCGCACAGATCGAGTTGTACGCCGATACTGCTGCCGGACATGAGAACTCGTACAAGTTCCTGTTCATGGCCAAGGGCGGCGGTAGCGCCAACAAGTCCTACCTGTACCAGGAAACCAAGGCGATCCTGAACCCCGACTCGATGATGCAGTTCCTCGAGGCGAAGATCCGCTCACTCGGTACCGCAGCCTGCCCGCCGTACCACCTCGCGATCGTCGTCGGCGGCACGTCTGCCGAGTTCGCGATGAAGACCGCCAAGTACGCGTCGGCGCACTACCTCGACGAGCTCCCCACCGAAGGCGCCATCACGGGCCGCGGCTTCCGCGATCACGAGCTCGAGAAGAAGGTCTTCGAGCTCACGCAGAAGATCGGCATCGGCGCCCAGTTCGGCGGTAAGTACTTCTGCCACGACGTCCGTGTCGTCCGACTCCCCCGCCACGGCGCTTCGCTGCCCGTTGCCATTGCCGTGTCGTGCTCCGCAGACCGTCAGGCCAAGGCCAAGATCACTCCCGAGGGCGTGTTCCTCGAGCAACTCGAGTTCAACCCGGGCCGTTTCCTGCCCGAGGTCACCGACGCGCAACTCGACGCCGACACCGACGGCATCTCCGGAACCGGCAAGGGCGCAGCGGTCAAGATCGACCTCACCAAGCCCATGGCCGAAATCCTCGCCGAGCTTTCCAAGCACCCGGTGAAGACACGTCTGTCGCTTACCGGCCCGTTGGTCGTGGCCCGCGACATCGCCCACGCGAAGATCAAGGAACGCCTCGACGCCGGCGAGGAAATGCCGCAGTACCTCAAGGATCACCCGGTGTACTACGCCGGCCCCGCCAAGACACCCGACGGCATGGCCTCCGGTTCCTTCGGCCCCACCACCGCCGGCCGGATGGACTCGTACGTCGAGCAGTTCCAGGCCGCCGGCGGCTCGATGATCATGCTGGCCAAGGGAAACCGGTCCAAGCAGGTCACCGACGCGTGCAACACGCACGGCGGTTTCTACCTCGGATCCATCGGTGGACCGGCTGCTCGTCTGGCGCTCGACTGCATCAAGAAGGTCGACATCCTCGAGTACGCCGAGCTGGGTATGGAAGCTGTCTGGAAGATCGACGTCGAGGACTTCCCCGCGTTCATCGTCGTCGATGACAAGGGCAACGACTTCTTTGCCCATACCGGTGAGGTAACCCTGACGATCGGCAAGCGTCCGGGTCTGTAGACACGTCAATAGCAAAGAGCCCCGGCGATTTCCGATTCGCCGGGGCCCTTTTGTGTGTTTGTCAGGTCCAGAGTGCGGCCACAAAGACGGTCACGATGGACAGTCCACCGACGACGTGCACGAGATTGGGGTTGGGCTGCCCCTTCTTCTGCCTGGCCCGCGTGATCTCCGCCAGCGCGACGATGACCAGTGAAAGTACAAGCTTCACAGCGATCTTGGCGTGAATGTAGTTCTTGTCCAGAGCACCTTCCCCGAGTCCGACGATGATGAGGCCCGACACGAACTGCAGGCGCGCTCCCCAGACCATCACCTCGGTAACCGAGGGGGCCTTCAGGACTGTGAAATAACTACCGACAAGGGCCGCCATGCCGAGCAGGTGAATGACTACAAAGACATTGTAAAGAAATGACATACCTGCACTGTAGCGCCTAATTTGCGCCGCCTTAACCGAACTCCGATATCTGTTACACGATTCCGGCGTCTCGTGCCGCATCGCGATATTTGGCCGCGAGCGTGTCCACCGTTTCGTGCGCATTGAGTCCACTGGGATTGGGCACGATCCAGAGCTTCGAGCCTTCGAAATCGTGGTCCTGACGACCGGCCTTGGCCTTCTTGTTACCGAAAGCTGTTCGATAGGCGGTGATCCCGGCAAAAGCAACGACAACAGGCATTGTTTCCCGCACGACCTTTCGCACCCGAAGTCCACCGGCCGCGAGTTCCTCCGACGTCAATTCATCTGCGCGTGCCGTTGCCCGCACCGCCAGATTGGTGATGCCCACTCCCCGGTCGATCAGGTGTTGTGTGTCTGCTGCCGACATACCGTCCGACGGATCTATCGGCCGCTCGATGATGCCGGCCCGCAACAACGCCGGATAGAAACGATTACCCGGCCGCGCGAAATGCGCACCCGTTGCCGCCGTCCACAATCCCGGATTGATGCCAACGAACAGCAATCGGCAACCCGGTCCGATCAGATCGTCGATCTCGGCGTCGCGATACGACTCCAACTCCGCACGCGTGAATCCCATCGGGCCAGTAGATCAGACCCGTCTCGCAAAGGTATCGCGCACCTCGTCGATCGCGTCATGCATCAGTTGTTCGTAGTGGTCGATATCTGCAATCGCCGACGGACTGGTCGTGATGCTGATGGTCACGGTGTCACCGATACCGTGCACACCGTGGGTGAGTGACATGACCGGCGACAGGCTCGGAAAACCGGCGGTGAATCGCACTGCAGCGCCGCCGAACACCAGATCGGCTGCTCCACGGGCCACACTCGACACCACAGTATTGCCCGTCACCGTCTCGGGAATCGCTGTGAAATCGTATTGCTGTACACCCCAACGAATAAGCGGCCCCGGCACAGCCTCCAGCGCACGGTCCGACGCTGCACTGGATGGGTGCGCTGCTCGTGCCCGGCGCTCGGCCATCGACTCCTTGATTCGCCCGGCGCGCTCACGCAGGTCTGCCACCTCGGGGAACAGACCTACACCTGCGTTGCGGAAGTGGTTGCGCGATGTCGGTTTTCCGTCCTTCGCGATGGTCACTTCGGCGCCCAACTCGGGGGGTACGACGCCATCGGCTGCCAGCAGATACTTGGTCATGGCCACCGAGATCGCCGTCATCGCCCCCACCGTCACGGACACGCCTTCCGCTCGGAGATCTGCCGCGTCGCGCACCACCATCCGCACCAGCCGGTGCGCATCGGGAGGAATGTTCGAGGTAACCTTCGGCCGGTTGGGAGCCTGCGGCGCAACAACTCCGGCTTCCGTATCGGCTTCGAGTTGTAGCTGAGCTCGATGACCCGCGCGACCGTCGCGGAAAAGGCGGTAGATCTGACCCGGCAGCCGCAGTGCCGCACGGGTGAGTATTTCCGCCGAACTGCTCGAACGCCGATCGATCTCTTCACGTTTCGGCTCCTCAGCTGCGAAGAGCGTGCGCGCAATGCCGCTCGCCCGCTTGCCGTCTGCCAACGAATGCGCCACCTGCAGAACGGCAATCAACGCAGGCCCGTCGCAGCGTGGCGCGCCGCGCACACCCTCGAAAAGGTGTAGGAGCCATGGGGTCACGCGCGGGTTGACGTGATTCTCGAGCAACACTTCGATCGCGTTGATGCACTCTTCCCACGAAGAGCCGGGAAGTCGATGCGTCACGACCAACGACTCGTCAACCGGCATCGGTTCCCACAGCGGATAATCCAGATGCCACGGCACTTCACGAATCCGCACGCCCAGATCCGGCATCGACGACGCGCGATCGAGGACCGCGCGTCGCACATCCTCGAGCGATTCCGATTGCCCCTCGAAGCAATAGAGCAGGAGCTGATCGTTGGGGATCTTTTCCGAAATCCAGAAAGTTTGGGCGTCGGTGGGCGTCATCCGTAGCACCGGGTGACGGTACCACCGCGGCATCAGCCCTTTTCGGCTTCGGCTTTCAACTGCGCGAGGCCCTTCTCGAAGTCCTTGCCCACCATTTTGTCCATGCTGAAGATGAATCCGAAAATTTTGAAGAAGAAGTTCTTCTTCCCTGTCATTTGCCACGTCACGCGAACACCACTGTTCTGCGGCTCGAGAAGAAAGGTCGTGACGTTCTGGGCTTTGAACGGTTTGAGAAACGAAAGATCCAACACGACACGGCTACTCGGAACTGATTCCGTAATCGTCATCGAACCTGAACCGGCCTTCTTGTTGCCAGACCAGGCGTACGACGCACCAACGCCGGAATCGGGTCCCGAGTACGTCCGCTGCATCGCCAGGTCCAGGCCCTCCCACGGAGACCAGGTGGTCCAGTGGTGGAAGTCGTTGATCAGATCGAAGACAGTGGCGGCCTCCGCATTGATGACGGCGGAGCGTTCGACCAGAAACTCGTCGGAATTCTGTGAAGCCATAGTCTTCTCTCCAGAGCTCTAGGGGCGATCAGTCTCCGGAATTATCCACGCTGACGCTGCCGCCGTCGAGACAGAACTCAATCCCGCAGGCATAGACAGAAGTGATGGCCGACCGGGTCGCGGTAGACGCGGAAGGTCGGATGCTCGGGGGTTGCGTCGACGCGCTCCGCACCGAGACTCAGTACCCACTCTTCGGCCGGGCCGAAAGCGTCGATGACGAGGTCGAGATGGATTCCCACACCCACGCTCGGCCAGTCCACCGGAACAAAATCCGGGGCGAGCTGAAATGCCAGTCGCCGGCCCGGCGCCCCTTCGATCACGTGCCAATCATCTTCGGCGCGAATGGTTCTCCACCCGAGCACTTGTTCGTAGAAGCGTGCCAGCGCAGCCGGATCCGGACAGTCCAGGACTGTGTAATCCATTCCGATATTCGGGCGCACGGCTAAGCCTTCCGCTCCTGCACTTTCTTACGCACGAACAACAGCGGAAGCACCAGCGTCGCAACTGCAGTTACCAGCCACACGACGACGGTTCCCAGAATCCACGTCGAGACGCCGGTGATCGACAGGTTGGAGAAAATCGACGCCAGCAGAAGAGCAACAAATGTCGACACCAATCCGATTCCGCCGAGAAATGCCGGGGCATGGCGCTTTGCCACCTTGGCAATGAACGGCGACAGAACCGACTGCGCAATCGCAAAGATCACGACCGCCACGACGAATCCTGATGTGGGCGCCGAGAAGCCTGAAAGAATCAACGACGCAACAAGAAGTCCGACGGCCGCAGACCCCAGGAAAATCGCGGCGCGAATCAAAAAGCTAATCATTAGCTGATCCTATATGCCCGATATACGACATGGCAGCACTTCACAATCCGAGAGAATGCTGAACATCACGCAGTGTTCGCGCCGACGCCTGCAGACCCGCGCGTTCGCCCTCCGCCAACGGCACTTCCAGTACGCGGCCGGCGCCCGCCCCGCCGACCAATGTCGGTAACGACAGGCATACCCCGTCCAGATCGTGTACTCCGTTCTGCAAAGTCGAAATCGGCAGCACCCGCTGCTCGTCGCGCAGCACCACCTCCACCATGAAAGCGCTCGACAGCCCGATTGCAAGGTTCGTCGCGCCCTTGCCTTCGATGATCTGATACGCGCTTTGCACCACCGCGGTCGCGACCTCGTCGCGGATCGTGCTGTCGAGTGTGTTGCCTGAGGGACCCACAAATGCCGTTGCCGGAACACCGCCGATGGTGGCGCTGGACCACAACGGAATTTCGGAGTCGCCGTGCTCACCGACGATGAACGCGTGCACATTCTCGACTGCAACACCCAACTTCGACGCCATGAGAAAGCGCAGACGTGCCGTGTCCAGCACCGTCCCCGATCCGAAGATCCGATGACGGTACGGCGGGCCCGCGGCCTGAACCGCTGCGTACGTCGCGATGTCGACGGGATTGCTGACAAAAAGAATGATCGCTTCGGGCGACTGCGAGAGAAGCTGCTCCGTCAAAGTCTGCGCGATCTTCACGTTGACCGCCGCCAACTCGAGACGGGACTGCCCGGGTTTCTGCTTGGCCCCGGCTGTCACCACCACCAGATCGGACCCTGCCGTCACAGCGATGTCGTCACCACCATCGACCGAGCACGGTGGGGTGAATTGAGTGCCGTGGTTGAGATCGAGCACCTCCGCACGCACCTTCGCTGCGTTCGTGTCGTAGAGGGCCAGTACGTCCGCTGATCCACGGATGAGGCACGCATAGGCGATGGCCGTGCCGACACTGCCGGCGCCGACGATGGAAACCTTCTTCTTCCGAGAGCGATATGCCGTCGTCATAGCTTTGATGGTGCGCCTTTTATAACGATTTCGCAGGGTATCGGGATTGCCAGCGTTCTCTCAGGCTTTGATCGCAGACCTCTCAGAATTGCCGTAGACCATGGTGGACATGGCAGAGGTAACGGTTTTTGCAGTCGGCGGCACCGGCGAGTCGTACGACGGTGACACCCGCACCCACGTAGTCGGACTACTGAGCGCGGTGACGCGTGAACTCGACGATCGCTTCGACGCCACGTGGGTGAGCTACCCCGCGTCGTACGGACCTGTTGCCGACGGCGGCTCGAGTTTCCGTCACAGCACCGAAATGGGCGCCCAGGCGCTGGTGGCGGCTCTCGCCGAGGTCCGCGGACCCGTCATGCTCATCGGATACTCACAAGGATGCTCGGTCATTCGCGCGGCCCTGCCGAAAGCGAACGGCAGCAACATCATCGGGATCGGGTTGATCTCCGATCCGCAACAACCAGTCGGGGTTCTCACAGGTTGCGAGGGGTATGGCGTCGCCGGCGACGGACCCGAAATTCCGTCGTGGATCCCGGTGAAGTGGATCGGACATCCGCAGGACTTGATTTGTAACGCCAGCGACGACAGCTACATTCGTGACATCGCCGACCTCACCAGCTGGATGTCCTTCACCCAGGCGCGAGTGTGGGCAAACAAGGTGTGGGAACTGCTCCGAAGCAACACTTTTCAGAACGCGCAGAAAACTCATTTCAGCCCGCAGCAGTGGCGCAAGGATCTACGACGCCTCCACACGGCATTCCTCGAAGTCCTGGGATACCTACCCAGCCGAGTGAGCTGGCGGCGCTTCCAGATCCGGAACCCCCGCGGCGGGCGGCATGTCAGCTACGCGAGCGAACCCCTCGACGCCAGCGGGCGCACGGGCTGCCAAGTGCTGGCCGATTGGATGACGGCACAGGCTCAGGACGTCAAGCTGCTCCCCGCCGCAGCCTGAATCTGCAGACGCAGGGCCAGTTACCCCTGCGTCTGCAGAATTGCCCTGCGAGTAGTCGTGGTTATGCCGGTTCCCTCATCACGCCGACGTGGCGGGCCGTCCCGGAAAGGCCGGGAAGCTCTTGCACGGGCGACCAGGTGTTCAGGCCATCGGCGCTGTCGGAATACAGGTACTTTCCTTCGACATAGGCGTCGAGATAGATTCGCCAGTCGCCGTTCGGCAACTGAGCCAGCGCAGGACCTTCCACGAACGTTCCCCAATTTCCGGGCGGGACAAAGGAATAGGGGCCCGTTGCCGACGGCGCGACCGCATGCTCGACAACCTTCGTCGTCTCGTTCTTGGTGAACGCATGATAGGTCGATCCCACCTTGACCACGGTGGTGTCGATGTGGTCCGCACCGATCCCGGCGAGCGGAACTGGCAGGCTCCACAACCGCAGCGACGGTTCCAGCGCCGTCATCAGATACGGCACAAATCCTCCACCGGTCGACATCGACACGATGACGTTGACGCGGTCGCCGTCGACGAACCACTCGGGTGCCCAGGCTTTGGTGACGAACGGTGACAACGACGGGCCGTCGCTGAAGCCGGCCGACCCCGAGAAGCCCGGCGGGCTCGCTGAACCCGTGCCGTCCCCGGTGCCTGGCATGAAGGCACAGCAGAACGGGAGTGAATAGTTCGCCAGAGGTGTCCAGGTGATGCGGTCGGTACTGCGTGCGAAGCCGATACTCGTTCCGCCCGTTGTGTAGGTGAGGTAATACATTCCGTCGGTATTCCGGAAGATGCTCGGATCACGCACCAGCCCGGACGGGGGCCGATACGCCGACGGTTTGACGAGTTGGAATCCAGTGCCGTCCGCGGACTCGAATACATCCATGTCGCGGTCGCTGGCGTTGCTGAACGCCACCATCGTGTACCGCCAGGCCGACGGTTCAGCGCCGCTGGCCGGGGCCGCGACCAGCAATCCTGCGATAACGAGCGTCACCATCGAAATGGCGGAAAGGACGGTCCGTTTTGTCGGATTCACCGGTGAAGTATCTACGACGCAAGCGCCCCATGCGCAACATTGACCGCAGGTGTAGCTGGATCGTTACAGACGGCGGTGTGGTCGCGCCGGATAGGTACCTGCATAGGTAGTTCAGCGGATGTCTCCAGGCTCCCCCGCCCGCATCCTTGACAGGTACTTATTCGGGCAATGAGAGGTGATTTCCGGTGATGACCTTGACGGATCAGCTGGACAACTGTGAATACCTACTGGCTGACGCGGAGCTCATGGGCAACGGTGATGCTGCCCGGCGGTTTCGCGAACATCGCCTCAGGTTGGTTGAACAGCTGGCCAGGCTGCGGGCCTCGGGTCGTTGCGCGTAGGTGTCAGTGAACTCGACGGTTTGTAGGTTGCGGCGACCACCGCTCCGAGACGGATCCCCGCGTCCCCGCGGGGACGTCCCCGGCGGCGCCACACCGAATCATCGCTGACCAGCAGTCGATGGGATGATTGCCTGCGTGTCAATGCCCCCGCCGCTGCCCGTCAAGAACGGAGTTGGCCCGACGCGTCTACGCATCCCGCTGTCCGGGCCGTGGGCGACGATCGCCGAGTACGTCGTGGCGAAGTTCGACCATCTGGACGCCGAAAACCTGTATCGACGGTTCGACGACGGCGAGTTCGTGGGTATCGACGGCCACCCGATCTGCCGGAGCACAGAGTTCAGCGCGCACCAGTTTGTCTGGTACTACCGTGAGTTGCCGGCGGAGGACCCGGTGCCGTTCCACGAGGAGATCCTGCACGTCGACGACGACCTCGTCGTGATCGACAAACCACATTTTCTTCCGACCACCCCTAGCGGGCGCTACCTGCGTGAGTCGGCTCTCGTCCGACTGCGGGTCCGCCTCGACAACCCAGATCTGACGCCGATCCATCGACTCGACCGGGGCACCGCGGGCGTGGTGATGTTCTCGGCCCGCCCCGCGACGCGCGGTGCGTACCAGTCATTGTTCGAGAAGCGGCAGGTCACGAAGGTCTATGAGGCGGTGTCGGCGCGACCGTCCCGGTGGGGCCAGGATGCCCCGAGGCTCGCCGAATCCGACGGTCCCCTCGTCTACCGCAACCACATCGAAGCTCGGCGCGGCGAGTTGCGGGTCCTCGTCGACGACAGCCGTGAACCTAACTCCGAGACCATGATCGAGGCGCGAGGGACGGGCGTGAGCGCCTCCGGACGTGCTGTGCTGCACACGGTTCTGCGTCCGCACTCCGGTCGGTTGCACCAGTTGCGGGTACATTTGGCGGCTCTCGGCGCCGGAATCCTGGGCGACCGGCGATACCCCGACCTATTGCCCGACGCGCCGGACGATCATTCCCTACCACTCCAATTGCTCGCGAGGGAACTCGAATTCACCGATCCGCTGTCGGGAAGACCGCGGCGGTTTGTCACACGTCGGACGCTCAGCGAGATGCCCGCGTCCGACTCCTAGCTCTGGACGGACTGAACGGACCCTCTTGCACCGCGCTTCTGATTTCCGGCCCGAATGTCGCTGGATGACTACCGGTCCCCCGATCCGAACATGGTCCCCGCGTCCCCGCGGGGACGTCCCCGTCAGTGCCACGGCGAACCTGTCGGAGCAAGACTCGACCATGACTGGGTGGCCTTTCGGGACGGGCTCTCCAAACACCTCGCCGCGATGGAGGTCGACGACATATTGATCTTCGAGTGGCACGAAGCACCAGTCAGCTCCGGATCACCTCCGTGGATCCAGTTCCTGAGGTGGAGCAACCGCGATATTCGCGGCGAAGTCGTTTCGAATGCTTACCTTGCCCCTCGCTACAGGATCGCCCGCGCCGCGAGGAACTGCTGTGCGGTCTCGGCTGGAATAGGCCGACCCGTCTACCTGAAGATCCCGGCGACAGTGGGTCGCCGGCGTTCTATGTGGACAGGAAGATGCGCAAAACTCGTCGCCTGGCAGCCTTGACCGTGACCACACTGCGCAACTTCTGGAACGTACCCCATCCGCGCATGTTGAGGGCCGAAATCATCGGGAGCTTGGAGGGCACCAGATTGATGGAGGTAGACCACGCCAACTCAAATATTCGAAGTGGCGAGTACACCGACTCCGATTCGAACGACGTCCACCGGATCCTCGAACAGGTAATCCGCATATCAGAGGAAGCTCTGGGGATCACTCCTCAGATCAGTCAGGAAGGTCAGCTGGTGAAAGACAGACGGCCCGCGTACCGCTGGGTTGAGATGCACCCTGAAGCGTCGAAGTATCAGACCGGTCTGATCGAATCCTCTGCATGAAACGGACAACGTCCCAGTAACTACCTAGACAAAGTCGCCGAACGAATAGGAAGTGACGAATGGGACCCTGCGGACATCGCCAAGGGCTGGGAGCTGTCAACTACATACAAGTCTCGTCTGTGATCGCGGAGTATCGCTCCGTCAGGTGAGGCCAGATCGATACGTTGATCTTGTAGCGGTGCCACAGCGTATCCAAAGACTCCGCCTCCCGGTGCGGGGTCTTTGGTATCCTCTGCCAGCAGCCCTGCGAGTACCGTCTGGCCGGGTCGCGCCGGACGCTCCACTCAACGAGGCGCGAGTGAGGCGCCCGGGACGGTCATTTCTTCGGCATCCTGCCGATATCGCTGCGCATCCACTACCACTTGAAGGAGTTAGCTATGGGTTCGTCCCCCGGTTTCACGCTGGCCGAGAACATTGCCGGATTTGCCAGCTGGGCTTTCGGAAGTCTCGTCATGGTCGGCGTCGCCAGTGTCGTCGCCGGTTCACTGAGTTCCGCTAGCTGACCGACGCGCGAGGCGGCTTTCGCGCGGCTCCCACGGTGTCGCATCCCGATAGTTTGGGGTTCTGGCCGTGTTCGTGCACGAAGGTGCTCAGCTATCCAGGATCCTCGCTCTGCGGGCGGACCCACTGAGTCCACCTCCATCTGCCAGAGCGTGAGATCGCATGTTTCGTCCATGCAGGGTTGAACGCCTACGAGCATCGCCCTGTTCTATAGACGACGGATGGCCCCCACCTGTGAGGGTGGGGGCTTCGTCGTGTGTGCCAGCGCTCCCCAGACGTGATCGGCCCGTCGTGCGCTGGCATATCCCCCTGCAGCCAAGCACGATCAAGACACGGTTCCAGAATGCTCGCTCAGTTCTACGTGCCGCCAAACGAGACAAGATGCTCGCCGAGGATCCGACCGAGGCCATCACCCCCGACAGGCTGCTCGAGATCTTGGCGGAACATGCGCGTCAGTTCGTTGGCAGCAACCGCGTGCCTGGCTGTTCCCTGACGAGAACGGCCCCCCTTGGCATCAGGACTCGGTCGGCCATCGTTGCGGACCCACCGCGGACGGAGAGCCAGGAAAGACCCTCTGAACAGGGATTCTAAACATTGAAGCGGAACTCCACCACATCGCCGTCGGCCATGATGTAGTCCTTGCCCTCCATGCGGACCTTGCCGGCAGCCTTGGCTGCGGCCATGGAACCCGCCTCGACGAGATCGTCGAAGGACACGATTTCAGCCTTGATGAAGCCGCGCTCGAAGTCGGTGTGAATGACGCCGGCAGCTTGGGGCGCGGTATCGCCCTTGTGGATGGTCCAGGCGCGAGCTTCCTTCGGACCAGCCGTCAGGTAGGTCTGCAGTCCGAGAGTGTGGAAACCGGTGCGTGCGAGAGCGTGCAGGCCGGGCTCGGTCTGACCGATCGAGTCGAGCATTTCCTGGCGGTCTTCCTCGTCGAGTTCGAGGAGTTCCTGCTCCACCTTGGCGTCGAGGAACACGGCGTCGGCCGGAGCGACGGATGCGCGCAGTTCAGCGATCTTCGCCGCGTCGGTGAGCACCGACTCGTCGGCGTTGAAGACGTACAGGAAGGGCTTGGTGGTGAGCAGGCTCAACTCACGCAGCAGCGAGAAGTCGAGCTTGTCCTTGACGCTGAAGAGCGTCGTGCCCTCATTGAGGAAAGCCTGGGCCTTGAGCGCCTCGTCGTGGGCCGGCTTGAGCTCCTTGTTCTTGCGAGCTTCCTTGTCCAGACGCGGCAGAGCCTTCTCGAGCGTCTGCATGTCGGCGATCACGAGCTCGGTCTCGATGACCTCGATGTCCGAGGCCGGATCGACCTTGCCGTCGACGTGGATGACGTCGTCGTCAGCGAAAACGCGCACTACCTGGCAGATTGCGTCGGCTTCACGAATGTTGGCGAGGAACTTGTTGCCAAGGCCGGCACCCTCGGAGGCGCCCTTCACGATTCCGGCGATGTCGACGAAAGACACGGTCGCGGGAAGGATGCGCTCGGAGCCGAAGATCTCGGCGAGCTTCTGCAGCCGCGGATCGGGCAGCTCGACCAGGCCGACGTTGGGTTCGATGGTCGCGAACGGGTAGTTCGCAGCCAACACGTCGTTGTTGGTCAGTGCATTGAAAAGGGTGGACTTGCCGACGTTGGGCAGTCCGACGATTCCGAGGGTAAGGCTCACGGTCTGTGGATTCTACGGCCTCGCGGCGACGCGACGGGTACTCGCCCCACCGTCACGTCGCCGCAGGTGATCAGTTGTAGTTGTAGCTGTCGACGGACGCCACGATCGCGACCAGGAAGATGACGTAGAACGCGATGAGCAGAACCCATCCGATGACCGCGATCAAGAGCGCGATCTGCCCGAGCTTCTTCACCCGCTCCGACGCGTACTGAGCGCCCTGGTGATCGCCCATCGCCCACTTCGGATAGATGTCGTGCAGGTGGTTGAACGCGGCAAACGCGACCGGCCAGAAGAAGATGATCGACGCGACGGCCCAGCCTGCATTGGACTTCGGCGGCCCGTATTGAGGCTGTGTGTACGTCTGTGGGGCTGCATACTGCTGCGGCGCGCCGTACTGCTGGCCCGTCGGGTACTGCTCGGTCGGGTACTGCTGATACTGCTGGCCGGCGGCGGCTGATTGGTCGTAGCTCGGTGTCTCGCCGTAGGTCGGTTTCGGTTCCTGCGGTTCGGTCATCAATCCCCCAAAGATTCGGTTTCGGTTCTCTACTGCAGAACCTAATGGAAGCGGACGTCGCGGTGTCGCAGTGAGCGCCTACGCTCTCGAAGTGACTCGGATGCTGATTGTGCTCGCCATATGGATCGTCGGACTCGGAACGGCGACGCTCGCGAGCGTCGTCTCGCCGGGATGGTGGGTGATCGCGGTTGTCGCACTCGCGGTGGCTGCGGTGGGTACGTACGATCTGACTCAGCGGCGGCACAGCATTCTGCGTAACTACCCGATTATCGGCCACGCACGATTCCTGCTCGAGAAAATCCGACCGGAGATTCAGCAGTACTTCGTCGAATCATCCACCGATGGAACGCCATTCGATCGGGAGACACGCGATCTGGTGTACGAGCGCGCAAAGGGAACGCTGGCCGAGGAACCTTTCGGAACCGAGCGCGATGTCAATGCGATCGGCTACGAGTTCATGACACATTCGATCCGGGCCCGCACAGCCCCCGACACCATTCCGCGAGTACGCCTCGGCGGACGCGATTGCACCAAACCGTACGACATCGCTCTTCTGAACGTCTCGGCGATGAGCTTCGGATCGTTGTCCGCCAATGCAATCGAGGCACTCAACGCGGGCGCCGCGAAAGGCGGCTTTGCCCACGACACCGGAGAAGGTGCCATCAGTCCGTATCACCGCAAACACGGTGGCGACCTGATCTGGGAAATCGCGTCCGGCTACTTCGGATGCCGAACCGAGGACGGGCAATTCGATCCGGAACGCTTTGCCGAGCGCGCAGCCTTGGACCAGGTGAAAGCCATTTCGATCAAACTCTCGCAAGGCGCCAAGCCCGGATTGGGCGGGGTACTTCCCGGGGTCAAGGTCACCCCCGAAATCGCCGACACGCGAGGCGTTCCCGTCGGCCAGACCGTCATATCGCCGCCCGCTCACACCACATTCGGAACACCTGTCGAACTGGTCGACTTCGTCGAAACGCTGCGGACGTTGTCCGGCGGCAAGCCGGTCGGAATGAAACTCTGCGTGGGTTCGCGTCGCGAGTTCCTCGGCATCTGCAAGGCGATGATCGAACGCGGCATCACGCCGGACTTCATCATCGTCGACGGTTCCGAAGGCGGCACCGGCGCCGGCCCGGTCGAGTTCGAGGATCACATGGGCATGCCTCTGACCGAGGGTTTGATGCTGGTCCACAACGCGTTGGTGGGGACGGGATTACGGGATCTCGTGAAGGTCGGAGCGTCCGGCAAAGTTGCCAGCGGCTCGGACATCGTCAAACGCATCATTCAGGGAGCCGATTTCACGATGGCCGCCCGCGCAATGATGTTTGCGGTGGGCTGCATTCAGGCCCAGATGTGCCACACCAACCGCTGCCCCGTCGGCGTTGCGACTCAAGACCCGGCCCGCACGCGCGCCCTCGACGTCCCCGACAAGAGCGAACGTGTGTACCGATTCCAGAAGGCAACCGTCGCCAGCGCGCAACAGATGATCGCGTCAATGGGTATCGATTCGTTCGATCAGCTGCAACCGGCAATGCTGAACCGTCGGATCGACGGCCTCACGACTCGGACCTATGCCGATCTGTTCGACTGGCTCATGCCCGGCGAACTGCTCGACTCCCCGCCACAAAGCTGGCTCACCGACTGGATCGACTCCGACGCTCATCGATTCTGAAATACCGGCCACGTATCGCGCGGATTCACACTTCTCGTCCTACAGTGACAGATGGCCCGCTGTGACGGCGGCCACATTTGTACTAGTGGACGGAGTTCGACGATGAGCCTGACGACGGCGCCGGAACCGAATGTCGAGTACCTGAGAACAGACCCTGACCTACCACCCGTCGGCGTGGTGGACCGCACCCCTATCTCACCGACAGCTCGCTTTGTCTTCCTGATCATCGGACTGGTGGGCGGCCTCGCCTGGTACATGATTGCGATAGTTCGAAATGAACACATCAGCGCCGTCTGGTTCGTGTTGGCCGCGATCTGTACGTACCTGATCGCTTATCGGTTCTACGCGCGGTTGATCGAACGCAAACTCGTCAAGCCGCGAGACGACGTCGCCACTCCCGCCGAGATCATGGAAAACGGCGCCGATTACATGCCGACGGATCGACGGGTTCTCTTCGGCCATCACTTTGCCGCCATCGCGGGTGCCGGCCCACTCGTCGGCCCCGTCCTGGCAGCGCAAATGGGTTATCTACCAGGTACTTTGTGGATCATCATCGGAGTTGTCTTTGCCGGTGCCGTACAGGATTTCCTGGTTCTGTGGATCTCGTCCAAACGACGCGGCCGCAGTCTCGGTCAGATGGCCCGTGAAGAACTCGGCCTCGTCGGCGGCGTCGCGGCGCTGATCGGCGTGTTTGTCATCATGATCATCCTCATCGCCGTTCTCGGGCTCGTGGTGGTCAACGCACTCGCCGAAAGTCCTTGGGGCGTCTTCTCTATCGCGATGACCATTCCCATCGCACTGTTCATGGGCGTCTACCTGCGTTACCTTCGGCCCGGCAAGGTCTCCGAGGTGTCATTGATCGGTGTAGTCCTGCTGCTGCTGGCCATCGTCTCCGGCGGCTGGGTCGCCGACACCGGTTGGGGCACAGACTGGTTCACGCTGTCCAAGGTCACCATCGCGTGGTTGATGATCGCCTACGGATTTGCCGCCTCGGTCCTGCCCGTGTGGCTTCTCCTCGCGCCCCGCGACTACCTGTCGACGTTCATGAAGGTCGGCACCATTGCCTTGCTCGCCATCGGAATCCTCGTTGCACGACCGGTATTGAACATGCCTGCCGTGACGCCGTTCGCGTCCAACGGAGAAGGACCTGCCTTTGCCGGCGCTCTGTTCCCGTTCCTGTTCATCACCATCGCCTGCGGCGCACTCTCGGGCTTCCACGCACTGATCGCGTCGGGAACAACACCGAAGCTCCTCGAAAAGGAAAGCCAGACCAGGATGATCGGTTACGGCGGCATGCTGACCGAATCATTTGTTGCCATCATGGCCCTCGTCACCGCCTGCATCCTCGATCAGCACCTGTACTTCGCACTCAACGCTCCCGCCGCACTGACCGGTGGAACACCGGAAACCGCAGCGGAATACGTGAACAACCTGCCCCTCGGCATCGCCCCGATCTCCCCCGAAGTCCTGTCCCAGGCAGCTGAAGCCGTCGGAGAGGAATCGATCATCTCGCGAACGGGCGGCGCCCCGACGCTGGCATTCGGCATGTCCGAAGTCCTCAGCGACGTTTTTGGCGGCGACTCACTGAAATCGTTCTGGTATCACTTCGCGATCATGTTCGAGGCACTCTTCATCCTCACGACCATCGACGCCGGCACCCGCGTTGCGCGATTCATGCTGTCGGATTCGCTGGGTAACTTCGGCGGTCCTGCAAAGAAGTTCAAGGATCCGTCGTGGCGCGTCGGTGCGTGGCTGTGCTCGTTGATCGTTGTTGCGGCCTGGGGCGCAATCCTGCTGATGGGTGTCACCGATCCACTCGGCGGCATCAACACGCTCTTCCCCTTGTTCGGCATCGCCAATCAGCTGCTCGCAGCCATCGCGCTGACTGTGGTCATGACGATCGTGATGAAAAAGGGACTGTTCAAGTGGGCCTGGATCCCCGGAGTTCCGTTGGTGTGGGACTTGATCGTCACCATGACGGCGTCGTGGCAGAAGATCTTCTCCGATAATCCGGCTATCGGATACGGGGCTCAGCACAACGTGTTCAAGGACGCAAAAGCCGCCGGCGAGACGTCACACGGCTCCGCCAAGACCCCTGAAGCAATCGATGCCGTCATTCGCAACACGTTCATTCAGGGCACGTTGTCGATCATCTTCGCATCACTTGTCATCGTCGTGGTGATTGCCGGAATCATCGTGTGTATCAAGGCAATCAGGGCCGGCGGGCTCCCGACCACCGAGTCGCCCGAAGAACCGTCGAAGATCTTCGGTCCCGCGAGTTTCATCTCGACACCGGCCGAGAAGGAAGTTCAGAAGGAATGGGATGAGCTCATCAAGGCCGGTAAGGTCCGCGCACCTGGCGCCGCACATGCAGGTGGGCACTGACCATGACTGAAAAAGTCAGAACAACACTGCGGGGCATCCTGTGGTGGATCCGATCAGTGATGGGTGATCTGGACTACACCCGGTACGTCGAACACACCCGGCGGAACCACAGCGATGCGCCGCTGTTGAGCGAACGAGAGTTCTGGCGTCGACGTCATGCAGCAGCGGACAACAATCCGGGTGCCCGCTGCTGCTGACTCACGGTCAGGGGCAGGCTGCCTTGGCCAGAGAGTAAATGTGGCCGGCCTGCTCCTGAGTCGGAACGGTTCCGTTGTTCTCCGCCAGAGTGATGATCTCCGCTTTCACTGCTGCTTCATCGGTCCCCTTCGCGACTTCATCACACGTCGTCGTCAGGATCTTCTCGATGTCCGCGTCATCACGATCAGCCGCCAACGGCGCGTACGCACCGCGGAACGTCGCCACGAACAGAGCAGTTTTCCCCTGATCGATGGCATTGCCCGCTGACTCTTTTGCGGTCTCCAAAGCCTGCTGTCCACTGGTGATCGCGCTGTTTACCTTGTTCTGTGCATCGTTCGTCTGTTCCTCGCTGCACGCGGTGAGACCCAGAACGACGATTGTTGCTGCCACAACTGCTGCTGCAATTCTCATAGTCGAAATGTTAGTCGTGCACTGACTCGACCAGATACTCACCGCCGCGCCGAATGCACTGCCGCAATTCGGACAGCGATACGATCAGGCGAGCGAGATCACGTCAAATACATCGGCGGGGAGAAATCCCACGCCGACCGAAAGGACGATCAGTGAGCGAGCAAGACAACAAGGTAGCTGGGCCGACTCCCGCGCGTACACGCGACCGCGGCGAGATCATCGGACAGGGCGGTATGTGGCTCGCAAAGTGGTCGTTGGTGCTGGCATCCATTTCGATCGGCGCACTGATCTTCGGTTGGCTCGTCGAAAAGCTATGGGTGATCGTGCTGCCCGTTGCCTTGGCGATTGTCCTCGCGACGGTCATGTGGCCTCCCACCCGTGAAATGGTCAAACGCGGATTGCCACCGGCAGCGGCAGCGGGCATCACACTGCTGCTGTCGATCGGTGTGCTCGCCGGCGTGATTGCCGGAATCATTCCGTCAGTCGTCGGGCAAGCTCCTGAACTGGCGAACAAAACAACCGAGGGCATCAACCAGGTTCAGGACTGGATGCAAGGACCGCCGCTCAACCTCCAGGACGATCAGATCGACAATGCTATCCATTCAGTTGTCGCCAAGGTCCAGGAGAGCGGAACAGCTATCGCCTCAGGCGTTTTCAGTGGTGTGAGCACCGCCGGTTCCCTACTGGTCACGCTCGGCCTCGTTCTGGTTCTGTCGTTCTTCTTCATCAAGGACGGCCCGCGGTTCATCCCGTGGCTCCACGCAGTGGGCGGCGGAAAGGCCGGCCGCCACCTCGAAGAAGTCCTGACACGTATGTGGGACACCCTCGGCGGGTTCATCCGCACCCAGGCTCTGGTGAGTCTGATCGATGCAGTGTTCATCGGCGCCGGACTGTTGATCCTCGGTGTCCCGCTGGCACCCGTGCTAGCGATTCTGACGTTCATCGGCGGCTTCATTCCGATTGTGGGCGCATTTGTTGCCGGCGCCCTCGCCGTGCTGGTCGCGTTGGTGGCCAACGGCTTGACCACGGCGATCATCGTGTTGATCATCATCCTGCTGGTGCAGCAAATCGAAGGAAACGTCCTTCAGCCTGTCCTGCAAAGCAAGTCGATGAAACTCCACGCGGTTATCGTGCTTCTTGCCGTCGCTGCGGGTAGCTCTCTCTACGGAATCATCGGTGCCTTCCTCGCAGTTCCCGTGGCCGCTGTCGCCGCCGTCGTCATCCGCTATATCGGTGAGCAGATCGACGAACGTGCAACGGACAACGAACCTATGCCGAAGGGCAACGCATCCGACGTGATCGAACCATCCGAGAACAGCGCGGCAAACACGGACGAAGACCAGAAGTCCTGATCAGCCCGCAATCACTTCAACCGAGGAGCCTGCACGTCCCCGAATGACGTGCAGGCGACTCGGGATTCGCTGTCGCATTTCGTCGACGTGACTGACTATCCCGACAACACGTCCACCGTCGCGAAGCTCGTCGAGTACACCCATCACCGAGTCGAGAGTGTCGGCGTCGAGCGTTCCGAATCCTTCGTCGATGAACATGGTGTCGAGCACGACACCACCGGATTCAGCGGCAACAACGTCGGCAAGCCCCAATGCCAAAGACAATGACGCCAAGAAGGACTCACCACCCGAGAGTGTTTTTGCCGACCGCACGACGCCGGTGAAATCGTCGCGGATGTCGAGCCCGAGGCCACCGCGGCGACCGCGGGATCCCGCTTCGTCACTGTGAACGAATTCGTATCGCCCACCGGACATTCGACGCAACCGAACCGACGCGGACAGTGCAACTTCCTCGAGCCGCGACGCCAACACATACGACCGCAATGACATCTTCCGGCTGTTCTGCCCCTTGCCCGCGATCACGTCTGCCAGCGCCGCCAACTCGTCGTGACGCGCACGCTGCGGTGCAATTGCCTCGTATGCTTTCTCGAGCTGGCCGTTGAGCCGCTCGAGGTCCGCAACCCGATTTTCCGCCAGCGACGCCGCTGCAACGGCCTCGTTGACAGCTGCAGTGCATTCACGCGCAGCGAGTCCAGGCCCTTCCACGTCCACAGTCGCAACATCGGCCGTAGCAGCAACATCGGGGTCGTCGAGAACTGAACGCGCAGCTACTCCGCAATCACGTGCCCGAGCAACCTCTGCCTCAATCGCTGAGATGCGTGCCGCCGTCCGAACAGCTGCCAGCGCGGCCGGAGCCGACTCGAAACCAGCGGAGAGTGCCGCATCAAGCAGTTTTGCCGACAACTCCACAGCTCGAGTTTGTGCTCGGGCCGCGTCGTCGCGGGCTTCCGACGCCGTCGTAGCCGCGGTTGCCCAGGTCTCGAACCGGGCCCGCCTAGCCGAAATGCTCGAATCCTCGCCCGCTGCAGAGACAATCGCGACCCGAATCTCCTGTGCTCGCAGCGTCAGAGCTGAGATGCGCTCGACGACGGTGGCCGCGTCCGTGGCCAACGCTGCAGACTCCTGCTCGAGTGTGTTGTCTCGGCCACTGAGTTCCGCCACCCGCGCAGCGACACTCGCTGCTTGGTCGGCCTTCGACTGCGCGCTCTCGAGAGTCGACTGTGCTTGCTCGCGCGCTGCCTCGAGCTCTCCGACATCGCCGTCGCCGCCGCGAGCGATCAATCGATCGATCTCCAACGCCAGTGCGCTCTCCTGCTCGAGAACTACCGTCAAGGCACCTTCTGCGGCGCGTTCGAGAACGGCGGCTTTCTCGACGTCGGCCTCGGTTACGGTGTCGGTTCCGGGCTGCGCGAGAGCGGGATGCTCCGGCGAACCACACACCTGACACGCGTCGCCCGGTTTCAGCGAACCGGCCAGCTCGGCGGCCATCCCTTCGATGCGTGTGTGCACCCGATCGAGCCAACGCCCCCGAGCCGCCTGATGGACGTCGCGCGCATCGAGCACTGTGGCACGCATCGCCTCGGCCTTCACACGCACGCGTCCGATCTCGTGTGCTGCCGCAGCTCTGTCTGCTGCTGCCGCGTAAGCATTCCGAAGACCAGACAACGACGCTTCGCAGCGCTGCGCATCGGCGAGTTCTGATGTAGCAGAGCTCAATTGCTCCGGCAGCTGCGCACGCTCACGCGCGATATCCTCGGTGCGGGCAGCCATCGCGGCATGCCGCGCCGACAGTGTGCCGATCTCCGATTCTGCCGTCTCCGCGATCCCTGCCTGCTCAGCCACAGAATCCAGTCGCACGATCTCGTCGCGCCAGTCCCTGACCTGAACCAAGACCGCGTCGCGCTCACCGTCTCGCGGAGGCCACACTCCCCCGCCGAAGATGTCGGGACCACCGTGCGCCGAGTACCGCGTCACAGCCTTCTCTGCAAGCGCGAGTGCCGACGCCAGTACGCGCTGCGCCGCGTCCGAATCCTGCGAAATTACCGAAACTGGTTGCGCTCGTAAGGCTGTAGCCAACTCGTCCGCGATGAGAGCCAGATCTGCCGATCCCTCGTCCAGCGCAATGATCTCTGCGCGCGCACGGTCGCGGCGACGCACCAAATCCGCAGTACGCTCGGCAACGCCGAGAACTCGATGCGCCTCCGCTGCCGCAGCTTTGGACTTCTCGAGCACGCCGTTTGCCAAATCGCGGCCGTCTTGCGCCTCCGCGAGCAACTTGCGCGACCATTCGAGCGGATGCGCTTCCGCGCCCACTTCCAAGCCCGCCGCGGTCTCGACCCGCGCAAGCAAGACCTGCACAGCCTGCTCTCGGTCCGCGAGAGCACTGAAACTTGCTTTTTTCTTCTCGTCGAACCACGCCTCCACCGACACGAACTTCTTGGTGTCGAAGAGTCGCTCGAGCAACTTACCGCGTTCATCGTTCTCGGCCCGCAGGAATTTGGCGAACTCCCCCTGCGGTAGCAAGACAACCTGGAAGAACTGATCGGCGCTCATCCCCATCAGACGGTTGATCTCGTCACCGATGTCCGGGATGCGCGAGAGGTTCTCGCCGCGGCCGTCGAGCCACGTCAGGGTCGCCTTGGCATTCTCCACGATCGAGCCGGATCCACGTTTCTTCGGACGCGAAAACTCCGGACTCCGAACAACTTTGAGGCGTCGACCACTGATGGTCGCTTCAAGGGCCACCTGTGGAACCGAACCGACGGGAGCGTGATCGGACAGCAACCGCTTGCCCTCGTTTCGAGCACCCGGCACTCTGCCGTACAACGCAAAGGCAACGGCGTCGAGGACAGTGGTCTTTCCCGCGCCGGTATCGCCGTGCAGCAGGAAAAGGCCGTCGGCCCCCAGCCTGTCGAAGTCAACCTTGACGGTGTCGGCGAACGGACCGAAGGCCGTGACTTCGAGCGTATGAAGCCTCACGCGGTGACTCCCAGTTCAGCTGTGACTTCCTCGGCGCGATCAGCGGAACCGAGTGCAGCTTCCATCAGAGAAATTTCACCCTCGGTGGGGTCGCTCCGGACTGCGGCGACAAACCCCCGGGCGATCTCCATGTCGTCTCGGCCACTCACAGCGTCGCGGTATTTGAGCTCCGAATTACCCTCCGGCCGCTGCCATTCGAGATGGACGGCAAACGGGAACCTCGTGTGCAACGCTCGCATCGCATCGATCGGGCGAACCGGATCGGTGAGCAGTGCCGAGACGTAACAATCCTCGGCATCCTTGTAGTCCGGCGAGCTCAGCAAATCTTCGAGGGCGCCCGTCAACTGCCGCAATCCTCGAACAACCGGAAGGTCGAGACGCGACGTCGAGACGAGGCCGGAGGCGTCGAGTTCGACCAACAGCGCCGCTTTCTTGTGGCTGCGCTCACCGAACGAGTACGGCAACGGTGAACCCGAGTACCAGACCCGTTCCGACAACATCTGCGGCGAATGGAGATGCCCCAACGCAACGTAGTCGACACCGTCGAACTCGCCGGCCGCCACCGTCTCGACGCCGCCGACCGAAATGGAGCGCTCCTCACCCGTCGCCTCACCGCCGACAACAAAGGCATGTGCCAAGAGCACCGACCGGGTTTTCGGGTCACTCTCCTGCCGACTCGTCAGGTCTGCCCGCACCCGAGCCATAGCGGCCCCGAGAACGTCTGAATGGCTACGCGCGCGGGGCACGTCCAACTCGACTCTCGTAATCTCCGGTTCGAGATACGGAATTCCGTAGAACACCACCGGGCCGAACTCGTCGTCGACCACAACCGGTGAATCCACCTGACCGACCCGAGTGATCAGGTGCAGTCCGCCGGCCGCGGCAAACGACGCACCGGCACCCAAGCGCACGGCCGAATCATGATTGCCCGACGTGGCGACGATGATCGCTCCGGCATCACGAATAGCCTCGAAACCTCGATTGCACACCGTGACCGCGTCGGAACTGGGAATGGAGCGATCGTAGATATCGCCCGGAACGACCACGACGTCCACGCCGTGCTCACGGACGAGAGCAGCGATGGAGTTCAACACACTCGCCTGATCCGCCAACAAGTCCACACCATGGAAAGTGCGACCTATGTGCCAATCGGAGGTGTGCAAGATCTTCATTCCAGTGACGGTAGAGGACGCCACCGACAGATAAACCCGGAGCCACGACCGGCACAAACACTGCTCACACCGAGAAAGCGGCTAATGTCAATGTGTGTCTGCAACCCAACGTGCTCGCTCCGGGGTACCGCTGGACAAACGATCTCTGGTCGTCACGGTCCCCGGTCTGCCCTGGTGGGGAGTAGTTCTGCTCGCTGCCGGTGTCACCTCGATCGGTGTCCTGATCGACGCATCCGGTGGCGGCGGCGAGCTGACGTCCGTCTTCTCGACGTTCTACTTCCTCGGTTGCTTCTTCGCTGTGATTGCTGCCGCAAACAAATCTCTGTTCACGGCAATGGCGCAGCCCCCGCTCCTACTTCTGGTCGCGGTGCCGGTGGCACAGACCCTGATCGGCAAGGACAACAGCACCTCACTCCGCGACATTGCCATCAACATCGCATACCCACTGGTAGACCGCTTCCCCGTCATGCTGGCCACCAGCATCGTGGTCCTGATCATCGGCTGCCTGCGTTACTTCCTGCTCCAGCAGCGCCCAACCGGTCCGGTTCGGTCCACCCGAACCCGGCGAGACCCGCTGCCTGCAAAGAGCTCGCGTAGTGCAAGCGAAAATTCCGATTCTGCGCAACGTCGGCGCCGTCGCCCCGAGCCGAGCCGACCGGATGCCGCCGAGGCAACTGACCTGATTCCGCCACAACCCCGGCGACGCGACGCCGATCGTCCGGCCTACAGCGACCGCCCCGTTTACAACGAGCGTCCGTCGTACCGCCCGGCTGCCGCGCCCGACCGCACACCACCGCGTCGCAGCTCCGCTCCGGTCGAACACGATCGCTACCAACCGCCACGGCGCAACCAGCCGGTGAGCGAACGCAGCGATGCCCCGTCGTACAGCGAGCGCCGTGACACCCCGTCGTACAGCGAGCGCCGCGATGCCCCGTCCTACAGCGAGCGCCGCGAGTACCCCTCCCACGGCGAGCGTCGTACCCCGGAAGCCGGACGCCCCTCCGAGGAGCGCATGGAACCGTTCTTTGCCTCAGGTGGAGCCGACGACGTGCCGCTACCCCCGCGTCGACGTCCGGCAGGCGCCGATCTTCCGGCCTACCCGGCTCCTCGGGTGCGTTACCGCGACCGCGACGAAACGCCGAACTGACACTTCATCCCCAACGAAAAAATCCCGGACCTTCGCAGGTCCGGGATTTTTTTCGTAGTACCTACTGGGTACGCGCAGCGCGCAACTCGCGCGGGAGCGCAAACACCAGGGTCTCGTTGGCGGTGGTCACCGACTGCACGTCGTGGAAACCGTGCTCTGCCAGGAGGTCGATCACTCCACGAACCAGCACCTCCGGTACGGAAGCGCCGGACGTGATTCCGACCGTCTCGACGCCGTCGAGCCAGCTCAGATCAACTTCACGGGCATAGTCGACCAGGTACGACGCCCGCGCGCCTGCACCGAGTGCAACCTCGACCAACCGGACCGAGTTCGAGGAGTTGCGCGAGCCGACCACGATCACCAGATCGCATTCGGGCGCCATGGCCTTGACCGCAACCTGACGGTTCTGGGTGGCGTAGCAAATGTCGTCGGACGGGGGATCCTGCAGATTCGGGAAGCGATCTCGCAGACGCGCGACCGTTTGCATCGTCTCGTCGACGCTCAATGTGGTCTGCGACAGCCAGATCACTTTGTTCTCGTCGCGAACCGTGACGGCATCCACCGAGGCGGGGCCGTCGACGATCGTGACGTGATTGGGGGCCTCACCGGCGGTGCCTTCGACTTCCTCATGACCTTCGTGGCCGATGAGCAGGATGTCGTAGTCGTCACGCGCAAACCGCTTTGCTTCCTGGTGCACTTTGGTGACCAGTGGGCACGTCGCGTCGATGGTGCGCAGATTGCGTGCGGCCGCCGATTCGTGAACGGCCGGTGAGACGCCGTGCGCGGAAAAGACGAGGAGCGAGCCCTCGGGAACCTCGTCGGTTTCGTCGACGAAGATCACACCCTGATCTTCCAGGGTCTCGACGACGTGGCGGTTGTGAACGATTTCCTTGCGCACGAAAATAGGGGCGCCGTGCTTCTCCAGCGCCTTTTCCACGGTCTCCACCGCCCGGTCGACGCCGGCGCAGTAGCCGCGTGGCTCGGCGAGAAGTACCCGCTTGCCTGTGCCCTTGCGAATGGACGCCGAATCCGCGGAGTGCGCGATGCCGAGATTGAGAGGAACAGCCGAAGACATGGCACCAGCCTACTGGCAGCTTCCGTGTGCAACACTTCGGTGAAGGTCTAGCTCCGCGATACGGCCGAGTCGGCTACCGATTGTCGGTGGTTTACGGCAAGCTGTTGGAATGATTCGACCCCCGTTCGTGGCACGTGTGGCCGCAGGACTCGCAGTCACAGCGTTGGAAGAAGCCAAGAAGCTTCCGACTACCGCAGTCGCCCTGCCCATGACCGCTGTCAGTCAGATGTTGCAGACGAGCATGCGACTGCAGCAGTCCATCACGTCCCTCGCGATCAAGGGCGATCAAGCGTTTGCGCTGCTCAGTTGGTCCGGCGACGACGAGCAGCCGGAGTGGGCAGTATTCGACGAGGACGTGAAGCCGTCGCCGCCGAAGCCTCGCGAGAGCCCCACCAACGCCGGTCGGTTCGCTCTGTACTCGGTCGATCCCACAGCTGATGCTTCGGTCAGTGCAACCCCTTCGTCCGACGCAGACACAGCGCCGGATGGTGATACCGACAACACCGCTGCGTCCGAGCCTGCGATCGTCACCGAACTCGACTACGCCAACCTGACGCTCGCGGAGTTGCGTGCTCGTATCAAGTCGTTGAGTGTCGACAATCTGACGACGCTCCTCGACTACGAGAACGTAACTCGTTCGCGCGCGCCGTACGTGACCATGTTGACCAACCGCATCACCACAGCCAAGGCAAAGTGACTTCCGCCCAGCGTCCCCCCGCACAGCAACGCCCGACGGGTTCGGGTGCCAGTTCCCCGGAACAGCCGTGGCCGGTTCGAACCGTCTCGGCCAAGGTCGCCGGCTGGATCGACCGTCTCGGCAGTATCTGGGTCGAGGGTCAGATCACCCAGATCAATGCACGCCCCGGAACCAGGACTGCGTTTCTGGTCCTCCGTGATCCGTCGGCTGACATGTCGTTGTCCGTGACGTGCTCACCGCAACTACTGCATAACTCTCCCGTCCCGTTGACGGAAGGTTCTCGGGTCGTGATGTTCGGGAAGCTCTCGTTCTACACCGGACGCGGCACCGTATCGCTGCGAGTAACCGAGATCCGGGCCGTCGGCATCGGCGAACTGCTCGCGCGCATCGAGCGACTGCGCGCACTGCTGGCGGCTGAGGGCCTGTTCGATCCCCGGCTCAAGCGTCCGCTGCCGTTCCTGCCCGGGACGATCGGGCTGATCACCGGACGGGCGAGTGCCGCCGAGAAAGACGTCGTGTCCGTCGCCCATCGACGGTGGCCCGCCGTCGCAATTGCGGTGCGCAACACGGCAGTTCAAGGTCCGACGGCGGTACCTCAGATCGTCGAGGCGCTGAAGGATCTCGACGCGAACCCTGAAGTGGATGTCATCATCCTCGCGCGCGGCGGCGGAAGCGTCGAAGATCTGCTTCCATTCTCCGACGAGGCACTGTGCCGGGCCATCGTCGCGTGCACGACACCCGTCGTCAGTGCGATCGGCCACGAGCCAGACAGTCCGTTGAGCGATCACGTCGCCGACCTTCGTGCTGCCACACCGACCGATGCTGCGAAACGGGTAGTTCCCGACGCCGTTGCGGAAGCAGCACTGGTTTCCGAACTCCGCGATCGCAGTGCCGCGGCGCTGCGCAGTTGGGTCAAGCGCGAGTCGCACCTCATCGAACAACTACGCACCCGCCCGGTGATGGCGTCGCCGCTGCTGGCCATCGACCGTCGGGCCGAGGAAGTCGAACGACTCCAAGCTGCCGGCCGCCGCGATGTCGGCAGACTGATCGACTCCGAATCACGAACCGTCGAGCATTTGCGGGCGCGCCTGACAACTCTTGGCCCGGCAGCCACGCTGGCCAGGGGCTACGCGGTGGTGCAGCGCATCATCGCGGACGGCGATCCGGAAGTGCTGCGGTCGGTCGAGGACGCACCGCCTGGCACTCAGATACGAGTTCGACTTGCAGACGGCGCTGTTCGCGCCGCAGTAATGGGAAGAGAAAAATGAGCAACGCCGACAACAACCCAGCAGACGTCGACATCACCGAACTCGGGTACGAAGCTGCCCGCGACGAACTGGTGGGCGTCGTGAAGATCCTCGAGCAGGGCGGCCTGGACCTCGATGCCTCATTGGCCTTGTGGGAGCGTGGCGAAGCGCTCGCCAAGCGCTGTGAGGAGCACTTGGCGGGCGCTAGGGCTCGCGTGGAGAGTGCGCTGTCCGGGTCGGACGAATAGAGGCTGTCCGGGTCGGACGAATAGAGGCTGTCCGGGTCGGACGAATAGAGGCTGTCCGGGTCGGACGAATAGAGGCTGTCCGGGTCGGACGAATAGGCCCGGGAATCTAGGGGACGATCGGCTCGGCTTGGCCGGCGTTGCGCGCCAGGGTCGTGAAGTCCTCGGCCGGCGCGGCACCGGTGATCAGGAGACGAACTCCGTCGATGTCGGTCACCCAGATTGCTTCGACACCCTCACCGCCGAAGACGTTCCAGGTGTGGCCGTCGATGTCTTCGACACCCGTCGCAAAACGCTGACCGCCGGCGACGTAGGACACCAGAGGAAATTCTTCGGCGTTGCTCTGCGTCAGCTGAATGTAGCTGCCGTTGGTGGTGATGAATCCCACAGTGCTGGAATCGCCGCCACCGTCGCCGGTGACCACTTTCCGGCTGCCCGAGTTGGGGGTCCAGCCCTCGGGAACTTCGGGTTTGCGGATCGGGAAACCCAATTCTTTGGCGTCGTAGTTCAGCGCTGCGTCGATGTCGACGCTCGGGATCGGTCCCTGAGTGGGGCCTCCCGGGCTGAACGTGCACTGACTGGCGATGCCCGCGATGATGATGCAGAACAGCACCAGCGGTACGAGAGACCAGACCATGTCTTTGTTGTCTTCGAGAATGCGGGGTTTCTTCGATGCCACACTCCCAGTATCCAGGTACCGGCCGCTTGTAACGATTCCCGGTACCCCTAAGCGTGACAAATCACCACGGCTCTGACCCAGCAGCGCACACAGTGGCTCCCATCTGGGACAATCACGCCTGAAGAAACCACTTGCGTCGACACACCCCGTCGACCGCGACCGCGCCAGGAGGCACCGCACATGACGGCCAGCAGCATTCATCGTGAGACCCCGGACCGTAACCTCGCTCTCGAATTGGTCCGAGTCACCGAAGCCGGCGCGATGGCTGCAGGTCGCTGGGTTGGACGCGGCGACAAGGAAGGCGGCGACGGAGCTGCCGTCGACGCGATGCGTCAGCTTGTTTCTTCGGTGTCCATGCGCGGCATCGTTGTCATCGGCGAGGGCGAGAAGGACGAAGCGCCGATGCTGTTCAACGGCGAAGAGGTCGGCAACGGCGACGGCCCGGACTGCGACTTTGCTGTCGACCCGGTTGACGGAACCACGCTGATGTCCAAGGGCATGCCCAACGCCATCTCGGTGTTGGCTGTGGCCGAGCGCGGCGCGATGTTCGATCCGTCTGCTGTGTTCTACATGGAGAAGATCGCTGTCGGGCCGGACGCTGCGGATGTCATCGACATCAGCGCCCCGATTGCGGAGAACATCAAGCGTGTCGCCAAGGTCAAGAAGGCGTCGGTCTCCGACATCACGATCTGCATCCTGGACCGCCCGCGCCATAACCAGCTGATCCAGGACGTTCGCGACACGGGCGCTCGTATCCGTCTGATTTCCGACGGTGACGTTGCCGGCGCTATCGCCGCTGCGCGTCCGGAGTCCGGCACGGACATGCTGGTCGGCATCGGCGGCACGCCCGAGGGCATCATCGCCGCTGCGGCCATGCGCTGCATGGGTGGATCGTTGCAGGGCAAGCTGGCTCCCACCGACGACGAAGAGCGTCAGAAGGCCATCGACGCCGGCCACGATCTCGATCGCATCCTGACCACCGAAGATCTGGTCTCGGGCGAGAACGTCTTCTTCTGCGCGACGGGCGTCACCGACGGTGATCTGCTGCGCGGTGTGCGCTACTACGGCGGCGGCGCCAGCACGCAGTCCATCGTGATGCGCAGCAAGTCCGGCACCGTCCGCATGATCGACGCGTACCACCGCCTCGAGAAGCTCCGCGAGTACAGCTCGGTGGACTTCGACGGCGAAGAGGGCGCAGTTCCCCCGACGTTCTGACGGCTTCGCCCTGTGCGTCGTTGTGTGGTTCGGCACTGCCACAACGACGCACAGGGTGCGTAGTCCCCTACCGGCCCGCCGAAAGTGGCACTGTGGACACATGACGGAAAGCAACGAGCAGCAGTTCCGAATCGAACACGACACCATGGGTGAAGTTCGGGTGCCCATCAACGCACTGTGGCGCGCACAAACCCAACGCGCAGTCGAGAATTTCCCGATCAGCGGCCGCCCCCTCGAACGCACTCAGATTCGTGCGATGGGCCTTCTCAAAGCCGCGTGTGCGCAGGTCAACAAGGATCTTGGCCTTCTCGCCGCGGACAAAGCCGATGCCATCATCTCGGCCGCCAACGAGATTGCCGACGGCAAGCACGACGATCAGTTCCCCATCGATGTCTTTCAGACCGGCTCGGGCACCAGCTCCAACATGAACGCCAACGAAGTCATCGCGTCGATCGCACGGGCCAACGACGTGGATGTGCATCCGAACGATGACGTCAACATGTCGCAGTCCTCCAACGACACTTTCCCGACGGCCACGCATGTCGCAGCGACGGAAGCCGCCGTCACGGATCTTGTTCCAGCTCTGGAACATCTACACGCTGCACTCGCGGCGAAGTCCGCGGAGTGGAAGTCCGTCGTCAAGTCCGGTCGCACCCACTTGATGGACGCGGTTCCAGTGACTCTCGGTCAGGAGTTCGGCGGCTACGCACGCCAGATCGAGGCCGGCATCGAACGAATCAAGGCAACACTCCCCCGGCTCGGTGAACTGCCGATCGGCGGCACCGCGGTGGGGACCGGACTCAATGCACCGGACGGATTCGGCCCCAAAGTTGTTGCGGAGCTGGTCAAGTCGACAGGCGTCGACGCGCTGGTTCCGGCAAAGAACAGCTTCGAGGCGCAGGCTGCCCGTGACGGTCTGGTGGAAGCGTCAGGCGCTCTGCGCACCATCGCGGTCTCGCTGACGAAGATTGCCAACGACATTCGCTGGATGGGCTCGGGACCGTTGACCGGCCTCGGCGAGATAGCGCTCCCGGATTTGCAGCCAGGCAGCTCGATCATGCCGGGCAAGGTCAATCCCGTTCTTCCGGAGGCTGTTACGCAGGTAGCTGCGCAGGTCATCGGAAATGACGCTGCCATCGCGTGGGGCGGCGCTGCCGGCGCGTTCGAACTCAACGTCTACATCCCGATGATGGCACGCAACCTGCTCGAGTCATTCACGTTGCTGGCCAATGTTTCCCGGTTGTTCGCGGACAAGTGCGTCAGCGGACTGGTGGCGCACGAGGAGCACCTCAAGACCCTCGCCGAATCTTCGCCGTCGATCGTGACGCCACTCAACTCGGCGATCGGGTACGAGGAGGCCGCGTCGGTTGCAAAGCAGGCTCTGAAGGAGAAGAAGACGATTCGGCAGGTTGTTGTCGAGCGCGGACTGGTTCCGGACAAGCTCAGCGAAGCCGAACTCGACAAGCGTCTCGACGTACTGGCGATGGCGAAGGTCAAGGACTGATCCACTGCCCGAGCGGCGGTTCCGTATTCGGGAACCGCCGCTCGCGCAAGTCACGTCACTCCGCGACAGCACGCCACTCGTCGGTGCGCTCCGGCGTTGCCTGAGCAAGCGCCTTCAACGTAGCGTCCCGATCAAAGTCCTTGCCGTAGACAGGAGTTCCCGGCTGCTGGCGCCAGGAGTCTTCGATGGTGCCGGCATCGACGGGGTCGAAGCCGAGCTGATTGATCAGATCGAAGACTATCTGCTTCTTCAGCTGGTCATCTCCGGCAATGGGGAGCGCGATCCGGCCGCTCGTCCCTTCCGGTAGGCCCTTCTCGAGAAGGTGCTTCCACCAGATTCCGTTGAATGCCTTGAACACCGGCACTCCGAGGTGTTCCTGGACCCAGTCGCTTTCTGCCTGACCGTCTTCGATTGCGGCGATCAAACCGTCGCGCTGCTGCGGGTAGTAGTTGTTGGTCTCGATCACGGGAGCGCCATCGGCCGCGCCCGCGAGGATGCCGGCGGGAAGATCCACGACATTCTTCTGCGGAATGCTCACGATCACCAGGTCGGCACCTTCGGCGGCTTCGGTATTCAGTACCGCCTTCGCACCGGTTTCCGCCTCGAGTTCGGCCAGGGTGTCCGGTGTCCGTGAGTTCGAGACGCGCACGTCGTGACCGAGCGCAGTCAGCCTGCGTGTGAGCGTTCCACCGATCTGACCGGCTCCGATGATTCCGATGCGCATGATCCTGCTCCTTCGTTGCGTGCACTGGCGATTCCACCACTGCTGCATTCGTCAACGACGGCAACACATCCGGTCATTCCGTACCGGCCATTTCAACTCCGGTTGATTACATCACTTGACAAGTCTGTACCCGCACCCGCGAGAGTGATCCGGTCCGCCGGCCCACCGTCTCGATCTCGGTCAACTCCATCTCTATATCGCACGATATAACAACTGATCGCGGAGATTTACCACTAAGACCATCAGCTAATGCACACTACCTGCGCGCAACACTTGACTGTATCTAAGAGTTACATCTAGTCTCAGGTTCGTTCCTATACCGATCGACATACCGGGAGGCAGAGATGAACCCACCTCGAGACGCCTCATCCTCATGACCAGCCCGCAAACGCGGTGTCCGATCGCCGCAGCGCGCCGCAAGTGGGGCGCACCGAAGGAATCGAGCAGCACCGCGATTGCATACGATGGCGGGATGGCCGACTCCGATTCCCGCACTCTAATGCTGGTCGGCGCCATCAATGCCTTCCGCGAACACGGGATCGCCACCACCTCACTCAGCGAGATCGTCGAACGGTCCGGAGCACCCCGCGGGTCGGTGTACCACTACTTCCCCGAGGGCAAGGGACAATTGGCCGGCGAAGCCGTTGCCTACTTCGGCCGGGGAGTCAGTGCAGCCATCAGTTCGATGATCGCGCAGTCTTCCCCACCGGAGATCATCGACGCGGTTGTCACCATTTTTCGAAACAGCCTGGTAGAGAGCGATTTCACCTCCTCCTGTCCGGTTGCAGCCGCGGCGGTGGAAGGCGCGTCGACGCCGGCGGCATTGGCTGCCGCGGGAGAATCCTTCACCTCGTGGGAATCGCTTCTCACGTCGTTCTTCTGGCAGCAGGGACACCCGTCCGAGACTGCAGCACAGTGGGCAACCGTCGTCATCGCGTCGATCGAAGGCGCGACCCTGATGGCAAAAGCTCAACGCACCACCGCGCCTCTCGATCGCATCGGCGTTCACCTCGAGGCTCTGGTCTCAGCCCCGAACTGACCACCTCCTCAAACTTCCAACCGCTGCTGCCGTGCGCGCAGGAGCAGAGATGGCGTACAAACATGTCTCATACACTTGTCCCGGCGCTCTCGGCGCCCATGATGACAAAGTCCCGCCGATTCACCGCACTGATCTTCATTTGCCTCGCCGAACTCCTTGTCGTGCTGGACAACACGGTGGTCAACGTTGCGCTGCCGACAATGAGCGTCGACCTGTTCGCCTCCGTCAGCGACCTGCAATGGATCGTCGACGCGTACACGTTGACCTTCGCCGGATTTCTACTGACCTTCGGCCACCTGGGAGACCGCTTCGGGCGCCGCCGAGTGCTGATCATCGGTCTGATCGGTGTCGGTGCGATGTCGCTCGTCGGCGCATTGGCTTCCAACCTCGAACAGGTGATCATGGCGCGCGCCGCCATGGGTGTCTTTGCCGCAGCAGTGTTTCCGGCTACGTTGGCCATGATCACGAACATCTTCACCGATGCCCGAGAACGAGCCGTCGCCATCGCGTCCTGGACCGCAATGGCCGGCTTTGCGATTGCCATCGGTCCGACGGCAGGCGGTTGGCTGCTCGAGCACTTCTCCTGGCACTCGGTGTTCTGGATGAACGTTCCGGCCGCTCTGCTGGTCATCGTCGGTGTGCTGCTGGTTGTTCCGGAGTCGAAGGCGTTCCACGTCGGCCGATTCGACTTCGTCGGAACAGTCTTGTCACTCCTCGGCATCGTGATTCTGGTGTGGACCATCATCGACGCGCCGCATCGCGGGTGGGTGTCGACGTTCAGCATCACGGGATACCTTTCTGCGACAGTGCTGTTGGCCGCCTTCGTCATCTGGGAACTGCGCACCGATGCACCAATTCTGAACATGAATCTCTTCCGGATCCGGCGTTTTTCGTTCCCCGCCTTGGCCATTGCCGTCAGCTACTTCAGCATGTTCGGATTCCTGTTCCTGATCACGCAGTACTTCCAAGGAGTGCGTGAGTATTCTCCGCTCGAATTCGGCATCCACTCATTGCCTTTCGCAGCCGCCGTTGCTGTCGGAGCCCCAGTCGCCACCCTGGCGGCACAGAAACTCGGAACCACCGCAGTGATGGTGTTCGGCCTCCTCGTCCTCAGCGGCGGCATGTTCCTGGCGGGCCGGACGACCGTCGACACCCCTTATCTCGGGCCCGTCGTGATCTCGATGGTGCTCATGGGCCTCGGCCTCGCGATCGTCCAGGGCCCCGCAACCGACTCCATCATGTCTTCGGTTCCTCTCGACGAAGCCGGCGCCGGCTCGGCCGTCAACGACACCACTCGTGAACTGGGCGGAACCCTGGGCGTCGCAGTGATCGGTTCGATCGTCGCCTCGTATTACACGTCCAAGGTGGCCCCGATAGTCGACGCCATCCCCGACGCCGTGATGTCGGCCCAAGAGAAGGGCTTCGCTCGCGAGTCGGTGCTCAGCGTCATCGAGATCCGTTCCCGTGACATCAACCCGCTCTTCGAGCAGAAGAAGGAGAGTCTGATCCTCACGATGAAGACCGCGTGCCTCGACGGATTCGCCATAGCGTCGTACTTCACGGTTGGCGCAGCGTTGATCACCGCCCTGCTGGTGGCGTTGTTCCTCCCCTGGAAACCTGCCACCGACGGATCGATCCTGAGCAGTTTGGCGCCCAAGACACCAAAATAGAATTTCCGATTTGTCCTGATACCCGGACCCGATTCCCCGATACTGGACTAACGGCGGTACCGACGACAGCCCCATGAGGGAGATCTGCGTGTCCATCACCAGTAGATGCGGCTCACGACTGTCCGCTGCGACGATTTCCGTCGCGCTGACGGTTACCGTACTCGCGGGGTGCGCGTCGGACAACTCGCCGAACGAGCCGGCACCTGGCCCACAGATCAACGATATGAACCCCGGCCTCGATGTCGGCGTCCCGATCCCCGATGGTCAGATCGACTCAGCCGTCGGAAAACTCGATGGCTTGGCACAGGAACTCATGGAGAGTTCCGGCGTACCTGGCATGGCAATCGCCGTCGTCCACGGCGGTAAGACCGTGTACGCCAAGGGCTTTGGTGTTCGAGAGCAAGGCAAGGACGCTCCCGTCGACGCCGATACCGTCTTCCAACTCGCATCACTGTCCAAGCCAGTCGGTGCCACCGTTGTCGCCCACGAGGTGGGTGTCGGGACGGTCGAGTGGGACACGCTGGTGAAGTCCGAACTGCCTAACTTCGCGTTGAGTGACCCGTGGGTGACGGATCACCTGATGATTTCCGATCTCTACGCACACCGATCCGGGCTGCCCGATCACGCCGGTGACGCGCTCGAGGATATCGGCTACAACCGGGCGCAAATACTCGACAAACTGCGCCAACTCCCCCTCGAAGCGTTCCGGGTCACCTACGAATACACGAACTTCGGCATCACCGTGGGCGCCGAGGCTGTTGCGGCTGCGGCCGGTACGAGCTGGGAATCGCTGTCCCAGAACACCATCTACGGACCGCTGGGGATGACATCGACGTCGTCGAGCTTTGCCGACTATCAAGCTCGCGAGAACCGCGCCGTCGGCCACCAATTGCATGACGGTGAATACACGGCCGGCGTCGTACGCCAGCCGGATGCTCAGTCGCCCGCTGGGGGCGTGACGTCGTCGGTGAGCGACATGGCCAAGTGGATGGACATGGTCCTCGGCGGCGGTGAGTCCGGCGGCAAGCAGATCGTCGAAACGGAAGCCTTGGTTCCGGCGGTCAGCCCGGAGATCGTCTCGCGTCATCCCGCCGAACTCGGCGAGCGCGCCGGGTTCTACGGTTTCGGCTTCAACGTGTCCGACGGTTCGACCGGACGCGTCACCCTCGGACACTCCGGAGCGTTCATTCTCGGTGCCGCCACCCACATGCTGATGATTCCGTCGGCGGATGTCGGGATCATCGCCCTGACCAACGGCAGCCCGACCGGCGTTCCCGAGACGCTGACAGCCGAATTTGCGGACCTCGTTCAATACGGCGAGATCACTCGCGACTGGCGCACACCGTACAAGGCGATGCTCTCCGCGCAGCTGGAACCGGAAGGCGAGCTGGTCGGTCAGAGCCCACCCGCCAACCCGGCACCGTCTGCGCCGCTCGAGGCGCTGGCAGGGACCTACGACAATCCGTACTGGGGCGGAGCGGAAGTCGCCGAGCTCAGCGGCGCGCTGACATTGACTCTGGGGCCGGCGCGGACCACATATCCGTTGACCCACTGGGACGGCAACACCTTCACCTTTGCCCTTGCCACCGAGAACGCGCCGATCGGAACCGTTTCCCGAGCCATTTTCGACGGGAACTCGCTAACCTTGGAATACTTCGACAGCGACGGTTTGGGCACATTTGTCAGAGCACCGCGATGAACAGAGGATCGAGATGAACACTGATTCGGTCACGACAGTTCGAAAGATGTTCCGTGCCCTCACCGATTTCGATGTGGATGGCGCCGCCGAGTTGATGACCGAGGACATCATCTGGCAGAACGTCTCGCTACCGACACTACGCGGGAAGAAGACCGTGGTCCGAGCTCTTCGGATGGTCACGAAGCCGTCGCTCAAGTTCGAGGCCGACATGCACCACATCGTCGGCGACGAGTTCACCGTCCTCACCGAACGCACCGACATCCTGACCGTCGGCCCGCTGCGCATCGAGTTCTGGGTGTGTGGAACCTTCGAACTACGCGACAGCAAGATCGCCGTCTGGCGGGACTACTTCTCGCTGCGCGATGTTGCGTGGGGCGTGGTGACCGCGATCGGGCAGGCAGTGGTGGGCCTGGGCTCTCGCAGTAGGCTGGCTCCGGCCTGACAACACCTGCCGGAAGAGAGCAATCGCCCGATGACCGAAAACAACACATCCGATTCCTTCGACGCCGGACTGGCCGTGCGGACAGAAGTCATGGGCGCCGATTTCGTCGACGCAGCGTTCGAGCGCACGCGCGGAACCGACAGCGAAGATTTGCAGAACTTCGTGACGGCCAACGTATGGGGATCGGTGTGGACGCGTCCCGGTCTCGATCGACGCAGCCGCAGCCTGATCAATCTGGGGATGCTGATCGCCCTGCGCGCGGAGAACGAACTGCGAGGCCACGTCCGCGGCGCGTTGCGAAATGGCTTGACACGCACCGAGATCGTCGAAACCGTGATACATGCCAGCGCGTACTGCGGCGCCCCGGCCGGACTCGCCGCTATGCGCGTGGTCCAGGAAGTCCTCAACGCAGAATTGGGACCGCTGGAGAACTGAGCTTCTCCCCGTGCGGCACGAGTGCCGCACGGGGAGAACAATTCTCAGGGAGTCGGCCCGAACTCCTCCAACATTTCGGTAACCAATTCGGCGATCGGCGAACGCTCGCTTCGAGTGAGCGTGATGTGCGCAAACAGTGGATGCCCCTTGAGCTTTTCGATCACGGCGGCAACACCGTCGTGGCGGCCCACTCGCAGGTTGTCGCGCTGCGCAACATCGTGCGTCAACACCACTCGCGATCCGGTTCCGAGTCGAGAAAGCACCGTCAGCAACACATTTCGTTCGAGGGACTGCGCCTCGTCGACGATCACGAACGAATCATGCAATGAACGTCCACGAATGTGCGTGAGCGGCAATACTTCCAGCATGCCTCGGGCCTGGACCTCTTCGAGAACTTCCGGTGACGCCAATCCGTCGAGTGTGTCGAAGACTGCCTGAGCCCACGGGCCCATCTTCTCACTCTCACTGCCCGGGAGATATCCAAGTTCCTGTCCGCCAACGGCATACAGTGGCCGGAACACTACAACCTTGCGTTGGCTTCGACGCTCCAGCACCGCTTCGAGCCCTGCGGTCAACGCCAGCGCCGACTTTCCGGTGCCGGCTTTGCCGCCGAGAGAGACGATTCCGATACTTTCGTCCATCAGCAGTTCCAGTGCGATCCGCTGCTCGGCACTGCGTCCATGTAGACCGAATGCTTCGCGCTCGCCGCGAACAAGCTGAATCCGCTTGTCGGGTGTCACCCTTCCCAAAGCGCTGGATGAACCGCCGAGCAACCGAACCCCGGTGTGACAGGGAAGGTCTCGCCCCTCCTCGAGATCGAGGAAGCCCTCGGAGAACAGCTCGTCGATATCCGTCGACGCGACATCACACTCGGTCATGCCGGTCCACCCCGATGGCACGACGTCATGAGCGTGGTATTCGTCAGCGGGCAGACCGACGGCACCCGCTTTGACTCGCAGCGGAGTGTCCTTGCTGACAAGAACTACATCCCTGCCCTCGGCTGCAAGATTGAGCGCGCAGGCAAGAATTCTCGAATCGTTACTGTCCGTGCGGAATCCGACAGGAAGGACCGCAGGGTCGGTGTGATTGAGTTCTACCTGCAGCGTGCCGTTCTCAGTGCCGATCGGTACCGGCCGGTCGAGGCGACCGAACTCGATGCGCAGGTCGTCGAGCATGCGGAGTGCTTCTCGGGCAAACCATCCCAGTTCGGGATGATGTCTTTTACCTTCGAGTTCACTGACCACGATCAAGGGAAGGATCACGTTGTGCTCGGCGAATCTTGTGACGGCCCACGGATCGGACAGTAAGACCGAGGTATCCAGGACGTACGTGCGAAGTGCATCTACCGAATGACTCCCGGCTGATGTGCCGGCTGAAATACTGCCCGGAACCGAGTGGGCAGAAACGGAGCGTGATGCAGTCACGGTGGGCTCCTAGGTCTGCGCTACGCCGCACAAACTCGTTCTCGCTGGACCGGTCGGCTCTGGTGTCAGGTGACGTTGTGTCAGCTGAAACAAGGGCCGGGCGCCGGCCCCCTCGAACTGAGTTTTTCAGTCACGATCAGAACCTCCCGCACAAGTAACTTCTGCGCTACTCGATACTGCCGACGGTACTGTGCTTCGGTCCATCCCGCCACGAAATCCGACGCACAATGCGTGAACGCCAGGTAACAAAATGCCACACGTGTGATTCAGCGTCACTCAGGACTCGATCAGGCCCCACTTGGCGGCACGCACCGCTGCCTGAACCCGCGAATTGGTCCCGGTCTTGACGAAGATGTTCTCGAGGTGGGTGGCAACCGTGCGACGGCTGACGAACAGTTCCTCGGCGATCTCGACATTGCCCGCGCCCTTTGCCACCAATTGCAGTACCTGAAGCTCCCGCGGGCTCAAGCGGACACGATCGAGCGCCGCCTGGTCCCCCACGACGCGGGAGCAGGCGGCGCTCGACGCCCTCACTACTTCTCGCACACGATCGACGACGGCGGAATCCTCGAAGCTCATGTGCAGCATTCCGGTCACTTCACGGCCGGAAAACCCCAGCGCGACCGACGCCCCCTCGGCGTAGCCGGACGGCCGAAGGACATCGGTGACCAACTCGACCTGCTCGAATCGTGGCACGTCCTGCCAGAACACCGGCACACCTGACGCTGCGCGAATGATGCCGAAGAGATTTCGATCGGCCACGAAGTCGTCGAGCAAGAACTCGAGCACTCGGGTGTTGTATCCGGAACTCGCCAGAGCTCGATGGCGTCCGGTCGACGGGTCTCGGTACGTGACCGCCGCAGCCGAGTACTCGAGTCCACGTGTACGGAGTTCTTCGGCGCACAAGCCGAGAATGCCGTACGCCCCCGCTGCCGGCGATCGCGGCGCGAACATGTCAGGCCCGGCGCCGCGATCAGGCAGTACAGACGTCATCGCACCAATCTAGCCAATCTCGAGGCTTAGGCCACCACGAGTGAATCGGCCGGCTTCTTGTCGGCCCACGGACGGACCGCCTCGAAGTTCGCAGCCGTCCGCAGGACCAGTGCGTCCTGACGGTGGCGTGCGGCGATCTGCAGCCCCACCGGTCGGCCGTCGGCTGTGAATCCGGCGGGCACGGTGATCGCCGGGTTGTTGAGCATGTTGTACGGGTAGGTGAAGAGCCAATCGAGCAACTGCTCACGCAGCGACGCACCCTCGAGCCACGACGGTGCGAACTGGCTGAGCGGGAACGTGGCCGATGCCAAGGTTGGTGAAACCAGTACGTCGTAGTCGTTCATGAACGTGGTCCACGTGTCCCACATGACGCCGCGGAATGCGTCGGCCCGCCCGACGTCGACACCGGTGAGCCGTTCGGCCTCGTGCATGATCTCGATGAGGTTGTCGTCGACCTCGCCGCGCTGGTTCTCCCAGTCGAGCAAGTCGTACTCGGAAGCGAAACCGGGAACCCAGATGCCGTTCCACATCGATTCCGACGGATTCCCCCAGTCCGGAGTCGCCTCGGTGATCTGGGCACCCAATTCCTCGAATGCCGACAACGCGTCGAGACAGACGGCCAGCACCTCCGGATCAACCTGGCCGAGACCGAGATTCGTCGACCACGCAACACGAAGTCCCTTCACATCACCCTTCGACGCTTCGACGTACGAGGTCTCGGCGCGCTCGATCGAGAGCGGATCGGCGTTGTGCGGCCCGGCCATGACGTCGAGCATGAGCGCGTTGTCGGCAACGGTCCTGGTGATCGGACCGTGGTACGCCCAGTTGTAGAACCGGCCGGCCATGATGGTCTGCGGAATGACACCGGTAGTCGGTTTGAGTCCGACCACCCCGCACAGTGCCGACGGGATTCGCACCGACCCGGCGCCGTCACTACCTTCGGCGAGTGGTCCGAGGCCGGCAGCCACAGCAGCCGACGCACCGCCACTGGACCCACCCGCGCTGTTGCCGAGCTTCCACGGGTTGTGCGTCGGCCCGTACAGGTGGTTGTCCGTGCCGCCGTAGTAACCGCTTTCGGGAGTGTTCGTCTTTCCCAGGAACAGCCCACCCGCGGCGCGCAACCTGTCCACGACGACGGCATTTCCCGTCGCGATGTTGTCGGCGAACGGCTTCATCCCGAACGTGGTCGGCAGCCCGTCCACTGCCGTCAGATCTTTGATCGTGAACGGCACGCCGTGCAACGGGCCGAGCTTCTCGCCCGATTCCTGCTGCCGGGAGAGTTCGGCCGCGTCGCGCGTGACCTGCTCACGATCGAACTGCACTATCGCGTTGATCGACGGATTGACGGCGTCGACGCGCTGGATCATCGCTTCGGCAATCTCGTTGGGCGAGAGACTGTTCGACGCGACCGACGCCGCCATCTCGCTAGCAGAGAGCCAATGCAGATTCTGTTCGGTCATGGGGTTTCCTTCGCCGGAGGGGTAATGCTCTCAGGCTAGGAAGCGCCGAACTCGGCCACCATCGGTCATGTGACCGATGCCACAAATCCACGAACGCACAAATACCAGCGGCCCGGCCCCTCGAAAGGGACCGGGCCGTCAGTGAATCAATGCCTAGACGTTCTTGCTGAGCAAGCCCCAGTCCTCGAGTCCGTCGTACAGCGGAACGTCGAGAGCGAGCTTGGCGACGCGGGCGCGCAGAGCGACCAGATCGGCGTTGCCGGCCAGCGCGGTGCCGATGATGTCGGCGACCTCGGTGAACTCGGCGTCGCCGAATCCGCGGGTGGCCAACGCTGCGGTACCGATACGCAGACCGGACGTGGTCATCGGCGGGCGGGGGTCGAACGGAACTGCGTTGCGGTTGACGGTGATGCCGACCTCGTGCAGAAGATCCTCACCCTGCTGGCCGTCGAGCTGCGAGTTGCGCAGGTCCACGAGAACGAGGTGGACGTCGGTGCCGCCGGTCAGAACGCTGATGCCCTGATCTGCGACGTCCTTGTTGCCCAGACGCTCGGCGAGGATGCGTGCACCGGAGAGAGTGCGTGCCTGACGGTCCTTGAACTCTTCACCGGCAGCGATCTTGAAGGTGACGGCCTTGGCTGCGATGGCATGCATGAGCGGTCCACCCTGCTGGCCGGGGAAAACTGCGGAGTTGAGCTTCTTGGCCCACTCCTTCTTCGCCAGGATCAGACCGGAGCGCGGGCCACCGAGGGTCTTGTGGACGGTCGAGGACACGACATCTGCGTACGGGACGGGCGACGGGTGCAGACCAGCGGCAACCAGACCGGCGAAGTGCGCCATGTCGACCCACAGGTACGCACCGACCTCGTCGGCGATCGCACGGAAGGCTGCGAAGTCCTGCTGACGCGGGTACGCGGACCAACCGGCGACGATGACCTTCGGCTTCTCGGCGAGGGCGATGGAACGCACCTCGTCCATGTCGATGCGGTGATCTTCCTTGCTGACACCGTAGGACGCGACGTCGTACAACTTGCCCGAGAAGTTGAGCTTCATGCCGTGCGTGAGGTGACCACCGTGAGCGAGGTCGAGGCCGAGCAGCTTCTCACCCGGGTTCATCAGCGCCATCAGGACAGCAGCGTTTGCCTGTGCGCCGGAGTGCGGCTGCACGTTGGCGAACTCGGCGCCGAACAGTTCCTTGGCACGGTTACGCGCGAGATCCTCGATGATGTCGACGTTCTCGCAGCCGCCGTAGTAGCGGCGTCCCGGGTATCCCTCGGCGTACTTGTTGGTCAGGACGCTGCCCTGAGCCTGCAGCACCGAGCGGGGGACGAAGTTCTCCGACGCGATCATCTCGAGAGTGTCGCGCTGACGAGCCAATTCACCCGCCATAGCTTCGGCGACCTCGGGGTCGAGTTCGGCGAGTGGTGCAGAGTTGACGTCGGAGCCAGGCACAGCGGTCATCGAGGAATCTCCAAGGTGGATGCGGGATCGAATGCGTCCAGTCTACGAAGGTCGCCCGACGTGTCTCCACCCGGTGCCGAACGCAGTGAGCTCGGTACAAGCGGTTCGTCCAGCAGACGCCGGAATCGGTCTGTGCGGTCGGACGGCGTTGCGGCCTGATCGAGCCACCCGCCGAGCAACCGGTATCCCTCGACGTAAGTGCTGGTGTACGCCCGCCAGAGCGGCGAGGACAGGAATCGCAGCGACTGCCGCGCTCGCTCCGGCGTCGACAGCGACCACCGTTCGAGGAATCCGGCAACGTCGTCGTGGCTGCGTCCCTCGTCGTGCAGCATCAGCGCGGCATCCTGCCGGACGCTGATCAACTGACCGGACGCCGCCGACAGTTGCTGCGCCTTCTCGCCGTCGAACGCCAACCCCAGATCCGCGTAGATCTCCTGCGCCCACAGGCCCCAGTCGCGGCCGACTATCGCTTCGAGCGCGAGATCCGCCAGGCCTTCCGCCATGAGGCACTGCGGCGTGTTCACCAGGAACAGCGTCTGCTCGAGCTGCCCGGCGCCCACCAAACCGGCTTCCTTGCGGCAGTGCTCGGTGTGATGACCGGGGTACGACTCGTGGGCAATCAGCCTCGGCAGGTTGGCCATGAACTGCGGAAGATCGGAATTGATCGCCACTGTGGAGCGATAGTCACCGAGGTAGTAGTTGAACCCGGACCACGGCTTGTCCCCCACCACTTCGTATTCGACGGTTTCCGACGCCGGCAACGGGAATGTGCCGCGCACCAGATCGCGCAACGCACTGGACATCGCGTCGACGCACTCAGCCAGTTTGGCAGCGGGAATCTCGTCGGCCTTGCGATGGGCCTGCACGCGCTCCGCCAGCGTTCCCGGGCCAGGTAGCACCTCACCCATCAGGCGATGAGCATCGCCGTAGGCGTCTTCGTTTCCCTTGGAAATTCGCACGTCGAAGTAGGCCTCGACCTCGTCGACAAACCCGATCTCCTCGCCCGCGAACTTGCGTCCGGAGCATTCGAGAGCACGGAGGTGAACGTCGATGAAGTGAGCCCGCTCGGCGCCGAGACCGCTTGCCGGTAACTCGGCACGGAGCTCGCGAGCGGTGCGGGCGAGTACGCGCGGATCCGGCTTCGGTGCATTCTCCACTTGCTGACGCAGAGCGGGATCGCCGGTGAAAGCGTCGACGAACCCTTCCTCGAGTCGATCGAAACCTAGTCCCAGCAGCAGATATCGGCGAACGAGCGAGTCTGGATCCATAAGGCACAAGCCTAGCGCCCGCGCCCGGAATGCGACCCGACGACAACTCCATACGTGGCACCAAGCACAATTCGGTTATGCACTTGGATCGTGCGCACTCGCGCCTGGCTTGCTCGCACGCTTCGCCCGTACCCACGGCATCGCAGTTCCTCGGCACCGGTGAGCTGGGCTGATGGCACGCGCCGGCGAATCCAGCCCGTATGTCGAGTTCGATCGCAAGCAGTGGCGCACACTGCGTAAGTCGACTCCCCTGGTCCTGACCGAGGACGAACTGTACGGCCTCCGCGGCCTTGGCGAGCAGATCGACCTCGAGGAAGTTGCCGAGGTCTATCTCCCTCTGGCCCGTCTGATCCACCTGCAGGTTGCAGCACGGCAGCGCCTGTTTGCCGCTACCGCAACGTTCCTCGGTGAGAAACATCCCGATCGACAGGTTCCCTTCGTTATCGGCGTGGCCGGTTCGGTGGCTGTCGGCAAATCCACGACAGCCCGTGTGCTGCAAGCACTCCTAGCTCGCTGGGACCACCACCCGCGTGTCGATCTCGTGACGACCGACGGCTTCCTGTACTCCGCCAAGGAACTGAACCGTCGGGGCATCATGCACCGCAAGGGTTTTCCCGAAAGCTACGATCGGCGCAAGCTCCTGCGATTCGTCACCGAAGTGAAGTCGGGTGCCGAAGAGGTAGCGGCACCGGTCTATTCACATACTTTGTACGACGTCATCCCCGGTCAGTTCCACCTGATCCGCCAGCCGGACATCCTCATCATCGAGGGTCTCAACGTGCTGCAGACGGGACCCCGTCTGATGGTCTCGGATCTGTTCGACTTCTCGATCTACGTCGACGCCCGGATCGAGGACATCGAAGCCTGGTACATCGAACGATTCCTGGCGCTACGGAAGACGGCGTTTGCCGACCCGAGCGCGCACTTTCACCACTACTCGGGACTGTCGGACCGTGACGCGACCAGTGCTGCCAAGGACATCTGGAATTCGATCAATCTACCGAACCTGGTGGAGAACATCCTTCCCACCCGTCCGCGAGCAACGCTGGTGTTACGCAAGGATTCCGATCACACGATCAATCGGCTCCGCCTGCGCAAGCTCTGATACTGCTCAGACACCGAACCTGCGGTGTCTGGCAGCGTAGTCACGCAGTGCGCGGAGGAAGTCGACCCGGCGGAACTCGGGCCAATACGCCTCGGTGAACCAAATCTCCGAATAGGCGCTCTGCCACAACAGGAACCCCGAGAGCCGCTGCTCCCCCGACGTGCGGATCACCAGGTCGGGATCGGGCTGACCCGACGTGTACAGGTGGCTGTCGATGCCGTCGACGGTGATCGCCTGGACCAGGTCGTCGCCACTGAGTCCCTCGCTGAGCTTCTCACTCAAAAGCGACTGGACCGCGTCTGCGATCTCCTGGCGGCCGCCGTATCCGATCGCGATGTTGACGTGAGTGCCGGTGCGGCCGTCGGTTCCGTCCGCAGCCTGACGAAGGCGCCGTGACTGTTCGGCCGGGAGCAGATCCAGAGCGCCGACGATCTGCACGCTCCAGTTCTTAGTCGGCCCGGAAATTTCCTCGACCACATCGGTGATGATTTCGAGGAGAGTGTCCAACTCCTCGGGGTCGCGGCGCAGATTCTCGGTGGAAAGTAGATAGATCGTGGCCATCTCGATTCCGGCGGCATCGCACCAGTCGAGTAGCTCGGAAATCTTGAGTGCGCCCATCCGGTGCCCGTGACTGACGTCCGTGAAACCGTTCTCGCGCGCCCAGCGCCGATTGCCGTCACACATCACCGCGACATGCCTCGGATGGGTGAGTCCATCCAAATGCTTCAAGAGCCGTCGTTCGTAGATGCTGTACAGCAGTCCGCGCACCTTCACCGTGACATCACCATGGTGACAAAGACTACGCCGGGACCTTGGCCCCACCTGCGAGCGCCGTCACGCTTTATCAGCGCGTCGAAAAGCTGCAGGTAGGTTATGCTACTGACACGTAACCTACGGTACCGTAGGTTCTGGTGGAGTTACCGAGAGGAGACAACGGATGACAGCACTCGGGTTGGACGCACTTCCGGTCAAACCACGTCTGCGCGGATGGATCCATTTGTGGGCACTCTGCGTCTCAGTTGTAGCGGGAATCGTTCTCGTCTCGGTGGCGGGCGCTCGAGTCGGCGGCAAGGCCGCCTTGGCCACCGCGATCTACAGCATCACTATCTGTGGCCTCTTCGGCATCAGCGCGACCTACCACCGCATCCACTGGAAGACCGTCGACGCTCGCATCTGGATGAAGCGCGCCGACCATTCGATGATCTTCTTGTTCATCGCCGGCAGCTACACGCCGTTTGCGATGCTGGGTTTGCCGAGCGAAACCGGCACCGTCGTCCTTGCGGTCGTCTGGGCCGGAGCCTTGGCCGGCGTCGCGCTCAAGATGTTGTGGCCAACCGCCCCCAAATGGGTAGGCGTACCGCTGTACCTGATTCTGGGATGGGCCATCGTGCCCGTCGCGGGCGAGCTGACCCACCACGTAGGAGTGGCACCCATGGTGCTGCTCCTCATCGGAGGAATCCTCTACAGCGTCGGGGCAATTCTCTACGCCACCAAATGGCCGAACCCGTGGCCCACGACGTTCGGGCATCACGAGTTCTTCCACGCCGCAACGGTCGTCGCGGCAATCTGCCACTACATCGCCGTCTGGCTCGTCGTCTTCACCTGACGCTCACGGCTCTCCCGGTCCACCGAACAGAACCGCCGAAACCAAGCCGTGGACTTTCCACACGTTCTCAGGTTCGGGATCAAATCCGAGCAGCCGGCCGACGTCGGGAACCACATTCAGCGCGCCGTGCACGATGAATATGCTTTCGGGCTCCGTCAGTTCCGGCCGGATCTCACGGAGCAGCCGCGCCCACTCTGCCACGTAAAGCTTCTGTCGACTCTTCAGATCATTTCGATGACTCGGCAGCAGATTGTGCATCTCGGAGAAGTAGATCGACATCAACTCGTGTTGCGCAAAAGACAAGTCGACGTACATCAGCGAGAGCGATGCCAATGCCTCGGCCGGCGAGTCCGACGCATCCAGTACCGACACCGTCGCGACGTCCAGCCGATCTGCCGCGCGGTAGAAGATGGCGGACAGGAGATCGGCTTTGCTTGCGAAGTACCGGTACATGCCGGAAGCATTCAAACCAGCTGCGGCAGCAATCTCTTCGATCTTGACGTCGTGGTAACCACGGGAGTCGAAGAGCCGAACGGCTTCGTGCAGAAGCCGTTCCCGCTTGTTGTCCCCCAGCGGCGCAAGCACCGAACGGCGACTCTGCGGATTGCCCGGGCGCCCGCGGACAAATCTCGTCCGATCTATCGCCACACACGCACTCAGCAGAATACGTTCAATTGTCTTCTGCGGCAGCATAAGGTTGTGGGCAGTGATGCTTCCGATCGCGCTGAACATCGCGGCCACCACAAGCTTTGCATCCTGCTCACCGATCGGAGTGTCCGACGGCGACAGATGGGCACCCACGCGGCGATTGAGCAGAATCGAGTGTTCACGAATCACCGCCCGATCCGAGGGCTCGAGGAATCTGCTCTCCCACCGGTAGATACCGGCGGTCCGGCGATTGCGTACCGTCGTTCGGATTACAGCCAGCACATCCCGTCGAAGCAGATCGGCGTCTTGCCTGCTGCCTTCCACCGAATCGAGAGCCTCGGTGAGCGCTTCCATCAACGACAGCGCCGAATACTGAAACAGTGCATACTTCTTCGGAAAATGACGGTAGAGCGCCGAGGGCGAGATACCCACCGACGACGCGATGTCTTCGACACTGACACCGTGATAGCCGCGCTCACTGAACGCAATTGCCGCCGCGGCCGCAATTTGAGCTTTACGATCTTTCGGCCTCTTCTTCACTTCGACCGCACGGCTCCGACCGACGGCCGGAGCAACCCTCAGGTCTCTTGTTGTCACGATCTCCGGCCCGCTTCCCTGTATTGAGAATATTCATACACATTGTGCGCGCATCTGTCGGGCACATGAATGGTAATACGGCTTTCAACTGTAGTTATATCAAGCCTGCGCCGCCAGCCGGACAAAATTCAGAAAGAATTTCCATTCACATAAGTCTTGCCGCACACGAACCGCTGTGAAATGATTCACACACCATCCGCAACGATCGCACGCCCCACGTCGAACCGTTTCGATGCCTGAACACACTCGATATCTTCATTGAAAGAACTTGAGCTGCAAAGGAATAGAATCCGGTGACGTACGAACTACCAGCCCCGAAAGGCCCGGTACGGGACGTAGCGCTCGAGGGCGGCTATCTGATCGGATTCTCCGTTCAAGCCCTGTTCGGCCTGTTCACGGCCATTATTCGCAGGCGACTCTCGTTGCACGAGACGATAACTCAAACCCTGTTCATCGGCAGAGTCAGTACCGGCCCATCCCTGCTGCTCATGATCCCGATCGGTGTCTTCATCGCGGTGTCGGTCGGTGAACTCGCGGGACGAATCGGCGCCGGCGGGTATTCCGGCGCAGTTGTCGCGTTCATTATCGTGGGTCAGGCGGCAGCTCTGGTGTGCGCCCTGATGATGGCGGGCGTTGCCGGATCGGCCATCTGCACCGATCTCGGTTCCCGGAAGATCCGCGAAGAGATCGACGCGATGGAAGTCATGGGAATCGACGTCATCGAGCGTCTTGTTGCTCCGAGATTGGTTGCAGCGGTGATCGTTTCCCTTGCTCTGTGTTCCATGGTCACCTTCGGCGGCGTCATCGCGTGCTACCTGTATCACATCTACGTTCAGCATCTTCCGGCCGGAACATTCATGGCAACGTTCAGCCAGTACGGACGATCATCCGACTTCGTCATGGCCTTGGTGAAAGCTGCGATCTTCGGTCTCGCTTCGACTTTGGTCGCCACGTTCAAAGGACTCCATGCCAAAGGCGGCCCCCGCGGAGTCGCCGATGCCGTCAACGAAGCCGTCGTCATCGCTTTCGCTCTGGTCTTCATCGCGAACACCGTCCTGTCTGCGCTGTACACCGTGATAGTTCCGGCAGTCGGTGAATTCTGATGTCGCTCGTCGATCTCCGGATCAGAGCCCACCAGGCAAGCAGACCGCTACGCAGCGTCGGCGACGGTGTGGTTTCACTCGGTCAGCATGTGACGTTCTACGTCCGCACGGTCGCATCAATTCCGTTTGTCCTCACCAAATATCGTAAGCATGTGCTCGGTCAGATCAGCGAAGTCAGCTTCGGCACGAACTCTCTACTGTCCGGCGGCGGAACCATCGGCATCGTGTTCGCGATGTCCCTGGCGGCTGCGATGATGCTAGGTGTCGAAATGCATCGCGGACTCGAATTGGTGGGGATGACCTCACTGTCCGGAATGCTGTCGGCCGTGGCCAACACGCGTGAACTCGCACCGGTTGTAGTCGCAATTGCGTTGGCCGCCAAAGTCGGAACCGGCTTTACCGCGCAGATCGGCGCCATGCGCATCTCCGACGAGATCGATGCCCTGGACTCCATGGCCATCAGATCGATTCCTTTCCTGGCCGGCACCCGCGTGATCGCGGCAATGATCTGCGTCATCCCGATCTACATGATCGGTCTGCTGGCCAGCTACTTGTCAACGCGCCTGGTTGTCGTGTTCTTCAACGGCGCATCGGCGGGAACGTACGACTACTTCTTCCATCTCGCGATCTCCCCACAGGACCTCCTCTACTCCGGGCTCAAAGCCGTGGTCTTCGCGGCCGTTGTCGCTCTGGTGCACTGCGCCTACGGGTACTACGCCTCGGGTGGACCCGCGGGTGTGGGTCAGGCCGCCGGCCGCGCACTCCGCACCGCGATCCTGGCGATCGGAATCCTGGACGTCATCATGACTTTCGGCCTGTGGGGTCTTGTTCCCCAAATCCCGGGAATGGGGGTCTGAGCCGTGGACAGACTCACTACGCGCACCAAGATCGCCTACGCCATTCGCGGCGCGGTGGCCATAGCCGTGGCCGTTGCCGCTGCTGTCACCATGGTGCTGCGCGGCTCGGGCAATCTCGAACGCAGCACCGATATCTACGTCGCCGTCCCTGCCGACGCCGGCCTGATCAGCGGCGAGGCTCCGGTCCGATACCACGGGGTCAACATCGGCCGCATCGGTGAGATCGATTGGGGCACCACAGAATCGGTGGTGCAACTGCAGATCGACACCGGTGAAACGTCGAAAATCCCAGCAACCGTCATGGCGCGGGTGGTACCCCGGACGTTCTTCGGCGACATCTACGTGCAACTTGTCGACAACCCGAACGCCACGGGCCAGGCGACGCTCTCGGAGGGCGACACCATTTCCATGGACACCGGTCCCGAAGCCGTCGCACTCTACGACGTCTACACCCAAATGGTCTCGGTCCTCACTGCAATGCGGCCCGAGAAAATGCACACCGCCCTGACTGCACTGGGTCAGGCGCTGGACGGAAACGGAGCCAAGATCGGGGCAACCATCGACAATCTCAGCGCTGCCTCCACCGTGCTGACACCGGCGGCTCACCAATTCCTTGATTCGACACCGGAATTCACGTCGGTGGTAGAGGCGTTGGACCGCGCAACTCCAGACATCCTCAACACCTTGGCAGCTGCGACGTCAGTCTCGAACAGCATGGTTGCGAACCGGGACAACCTCGAGAAGTCGATAAGTGCGGCTGCGGTCTTCACCGCGACGCTCGACAACTTCGTCGCAGAGAACACCGGCAACGTCATCACCGTCATCGACTCTGCCGGAAAGATACTCGCAACAACAGCGGCCAATCCCGACGGTCTGCGCTCCACTCTGGCCAATGCCAACACATTCGGCGCCGCCGGTGCCCGGGTCTTCGCCACCGGAAAATTCAACATCACCGCTGTTCCCACGTTTACCGATCCACTTCCCTATACAGGGGAGGATTGCCCGCAGTACGCGGATGAGCGGGGCGCGTACTGCTCGGGCACCAATCTGATGCCGGTCGCTGGTGGCGCGGACGAAGCCTCGGCGCTGATGCTTCTCGAGAACCAGCTACTCGGCAACGAAGCCGGCGATACCGCCGCGCCCAACCCCGCCACAACACTCATGTTGGGACCGTTAATTCGGGGCAACGAGGTGAGTGTTCCGTGAAAATTCGTACCGCTCAGGTAGTTCGGTTGTCCCTGTTCTGCCTCACCGGCCTGGCGTGCGCGTCGTTCGTGGCAAACACGTTGTCGGTGCCGGTTCGTGGAGACACCGATTCCTATTCGTTCGAGTTCACCGACGTGGAGGGCCTGAACCCGGGTAACCCGGTGACCCTGTCGGGTGTCCGCATCGGCAGGGTGGACTCGGTCGCCTTTGCCGACAACGGCGGTGGCACCAGTAAGGCGATCGTCGACGTGGAGATCGAATCGCACTATCTACTCGCATCCGATGTGCGGGCTACGGTCCGCTACGGCGATATGCTGGGCGCCCGCTACCTGGCTCTGACGCACAATGACGGCGCCTCATCCGGATCGGTGAGAACGCTGGAACCTGGTGGGACAGTTCCGCTGACACAGACAACGCCCCCGATCAACCTGACTGCATTGATGAATGGCTTCAAACCGCTGTTCGCCGCTCTGCAACCCGAGCAGGTCAACACCCTCACTCGAAGTTTTGTCGAAACGTTCAACGGGCAGGGCGGCGCGATCTCGGCGCTTCTCGACCAGATTGCCACCATGACATCAGGACTCGTCGACCGCCAAGATGTTTTTGCGCAACTGTTGACGAATATGAACACACTCCTCACTTCCGTCGACGACCGTCAACCCGAAATGATCAGCCTCCTTGACGGTTTGAACGTTCTGAGCACCTCGGTCGTCGATCAGAACGACCAGCTTGCCACGCTGCTGGACCAGGGAAACCGCACCGTCTCGTCCTTGGCTCAGTTGATGACCGGATCGAACGGTTCCTTCGGCACAACGATTCAGCAACTCGAGAACGTGACTGCCGGTTGGATCGCGAGCACCGACGAATTCAATCGACTGGTCGCGAACCTCCCCCAGTTCGCCGATGCCGCAAACCGGATCGGCAGCTACGGAAGTTTCATCAATCTGTATCTGTGCAACTTCACGCTGAAGGCAGGGGACGTGGAAGCCAATATCTTCGGCGCAACACATTCGCCGGTGTGCTCATGATGTTTCTGGTCAAGCTGATCGACGTCTTTGTCGGCATCATGCTCTTCCTGTTCAAGGGGGATCGTCGACAGAGCGGTAGCGGAACTGCCCTCGCCTTGGGCAGCCTCGGGATCGTTGTCCTGGTGGTCGGACTTGCAGCCGCGCTCGGCATTCCGAAGCTCTGGTACAACGTTCGCACGTCGGCATACACGGCTGAGTTTGCCAATGCCAGTGGCCTGTCCGATACCGACCCGGTCTACGTAGCCGGAGTTCCGGCGGGACGGGTGGATTCCATCGAACTTGCCGGCGACCACGTCGTCGTCAGCTTCAGACTGGACAAGGATCAACCGTTGGGCAATCAGAGCACCGCGACTGTCCGGCTCAAGACGGTCCTGGGTAAGCGTTACCTCGAGGTCGTGCCGGCCGGAGTTGTCGACGACACCGACGGACACGTCATCCCGCTCTCACGGACCACCGCGGCGTACAGCCTCGACGACGTCAGCACTGACGCAACGCAGGTTGCGACCGGCGTCGACCTGCAAGCAATGGAATCGATGATGAACACTCTGGCGCAGGTGATTCCGACCGACTCCGACCAGGTGGGCCGAGCGCTCGCCGGGATCAGTGGCGCCTCCGCAGCCTTCGCCCAGAACGGCGAGCAGATCGACCAGGTTCTCACGATGTCTCGGGAGTTGTCGGACATGGCTGTGGCACAGACTGATTCGATAGTGAACACGGCCGCAAATGCTCAGACCATCGTCCGTACCCTGGCCATGCGCAAAGACGCGCTCACTCAACTCGTGGACAACCTGACCATCATCATCTCGAAGCTGTCCACGACGTTCACCGAACGCGAGGGCGAATTCGGAGAGCTGACAGACAGTCTGGTCGCCGTCACGACAACGCTGAAGAACAACGCGGATCAGATCGACCTGCTGATGACGCGTCTTCCGTCTGCACTGCGCTCGGTCACCGATGCCACCGGCACCGGCGACTGGACCGACGTCAATGCACCGGCAGCCGTGATCCCGGACAACCTTCTCTGCGCACTGGGGATCATGGAGGGTTGCAAGTGAATCCACGTAAGGCCGTCACGGCACTGCTCGTTGTGACCCTGGCGATTGCCCTCTCGGGGTGGTACATCTTCGGACGCACCGATCAGTCCAAGACCGTCTACGCCGATTTCAGTTACGTCGGCGGGATCTATGAGGGAAGCAAAGTCACCGTTCTCGGTGTCGGTGTCGGAACGGTCACGTCGGTGCAGCCCCGCGGAACATCGGTTCGGGTGGCGATGTCCATGCCGACCTCCGTGGAACTTCCGGCGGATGCATCGGCGTATGTTCTCAATCCTTCGGTGATCAGTGATCGCCACATCGAACTCGGCCCCGCATACACCGGTGGAGACACGTTGGAAAACGGCGATCAGATCCCCATCGAACGTGCGCACTCCCCCATCGACTTCGACGGTTTGATGGGCAGCGTCAGCACCTTGGCTGAAGCGTTTGCCGGCGACGGCGGCAATCTCGGCGATCTTGTCAGCCGCGGTGCGTCGGGGTGGCAGGGGCAGGGCGATCAGTTCAACACGGCGATCCGAAACCTCAGTACGGCAACGGGAGTGGTCGGCGCTCGGTCCGAAGACATCGGCACACTCGTCGACAATCTCAGCACCTTGATGGCCGCGCTGGACGCACGGCAGGTCAGTCTCGACCAACTTGTCGGCGACTTGGGCCAATTGGGTGATCAGTGGTCGAGTCAGAACATGGACATCTCGAGGCCGTTGCAAGATTTGCAGGTGGTATTCGATCAGCTGGAACGATTCATGACCACGCACGGCGACGACGTCGGTGCCATCGCTGGAAATGTTCAAGTCATCGGCGAGGTACTGGCGTCAAAACAACCGGGTCTCGCCGAGTTCATGGACCTCGTGCCGTTGATGATGCAAAACTTGTCCGGCACTATCGGCCCCGATCAGCGCGGACGCATTCGCCTCAACGTCTCGACAGCGCTGACGCAATTTGCTGTGGCGCAACCGTTGTGCGAAGCGTACAAATTGCCGATCTGTACCGGAGCCGGATTTACGAACCCCATTTCCTTCCCGCTCAGTGCGTCCGATCCGCTCGGAATCGCATCTGCGGTATCCGGCGGCGCGGTCTCGGGAGGTGGCAACTGATGGGGCAGTCTGTTCGGATACTCACCGGAGTCGTGACATTCGGTGTTGGTTGCGCGGTGATCTTTGCATTCGGCGGTTGCAGCGCCGGAATCCAGGATCTTCCGTTGGGCCGCTCGGCAGATGGTGACGCGTACACGGTGGCAGTGCAGTTGGCCGGCGCCGACGGTCTGGTTCCGGGAGCCGACGTCCGGAGCGGGCAGAAGGTGATCGGCCGGGTATCGGAACTGTCGGCCGACGTCATCGGGGCCCGAGTGACTCTGAGCCTCGATACCGCGACGCAGTTACCGGACAACGTCGAAGCCTCCGTCGAGCTTCCCTCAGCGCTGGGTAATCCTTTCATTCGACTGCGCCTGCCCGACGTTCCGTCGAGTTCGGTACTCCGCGACGGTGACACGATTCCCGAGTCTCGCACCGAGATCGGGCCGCAAGTGGAGAGTGCACTGGCAACGCTCGGCACTGTTCTGACCGGAAGCGGCATCGACCAACTCGATATCGTCGTGCGGGAGCTCGATATTGCGTTTGCCGGCCGGTCCGGTGAGGTGCGGTCACTGACCGATACACTCACCTCTCTCATGGCGGAGGCCAGTAGCCATCAGGACGAGTTCAACGAGGCCGTCGATCTCGCGGCTCGGATCTCGTCACAACTTGCCGGGCAACGCGAGATCGTGGACGACTACTTGGATTCCCTCCCACAAGTGGTGACGATCCTGGTGGGGCAGAAGGATCAGATTTCCAGCCTGTTGAACTCGACGGTCCAACTCGCACTCAACGCGAACACAATTCTCGATGCCTCGCCTGGTGGGCTCGACAGCATGCTCCACGACGCGTCGACCGTTGTCGGGACACTGGATTCGTTCAACGCCGAAATCGGTCAAACGCTGGCAAACATGAACGGAATGCTCGAGAGTTTCACCTCTGCAGTTCGCGGCGATTACCTGATGTTCGACGGCGCCCTCGACATTCCCGGCACGATCGACACACTCTGGACCGGCGGGATGGCGGGCGGTGCGCCGGCGATTGCGGCACCCGGAACTCTGACCGATCTGCTTCAGGGAGGCCGACGATGAAACGCCTTGCGCTCGTGCAACTTGTCTTGTTTGCGCTCACCGCTGCCGTGGTCATTCCGTTCGGCATCGTCTACGTCGTCGGTCCACAAGGATTCGGAGATCACATTCGACTGCACGCCACCATGTCCGACGCTTTTGGCCTCACTGCGGGAACGGTGGTCACCTACCGCGGGGTGCAGGTTGGAAAGGTCAGCGAGGTTGCTCTCGATTCGAGTACCCGATCCGCTCGCGTGGAGCTTTCGCTCAACGAAAACAGCGAGATACCCACCGACAGTGTTGCCAAGGTGACAATGGGAACTGCCGCCGGAATCCAGAACGTCGACATCTATCCCAACAGCGATCAGGGACCTTACCTTCAGGACGGCGACGAGATTGCGATGCCGGCGGACCAACAGCCGGTTCAGATGAGCGAGCTGATGCTTCAAGCGTCGGACGTGCTCGAAGGTCTCGATCCGGAGGCGATCAGCGACATCGGAACCGAATTGGGAAACTCGTTCAACGGACTCGGACCAAGTCTGTCTACGATGATCGAGAACGGCGGGACGCTGTCCGCACAGCTGAACGACCAGTCCACGGAACTCGCGGCGCTGCTCTCGCGGACCTCGACGTTGGTTGATTCCATGGCAACACAATCGGATTCGTTTGTCCGCGGGATGTCGGCGGCAAAGAACTTCACCGAGCAACTCGATTCCAATGCACCGGTGCTGATCTACCTGACCGACCATTCACCGGCCGCGTTGAGCAGCGCGCAGCAGTTGTTCGACCAGTACCACAACACTTTTGGCGCAGTTCTGGCCAACCTCGTCACTGTCGCTCCGATCATCTCCGACCGCACGGATGCGCTGGAATCGGGACTGGTCACAATCCCTCGCGGCCTCGCGGATCTGGCATCGATCGTCAAGGGTGATCGTGCCGATTTTGCGCTGGTCGCCACACAGGGCCCGGTGTGCAACTACGACACTGCCCGACGTGAGGTCGGTGATCTCTCCCCCACCAGTCCGAACCTCGCGATGTACTGCCCACCTGCCGATGATCTGGTCCAACGCGGAGCGCGAAATGCTCCCAGACCCAACGATCTCGGATTGCAGAATGCCACCATCCCCGGCACGCCGATCGGACCGCCCGTTGTGGCTGACCCGATTCTCATTCCGACCGGTGTCGACGCACTGAACTATTGGAGATCGATGTTGGAAGGACTGGGAAATGGCACTCGCTGAAAGCACAGTGATCGAGACGACCGAGGAGGAATCGGCGGGCCAGCCGGGCCGCCCGTCGTTACTGCGACGCCTGAAGACGCCGCGCACCGCACTGACCGCCGTGTTGGCTCTGGCACTGGTCGCGGCAGTGGCCGCGTGGGGCTTTCAAGTGTATTCGGAAAACCGGGAGGGCACTCTGCGCCAAGAAGCTCTCGACACTGCCCGCGAATACTCGATCATCATGTCCTCGTTCGACTACCAGGACCTGGACGCGAACAAGGACTCGATCGCCGCGATGTCGACGGACGAATTTGCCGGCACTTACCGAACCATGGTCGATTCGCTGCGCGATGTTGTCGCCGGTGGGCAGGGTCAGGCAACCGCGACGGCAACTCACGTGGGCATCGAGTCCCTGGACAGTTCATCGGCAACGGTTCTCGTGTTCGTCGATCAGGAAGCCAAAAACGTTGCTGCGCCGCAGGGAAATGCCCAGAAGTATCGGATGGTCATCTCGATGATCCGATCGAACGACCAGTGGCTCGTCAGCAACGTCGAGACAAAATAGGAGGATCGATGCCCACTCACTATCTGAACATCGAGCAGACCGAGTCGTCTCTTCGAACCGCCCAGACGCGAATCACCATCAGCGGTGTGCGTCGACGGTGGGCTCGTAAACCTGCGCACATCACCGACGCCCTTGACTTCTGGTCGTTTGCCGGCGCCGCCGCCAATGTCGTTCTGCAACTCGGCTGGCCTGAAGTGGCGTACGGCGTCATGGAAAGCAAGGTTGAATCAGGCGCTCTGACAGCGCATCCGTGGAAGCGCGCGCGAACCACCACGCAATACCTGACTGTCGCGATTCTGGGCAACGAGGAAGAGCGTCTGGCGTACCGCGAAGCCGTGAACTCGGTGCATCGGCACGTGCGGTCAGACGCAAACAGCCCGGTCAAGTACAACGCCTTCAACCGGGAACTCCAATTGTGGGTCGCTGCTTGTCTCTTCATCGGATTCGAAGACAGTCACCAGTTGTTGCACGGCGTGATGTCCGAGGAACAGGCTGAGTCGTTCTACCAATCCGCCTCCACTCTGGGAACAACTCTGCAGGTCACCGAAGAGATGTGGCCGGCCACGCGCGCGGATTTCGAACGATACTGGAACATCGGCTGCGAACGCGTCATCATCGACGAACGCACCAGCCGGTATCTGAATGATTTGATCGACCTACGCATGATCGCGTGGCCACTGCGTCTGGTGTTTCGAAACCTGTTGCGCTTCCTGACGATCGGTTTCCTTCCCCCGATTTACCGTGACCAGCTCGGTCTCGAGTGGAGCGAGGACGACCGTCGACGCTTCGAGCATCTCTTCATCTTCGTGTCGTTTGTCAACAGATTCATACCGCGATCGATCCGGCAGGCGGGCAACACCATTCAGATGCGCGACCTCCGCCGCCGGATCAAGCGAAGCAAGAACCTCGTCTGAGCGTCGGACTTCCCCGTCAGACCAGCGGTATCCCCTTCGCGATTCGGCGACGCAGATCCCACAGGTAGAAGTTGTACGGGAACATACGAAGAACCTTCGGGGCAACCCGATTAGCCGCAGCAGCAACCCGCATCGATCGATCGAATCCGCGTTGCCGGCGTTCGGACCACGGCAGATGCATTTCGTCCCGGAAGGTTTGAGGCAGGAACCCCGTTGTGAGAAAGCGATTGAGCGGACCGACCAAGGGATGCAATAACTTCGGAGTGAACGTGGCCGATGCGATCCCGTACAGGTGCTCACGAATGGTGTCGTCGATGCTGACTTTGCCCAGGCTGTCGTTCCAGTAGACCTCGAACGCGTCTCGATCCACCGGCCACATGTCGCGGCGCATCTGGAGGGTGGTGCCAAAACTTGCGCTGCGTTGATAGAAAGCGTCCTGGGCTACCGGGTCGAGATCTCCGTACAAGGCCTTGTAGACGTCCTCGAAGCCGCGGTACAGGCAGGCAGCAACCCACAACTGCAGTTCGGGGTCGAAGGCGTTGTACTCAACAGCACTGTTCTCGTCGGAGCGAACATACTTGTGCGCACCGTTGACTGCGCGCCGGTACTGCTTCTTCTCGTCCTCAGTGGCCAGGGTTGCCACCGCCAGGTAGGTCAGGGTCGTGCGAGTTCGCTTGACCGGATGCCGATCCAACCGGCCCGTCTCGACCTTGCTCTCGTACACGCCGTACCCCACCGCAGGGCGCGCAAGTTGCATGATCACGTTTGCGCCGGCGGCCAACAGTCCCAACCCGGACATCGCCTTCTCGACTTCGGCATCGATGTCGATCGAATCTCCACTCACCGTCACGGCCTTACCCCTTCGAGTCAAATATCTGCGAACGCATGTTCTCAGATGAGTCAAGCGCTGAAACTTCACGATGTCAAGAACTTCGAGATGCCAAGATGGTCCTTATGAATGACCAACCGCGTTTGTACGGCGGCGTCGACGGCGCCCTCCGCGTCGCTGCGCGCCGCGAGACGCTGATCGAAGCCGGTCTCGAACTGATGGGATCAGCCAAGCCCGAACTGACAGTGCGCGGAGTGTGCAAACAAGCTGGTGTAGCCGCCCGGTACTTCTACGAGAGCTTCACCGACCGCGACGCCCTGATATCCGCGGTGTACGACACGGTCATCACAGACATCGCCGTCTCCACCCAGGCAGCAGTGGACGCGGCCGACTCCGAGCGTGACAAAGCAGTGGCCGCGATTGCCAACATCGTCCGCACTATTGCCCGCGACCCGAGACGCGGACGATTACTCTTCTCGACCGCGCTCACCAGTCCGCTCCTCGTCGAGAAGAGGCGGGCGTCGACGACGATATTCGTCGGCCTCCTCGCTGCCAACGCCAAGACCTTCTACCGGTTGGGCGACAGCGGCCAACTGACGCTGACGGCAACCTTCCTCGTCGGCGGCCTCGCACAGACGCTGAGTTCGTGGCTCGACGGGTACATCGACGTCACGGAAGACGAACTGGTCGCCGAATGTGCGGCGATCCTGCTCGCTCCCGCCCTGCCACCGTCCTGAGGGCCCTACTCGACGTTCAGTCCCAGAGACCGATGCTGTCGAGGTGGGCGAGCAGACGAGCTGCCCCGTCGGAGAACTGAACTCGCATCTGCGCGTCCACCTGCTCGAGGTCCCGTTTCTCGAACGCCTCGATCAACTTCTCGTGGCTCGACACCGCCAGTTCACCCCAGCCCGGGTCGGTCGCGTACAGCCGCGCCGGAGTGTAGCGAATTGCGCCGAACAGGAACCACGCCAATTTTGCCCCGCCCGCCGCCAGATTGATCAGGCGGTGGAATTGGAATTCGCACTGCTCGATCGCAGCCGCATCGGACGCGTCGACCGCTGTCCGTAGGTCGGTATTGAGCTCTACCAACTCCGCCAGTTGGTCAGCAGTGATGTTGTCCGCGGCCCGTAGTGCAAGTTTGACCGCAATCTGCCCTTGCAACCAGAAGATGTCTTCGATGTCCGCTCGGCTGAGCGGCGACACCAGATAGCCACGATGGGGAACCAACTCGACCATCCCCTCACCGCGCAACGCGACCAGGGCCTCCCGGACCGGCGTGACACTGACTCCGAGGTCGGCCGCGGTTTCGTCCAGCCGAACGAACTCGCCCGGTCGAACTTCCCCGGACATGATCAGGTTGCGAACGTGGTTGGCCACGTCCTCGGACAGCTGCGGCCGTCTCCTCAGCTCAGACGTCACCCTCCGAGTGCGTGCAGACGTTGCCACAACCGATCCTCACAGTCCGTACGTTTTGCCGATGATGTCTCGCTGAATCTCGTTGGTACCACCATAAATGGAGGACACCAGAGTCTTTCGCACATGATGCTCCATGTCGAATTCCGTGGCGTAACCGTACCCGCCCATCATCTGCATGCCCTCGAGCGCAACCTTCTTGGCGGTCTCGGTGAGCTTGAGCTTTGCCATCGACGCTTCGCGCGGGAACATCTTCGTCGGATTCGCGTCCACCATCTTGGCGACGCTGTACACCAGCAACCGGCCGCATTCGATCTCCGTAGCCAGATCCGCCACGCGGTGTCGCAGTGCCTGGAACGACCCGACGGGACGTCCGAATTGCTTGCGCGTGGTGATGAATTCGAGAGTGTCGTCAAATGCGCGCTGCGCCGTTCCGAGCATCATCGCGGCAAGGATGAGGCGTTCGATATTGAGACCGGCCATCAACTGACGCCAGCCGTTGCCGACCTCACCCACCACAGCATCGTCGGGCAGCAGGACATCGGTGAAGTAGAGGTCGTTGACTTCTTTGCCGCCCATGGTGTCGATTCCACTGATCTTCAGGCCGGATATGTCTGCCGGGACGTGGAACATCGTCAGGCCCTCATGCTTGCCCTCACCTCTCGACGTGCGCGCGACGAGCAGGATGTTTTCGGCGAAGTGCGCGTTGGAACACCACGTCTTCTGTCCGTTGATCAGCCATCCGCCGTCGACCTTCTCGGCGCGGCAACTCAGATTGCCGACGTCCGAACCTGCCTCCGGTTCGGACATCGAAATCGACTGCGACGCCCCGCGAACGATGCCGCCGAGGACCACCTCCTTCTGCGCCGGACTGCCGAACTTCTCGTACGCCGCCCCCGTGATGACCGTCGGGCCGAGCCCGCCGATCGGGGCCATCCCCTTGGCCGCTTCCTCCAGGAAGATACACAGATCAACCGTGCTCCCGGCCGATCCGCCGTACTCCTCCGGCACTGTCAGTCCGAGCCATCCCAGCTCCGCCATTTTCTCGTAGAACGCCTGGTTGTGGTTATGCGCTCCGTGATCGGTCAGCAGATCCCGCTGCTCACGGGTACCGCTTTCCTTCTTGCAGAACGCTGCTACCGACTTGGCGAAATCAGACTGCTCCTGCGTGAAATCCATGTACATCGAAATCTCCCGAGTGAGAAATGGCTGGAGGCTTGTCGGAGCTCCGTCCGACGCATACTGTGACTACCAGCACAGTAAATCACATCACATATATGTGATGCGTCGACTCTGGAGGATCTGACACACATGACCGAACAGCTCGGCCGACACAGCACGTCCACAGACTCGAAATCGGGCGATCCCACGTTCGCGAGCGTCGACCCCCGCGACGACACCGAGATCGCCCGCTATCCCGTCTCCGGCCAGGCAGCAGTAGCCAAGGCCGTGGCCGCGGCACACACTGCGGCCACCTGGTGGGATCAACTCGGTTTCGCCGGGCGAAAGAAGGTCCTCGGCGACTTCCGCGCCGCCCTTGCAGCCCATGCGGATTCGATGGCGTCGATCATCAGCACCGAAACCGGAAAGCCGAGCGACGACGCACTCCTCGAAGTGATGTTGGCAGTCGAGCACCTCGACTGGGCCGCCCGCAACGCACAGAAGGTGTTGCGCCGCAAACGCGTCGGTGCCGGCTTGATCAGCGCTAACCAATCCGCCTCCGTCGGCTACCGGCCGATGGGCGTCGTCGGTGTTATCGGTCCGTGGAACTATCCGCTGTACACCCCGATGGGATCCATCGGGTACGCGCTGGCCGCCGGCAACGCCGTCGTCTTCAAACCCAGTGAACTCTCACCAGGAGTCGGCGTCGAACTGGCCCGCCTGTGGAACATCGCCGCACCCGGACACCCTGTCCTCCAGACCATTACCGGCGACGGAAAGACCGGCGCACTGCTGTGCTCTTCCGGGGTGAACAAAATTGCATTCACCGGCTCGACGGCCACCGCAAAACGCGTCATGGCGGCGTGCGCAGACACCCTGACTCCCCTGGTTGCCGAATGCGGCGGCAAGGACGCCATGCTGGTGGACTCGGACGCCAATCTTGATGCAGCCGTGAGCTTCGCGGCATTCGGGGCGGTCGGCAACGCCGGACAAACCTGCGCCGGTGTCGAGCGCATCTACGTCGCCGCCCCGGTCTACGACGCCTTCCTTGCGAAACTCACTGCGGCGCTGCGCGGTGCCCACGCCGGATCGACCTACGGGCCCATGACGCTGAGCAAGCAGACGGCAATCGTGCGAGGTCAGATCGAAGACGCGCTCGGCCGCGGAGCCAAAGCTGTTCTCGGCGGACTCGATTCCTTCCGTGGCCCGTTCATCGATCCGATCGTCTTGACCGACGTGCCGGAGGATTCCACCGCGGTGACCGAGGAAACGTTCGGACCGAGCGTCGTCGTGAACAAGGTCGCCGACATGGACGAAGGCATCGAGCGTGCGAACGCGTCGAAGTACGGATTGGGTGCGTCGGTGTTCACGAAGAGCACATCAAAGGGGCGGGCAATCGCCGAGAAGCTCGAATGTGGTGTGGTCACGGTCAATTCGGTTCTCGGATTTGCCGGAATCGCTGCCCTCCCGTTCGGCGGAGTCGGCGATTCCGGATTCGGCCGCATCCATGGAGCCGACGGTCTGCGCGAGTTCAGCAGCGTCAAATCGATGGCTGTTCAGAAGTTCAGCGCACCACTGGATCTACTGACCATCGAGCGGAAAGCTCGCGACATGAAGATCTCACGCTGGATGTTGGCCAAGCGACACGCCAAGTCCTGACCCGCTCAGTGTGCCAGGGCGAGCGACCCGCTCAGTGTGCCAGCGCAAGCGCCAAGCCCGCTTCGTCTGTGACCGGGCGGTCACAGACGAAGCCTCGGCAGACGTACGCAGCCGATCTGCCGTCTACCAGCGGCCGATCTGCCAGCAGCGGTGAGGAATCCGGCTCACCCCCGACGATCACGGCGCCGCCGGGGGCGAGTCGACGGGCGGTCGCCAGCAGATCACCGTCACCGACAACAGCTACCTGAATCGGACCGCGCAACGACGCTTCCGCGACCGCCAGCCAGTGCCCGGCAGAACGCGGCGCACGCTCGAGCGGCAGCGTCGCACGCGCAAGGGAGTCCGCCACCGCTTGGGAGTAGCGCGAGGCACGCTCGGGTTCGGTAAGCGCGGCCGCCGTCAACAGCGCCTCCGAGATACTCGACGCTCCCGACGGCGTTGCGCCGTCCAGCGGATCGCGTGGCCGGGTCACCAGACTTTCGGCAAAATCGGCTGTGTCGAACCAGCTTCCGGGCTCGGCGGCATCGGCAAAATGGTCAAGCGTGAGGTCGAGCAACTGCTGCGCCGTGTCTAGCCACTCCGATTGCCCGGTTGCCTGGTACAGCGCCAGGAGTCCGGTGGCCAGGGCTGCGTAGTCCTCGAGTACAGCGGTGGGCTCACCCACAACACCACCGAGCGATGCACGACGCAAGCCGAAATCGACGAGGTGCAGGCTCACAATGGTGTGTGCGCAATCTGCTGCAGCCTCAATCCATTCGGGCCGATTCAGTGCAAGCCCGGCTTCCGTCAACGCTGTGATGGCCAGCCCGTTCCACGCGGTCACCACTTTGTCGTCTCGGCCCGGCTGCGGACGGTCACCTCGCACGGCACGCAAAGCATCGGACACCTTCTGCCAGCGCAACCAGTCGTCCGGTTCGCTCGGCAACTGCAGCACCGACGCACCCTCTTCGAAAGTGCCGGTGTCGGTGACACGGAACAACTCTGCCGCCCACCGTCCGTCATCCTCCCCGAGCGCATCGATCAGCTGATTGGGCGTCCACACGTATGTCAGTCCTTCGACACCGTTGGTGTCCGCGTCCAGCGCCGAAGCGAAGCAGCCGTTTTCGGTCCGCAGCTCGCTCAGAAGGAAGCCTGCGGTTTCCGCGGTGATACGGGTTGCCAGGTCCGAACCTGTCCGGCGTGCCCAGTGCGCGTAGAACCGGAGCAACAGAGCATTGTCGTAGAGCATCTTCTCGAAGTGCGGCACAACCCACTCCGCGTCGACGGAGTATCGCGAGAAACCGCCGCCCAACTGGTCGTAGATGCCGCCGCGCGCCATGGCTTCACCAGTGCGCTGCAGTCCACCGAGAACATCGTCCGAACCGGTCCGCTCGAACTGCCGCAGCAGTCCTTCGAGCAAGGCGGACGGCGGAAACTTCGGGGCGCCGCCAAACCCGCCGCGCGGTAGATCTTCGTCGCCGAGAATCGCCAGCCCGGCGGCGTCGAGCAGCCCGGCATCGATCGGCGCCCCGCTGTACGGGATTCCCCCCGACGAGCGCTGCAATTCCGTCACGATCGACGCCGCAGCATCGTCGACCTCGCCGCGGCGGTTGGCAAACGTCTCGGCAATTGCCTCGAGAACCTGTACGAACGAAGGCATTCCACCGCGCGGGGCCGGCGGGTAGTACGTGCCGCAGTAGAACGGCGAACCGTCCGGCGTCAAGAAGCACGTCATCGGCCAGCCGCCCTGACCTGTCATCGCGACGGTGGCATTCATGTAGACAGCGTCGATGTCCGGCCGCTCTTCGCGGTCCACCTTCACGCAGACGAAATTGTCGTTCATGATCGCCGCGATATCAGGGTTCTCGAACGACTCGTGGGCCATCACATGACACCAGTGGCACGCCGAGTAGCCGACGGACAACAGAATCGGCACGTTACGTTCACGTGCCCACGCCATCGCCGCCGGTCCCCACTGTTGCCAGTGGACCGGATTGTCGGCGTGCTGACGAAGGTAGGGGCTGGTGGACCCACCCAGATTGTTCTTCATCCGTGGGTCCATGTGCCCTACCTCGCTCGCGTCAGGAATCGTGCTTGGGAGTCTTCTCGGTCGATGCGTCGCCGGCGTCCGTTTCCGGCGTGGCGATCGCACCACGATCCGTTCCTTCGTCCAACTGCTGATCGGCTTCCGGGTGCTCGGGCTCGAAAGTTTCCGGCAACTTCTTGAGCTGACGGTTCATCGACACGACCAACAGGATCACACCGATGAACAGTGCCAGGACGACAACCAGTCCGACCGGCGACGACTTGCCGAACTCAGGCCCCGAGGGGTTACTCGGGCTCTGTGCGAGCAATTGTGTTGTGCCGATTACCAACTCGGCAGATAGTGCATTCACTTTCAGACGTCCTCTTCAAGACCTGCAAACAGGTCGGTTTCCGGGATGGACGTAGAAACCCGCGTCTTCGCGAGCTCGAATTCTTCTGTGGGCCAGATCTTCTGCTGGATCTCGAGCGGCACTGCAAAGAACGAACCGTTGGGGTCGATCTGCGTCGCATGTGCGCGCAAAGCGTCGTCGCGCTGGGGGAAGTAATCGCCGCAGGCGATCTGGGTGGTGACCCGGACCATCATGTCGCCGCGCTCGGTCTTCCACTTCTTGAGCCAATCCGCCATCGGGAACGGCTCTCCGCGACGCTCGTACTCTTCCTGGAAAAGTTCGAGACGCTTACGGATGAAACCGTGCGAGTAGTAGACCTTCTTGATCTCCCACGGCTCACCGTCTTCGGGGTGATATTCGGGATCGGCGGCCGCTTCGTACGCAGCCATCGACACCTCGTGGCACCGAATGTGATCAGGGTGCGGGTATCCACCGTTCTCGTCGTACGTCGTGATGACGTGCGGACGGAATTCGCGAAAAACCTTGACGAGCGCCCGCGTCGATTCCTCGAGCGGCACCAAGGCAAAGCAGCCCTCCGGAAGCGGCGGCAACGGATCGCCCTCAGGTAAACCCGAGTCGACGAACCCCAACCAGCGGTGCTGCACGCCGAGAATCCGCGCAGCTTCCGCCATTTCTTCCTGGCGCACCTCGCTGATGCGGTCGCGGACGCCGGGGACATCCATGGCCGGGTTGAGAATGTCGCCACGTTCACCCCCGGTGAGCGTCAGGACCATCACTTCGTGGCCTTCGGCTGCATAACGGGCGGTGGTGGCCGCGCCCTTGCTCGACTCGTCGTCGGGATGGGCATGCACGGCCATGAGCCGGAATCCGCTCACGTGTTCGTTCACCTCAACTTCACCTGTAGCCGTTACCGGCATCTGCTCCGAACTCTTGCCGTCAAACCTACCGGCAGCGCCAGTGGGCGCGTCCTCTATAGTTCCACCCGAGAGTTCCTGATGCAGCCATGACCCCAGTCCGCGGTTGCGTAGAACACGAACTCGAGTCTTCGAGAGCAGAGTGATGAGTAATACGCTTCCCCAAGATCGGTACCCGAGCGCGACTCGCACGGGCGGTTCCAAGAAGTGGATCGTGTGGGCTCTGACGGCCCTCGTCATCGTTGTCGGCACCGGCGTCGCCTACATCGGATACACCAAATTCTCGGCGAAAGAGATCACGACCGAGACGATCTCGTACGACATCGCCGACGACACAACCATGAAGATCCGGTTCACCGTCACGCGAGACGATCCCAGCCAGGAAGCTGTCTGCATCGTTCGCGCCCGCTCCAAGGGCGGATCCGAAACCGGTCGTCGCGAGGTCTACATTCCCGCGACGACGTACCAGACCCTGGAGTTCAACACCGAGATCAAGACGTCTCTCCCACCAGGCATGGCCGACGTCTTCGGCTGCAGCCTCGATGTCCCGGAGTATCTGACTAAAAACTGACTGCGCCTACCACCCGCCCCGTCCGACGTTTGAGTTCGGACAGGGCGGGTAGTACTGCGTGATAGAATTGCTTGGTACACGGTTCCGGGTGGAACCGTGTATTGCTGCATTGACGGCCAGGTTGGCGTCGAGCGCAGCGCTGACGGCAAGATCACGCCTAGCCCAGGCGCGTTCGAGCCGTTGTTTATTGCTGTTGCAGTGAGTTCAGTGCTGTTGCGGTGAGTTCATTGCTGTCGCAGTGATCTGTCGAGGGAGCCCCCGGCTCCGACTACTAGGGAGTGATCGAGATGACCGAGACCCAGGTGACCTGGCTTACGCAGGAATCACATGACAGGCTCAAGAAGGAACTCGACCAGCTCATCGCGTACCGCCCCATCATCGCCGCCGAGATCAACGAGCGTCGCGAAGAGGGCGACCTGAAGGAGAACGGCGGCTACCACGCTGCACGTGAGGATCAGGGGCAGCAGGAAGCTCGGATCCGCCAGCTTCAGGATCTGCTCAACAGCGCAAAGGTCGGCGAAGCACCCACCCAGTCCGGTGTTGCACTCCCGGGTTCGGTAGTGAAGGTGTACTACGACGGCGACGAGAGCGACACCGAGACCTTCCTGATCGCAACCCGCGAAGAGGGCGCGCGCGACGCCAAGCTCGAGGTCTACTCCCCCAACTCTCCGTTGGGTAGCGCACTTCTCGAGGCCAAGGAAGGCGAGACTCGCGAGTACAACCTTCCCAACGGCGGCACCATGAAGGTCACCCTGGTCAGCGCGGAGCCGTACCACAGCTGATCAGTTACACACGAAACACAACGTCGCCCGGACATCTGCGTCCGGGCGACGTTTTTTCTTGCCTAGATCACTCGTCGTGCCTTCATACCCGCAAAGATCGGACCGACTTTCACGACGTCGCCGAAGGTCGGCGCGTGCAGCATCTGACCGTTTCCGACGTAGATCGCGACGTGGCCCGGGCCGCCTGCCTGCCAGTTTCCGAACAGCAGATCACCTGGTTGGGCCTGATCGAGAGGGATCTCGACGCCAACGCCCCATTGGGTTTCCGATGTGCGGGGCAAGGTGATTCCGGTTGCGGCGTGGATGGCGTACGACGTCAGTCCCGAGCAGTCGAAACCGCCCATGGACGGACCGTTGATGTTGCCTCCACCCCACACGTACGGCAGTCCCAGGAATTTCAGTCCGGCTTGGACCACACCGCCCACCGCGGCCGCGAGGTTGTTGTAATTGAACGGTGCCAGCATCAGGGCAAAGGAATCCTGCAATGACGTGACTTGCGCGACGAAGGGCGCCGCAGCCTGATCCTGCGGAACGCCGTGCGCGGCCCGCACTGCCTCGGGCCCGACGTCGTATGCGGCCAGGGCCAGTTCGACGGTATCGCCCTGAACCTCCCCCGACTGCTGCCACGACTGGGCCTGCTTGACCAGTTCACACAGCCGGTATCCGGTTGTCATCACGGGGTCCGCGACACCGAAGATGTCCATCTTGCCGTCACCGTCGCCGTCCTTGCCGTAGGCCGTCCACGCTGCCGTGGTGAATCGGCCAGGCCCGCGCCCACCCTCTTCCGACACTTCTGCGCCGGGGCCGTATTGAAAGCCGCTGCGCGTCGAATACAGCGATGCCACCACTGCCGGGGTTATCTCCGAACAGAGTGCGCCGGCCTTCTTGACCCACGGAGCAAATACCGCGACCGCACCGACCGGCGCCAGAGCAGCGCCGGGGAAATTGGACGGCACCGACGGCACAAGCCCTTCCGGATTCTCCTGTGTTCGTGCCGGGCCACTCCAGGACGCCAGGGAGATCTCCGCGGCGGGAGCTGCGGCGGGAGCTGCCTTGACCTCGGAGACCTCGGCGGGCGTCCCCAGAGTTGCTCCTATCACCCCCAACGCCGTACCGATCGACACAGTGATCGCCAGGATCCTCACTGCCATCAAAAAACCTCCGATAACTCAAGCGATCCACGAGCCGGCCGAACCTGTCGGTGACACCGTTTACGATTTCGAACATGCATTCGATACCCCCGGTGGCGCACCAACCTGTAACCAATGTCTCATTTATCAAGTCAGACGTTACCCAAATGACCACATACCCCAAGGCTTTTCTCAGGTTCAGCGGGCAGTCTGTGGACATGAGCGACGATCGGACACGGCCCACTCGGGCTCGCACCTCGGCATACCGACCCGTTCACCTCGCACTTGCTGCGACGGCTGTTGCGGGCGCCATCGCAAGTGGCGGCTTATCCCTCCTTTCCAATCCCACCGACAGTTCAACGACGTCGGCCATCTCCACCGACACCACCTCGAATCATGTGGCCGCATCGCGGCTGGTCGTAGCCAGCGGGTTCGGAGTTCCGGACGCCGTCTCCAACGGTTCGTGAACGCACCTCGCGCCGCAACAGAATGGCTCACCTGGGGCGTCCAAGCCCGAGTTGTCGTCACCGATCCCGCCGCCCTCGCGTCAGCGGCAAATCTCGTGCGGGGCTACCTGACCGCAGCCGATGCGGCAACCAACCGCGATCGCGCAGACTCCGAGATCCGCACATTCGGATCCGGGCCGGCCCTGGGAGTCGACGGCGCCGCCATCACTCCGATGTTTGCGCATTTCCTGACCGACGCACTCGCGATCGCGCGCCTCACCGACGGCAAACTCACTCCGACGGCCGATTCGCGAGATCCGCACTCCTGGTGGAAGATCCGCGTCGAGGGCAACCGGGTATTCAGCCCAGCAGACGTTGCCCTCGATCTTTCCGCCACCGCGCGTGCCAGTTCCGCAGATCATTGCGCCGCGACCACTGCCGAACTTCTCGGCTGCGGCGTTTTGGTTGCTCTGGGCGGCGACATAGCCGTCGCTGGACCGTCACCGGAAGGCGGCTGGCAGATTCAGGTTCAAGATCTCCCGGGCGACCCTACGTGCCAGGTCGCCGTTCCCTCGGGGTGCGGCATCGCAACGGCCAGCACCGTCAAGCCACTTGCCCGGGAATCGACGGCAACATCCATGTGGCGCACGGTATCGGTGATTGCCGAATCCTGTGCGGAGGCAGCAGCACTGAGCCGGGTAGCCGTGGGAATGAGCGGCTCGGCCATCGATTGGCTGCACAAGCTGGACCGTCCGGCCCGCTTGGTCGACCAAGAGTTCCGAGTCACCACCCTCGCGGGGTGGCCGGACGACTGACACTGTGCGCCTTTGTTAACCGCCCGCGGTTAACAAAGGCGCACGGCAAAAAGAGTTACGCCAGCGCCTGCTCGATATCGCCGACCAGGTCGGAGGCATCCTCGATACCGACCGACAGGCGAACCAGGTCGTCGGGAACCTCGAGCGCGGAACCGGCCGTCGACGCGTGGGTCATGGCGCCGGGGAACTCGATCAGCGATTCGACGCCGCCGAGAGATTCTGCGAGCGTGAAGATCTCGGTGCGTGAGCACAGGTCGAGAGCAGCTGCTTTGCCGCCCTCGAGCCGCACGGAGATCATGCCGCCGAATCGGCGCATCTGCTTGGCCGCAACCTTGTGCGACGGATGTGAGGCGAGGCCCGGGTAGATGACACTCGCGACGGCGGGGTGCCCGTCGAGCAGTTCGACAACCTTTTCGGCGTTGTCGCTGTGACGCTCCATCCGCAATGCCAGCGTCTTGATGCCACGCAAGGTGAGGAACGCGTCGAACGGACCGGGGACACCGCCGGAACCGTTCTGCAGGAACCCGAAAGCATGGTCGAGTTCTTCGTCGTCGCAGACCAGTGCGCCACCGACCACATCGGAGTGTCCACCGATGTACTTGGTAGTGGAATGCAGAGCGACGTCGGCACCCAACTGCAGTGGCTGCTGCAAGTAGGGCGAGGCAAAGGTGTTGTCCACCACGATCTTTGCGTTGCCCTCATGCGCAACCTCGGCCAGGAGTTCGATGTCGCCGATGTTGAGCAGCGGGTTCGTGGGTGTCTCCACCCACACCAGCTTGGTGTTGGGGCGCATCGCCGCGCGCACCGCGTCGACGTCCGACACCGGAGCCGGGGTGTACTCGATGCCCCACTGCGTGAAGACCTTGTCGATGAGTCGGAAGGTTCCGCCGTAGGCGTCGTCGGGAATGACGAGGTGGTCACCCGGGCGCAGAACGGATCGAAGGAGGCAGTCCGTGGCGGCCATGCCCGAGCTGAAAGCCCGACCGTAACTACCTGATTCGAGTGCCGCAAGGTTCGCTTCGAGCGGTCGACGAGTGGGATTACCCGTGCGTGCGTACTCGAATCCACTGCGCATCCCGCCCACACCGTCCTGCGCGAAGGTGGAACTCGCGTAGATCGGAACGTTGACGGCACCGGTCAGCGGATCAGGCTCGTAGCCCGCGTGTACCGCCTTCGTGGAGAAACCCTGCCAGCTGATGTTGTCGGCCTTGCTGCGTTGCTCGCTCATGTCCACCAGACTAGTAGCCACCCCGTCGATGTAGGGCGGGGTGTGTCAGTTCTCGACCAACTCCACGACTCTGATTGCCGCATCCAGCGCGGCGGTCTCGGTGAGGTCCGAGCTGTACAACACCATGGTCATGTGGGTACGAGAAAGAACAGTGATCGTCAGACCACCTTTGGCAACCGCCCCCAGCTTTGTCAGTCGCGGATCCTGCAGGTCGTATCCGCTTTTCGCCATCGTGTTGCGCGTGCTCTCCGAGTTGTCCAGCGTCAAGGACGTGATCGCCAGGGACCGGCCGCCGTCCATCCAGATGCACCCGTTCGGCATGTCGTTCGGAGGGCCGTAGGTTTCGACAATGTCACGGACTGCCGGCATGAGCGTCGAGCACTTCACCGTCCCGGAGAAGGCAGGTGCGACAGAGACCGTCGGCTTGATCGTCGTAGGAGCCGTCGTCGGTGCCGACTTTCCCGGCGGGGCAGTGGTCGACGCAGTAGCCCTTGCCCCCGATGCCGCTTGCGGAGTGCCCACAACCGTCGAACTACACGACGTTGCCACCAGCACGGCAGCAAGCACACCGATACAGCCGACGAGTTTGTCCCCCATGGGCGCTGACCCTACCGTCCGGGGGACAAACTCGGATGTCTCAGGATCCGGCGCTGAGGAATCCCAAAAGATCATGGCGTGTGATGACACCGACGGGTTTACCGTCGTCCACGACCATGAGTGCGTCGGTGTCGCCGAGTGCCTTGGTCGCGGCCGAGACCGGCTCACCCGATCCGATAAGCGGGAACGGCGCACTCATGTGCTTTTCGACCGAATCGGCAAGCTGCGCACGGCCTTCGAAAACTGCGCTGAGCAGATCCCGTTCGGTGACACTGCCGGCCACCTCGCCTGCCATGACGGGCGGTTCAGCACCGACCACCGGCATCTGGGACACACCGTATTCGCGGAGGATCTCGATGGCGTCGCGCAGGGTTTCCGAGGGGTGAGTATGCACGAGGTCCGGCAGTTCTCCCGACTTTCCGCGCAGCACGTCGCCCACGGTGGGGACATTTGCCTTGCCGTCGAGCGGGGTCCGCAGGAAGCCGTACGACGCCATCCACTGGTCGTTGAAGATCTTGGACAGGTAGCCACGGCCACCGTCGGGAAGGAGCACGACAACAAGTGCGTCGGGGCCTTCGCGCTTGGCGACCTCGAGTGCCGCGACGACAGCCATACCGCACGATCCGCCGACCAGCAGGCCTTCTTCCCGGGCGAGACGACGCGTCATCTCGAAGGAGTCCGCATCAGATACGGCAATGATCTCGTCCGGGATGGACGGATCGTAGGCGGTAGGCCAGAAATCTTCGCCGACGCCTTCGACCAGGTACGGGCGACCGGTGCCGCCGGAGTAGACGGAACCTTCGGGGTCGACGCCGACAACCTTGACGGTGCCCCCGGACACTTCCTTCAGGTAGCGGCCGGTGCCGGTGATGGTTCCGCCGGTGCCGACGCCTGCGACGAAGTGCGTGATCTTGCCGTCGGTGTCAGCCCAGATCTCGGGGCCGGTGGTCTCGTAGTGGCTTGCCGGTCCACCCGGGTTGGAATACTGATTGGGCTTCCAGGCGCCCGGAATCTCACGGGTGAGGCGATCGGAGACGCTGTAGTAACTGTTGGGGTGCTCGGGTGCGACGGCTGTGGGGCAGACGACCACCTCGGCTCCGTAAGCACGCAGAACGTTCCGCTTGTCCTCGCTGACCTTGTCAGGGCAGACGAACACACACTTGTATCCGCGTTTCTGAGCGACGAGCGCCAAGCCGATTCCGGTGTTACCTGAAGTAGGTTCGACGATGGTGCCGCCCGGCTTCAATTCTCCGGAGGCTTCCGCTGCGTCGATCATCTTGACGGCGATACGGTCCTTGGAGCTACCGCCCGGGTTGAGGTACTCGACCTTGGCTGCCACGGTGCCGTAATTCTCGCCCGTGACGGACGTGAGTTTGACGAGTGGGGTGTTGCCGATGAGGTCTACGACGTGTTCCGCGATGCGCATCGCTCCATGTTCCCAGATCCGACGAATCGCTGCGCGTAGACGTCGGGCGAAGGCGCCACGATCCGGCTAGATTGACCATTGTGAGTCGGACCGGAGTGAAAGCGTCGGTGGCCACAGTGGTGGCCGGGTCGAGCGCCGGCACGGCCACGTGGCTGGCCTACCACTATCTGATGGTGCAGGCCGGTGCCGCACGCGGCGTGATCGGACGCAATGTCTCCAAACCACCCGAAGCAGACGGTGTGTATTCCCCGGGCGTCGACGCACCGGAGCGGTGGTGGCGTGGTGTTTCCTTCGACCTCCATCTGATGATCTTCGGCGATTCGTCAGCCGCCGGAGTAGGGGCCGTGACGGCGGACGAGGTACCGGGGGTACGGATCGCGAAGCTACTCGCGGAGGAAACCGGGAAGCGAATCCGTTTGAGCACCAAAGCCATCGGCGGCGCAACGTCACGGGGGCTGAGCGGACAGGTCGACGCCATGTTCATTGCCGGTGCAGCGCCGGACGCGGCGGTGATCCTGATCGGCGCAAACGACGTGACTGCCAAGAACGCTGTTCGAGCGTCGGCCAGACGTCTCGGTGACGCAGTGCGACGCTTGCGTGAGAGCGGCGCCGCCGTTGTGGTGGGCACGTGTCCCGACTTGGGAGTGGTCACCGCGATACCGCAACCGCTGCGAACCGTCGTTCGCGAGTGGGGACATCGTTTGGCGGCAGCGCAGGCGTCGGCGACAAAAGCTGCAGGCGGGCATGCCGTTCCGCTGGCCGATCTGCTCGCAAAAGAATTCCTCGCTTCGCCCGACACCATGTTCTCGGCTGATCGCTTCCACCCGTCGGCGGCCGGCTACGAACTCGCGGCCCGCCAGATAGTGCCGGTGCTCGCTGCGGCGCTGGGCGAATGGACCGGCGGGCCACTCCCCGATCTCCCCCAGGTCTCGGACGCCGCTCAGGCCCAGACGATGACTGCCCGCGTCAGCGCGGCGCTGCATCGCGTCGGGTGGATCAGCCTCCCGAAACCTGCAGTACAGGAGCTTGGCAACGACTGAGTGAGACTGCCTGCCCCCTACTTGCGGTCGGCAACGTAAATTGGCACGCGAAGCTGCATTCATCTTGCCCTGCACGTCGCGCAGTCGCCTGCGCCGACCACGCAGTACACAAAAGGAGTTTTCATGCCCGAGGCAGTAATCGTCTCAGCAGTACGGTCGCCCATCGGCCGCGCAATGAAGGGTTCGCTCAAGGACATCCGCCCGGATGACCTCGCTACCCAGATGGTTGCAGCCGCGCTGGCGAAGATCCCGGAGCTCGATCCCACCGAGATCGACGACCTCATCATGGGTTGCGGCCAGCCCGCCGGACAGTCGGGCTTCAACATCGCCCGCGTCGTCGCAGTTCAGCTGGGCTACGACTTCCTCCCCGGCGTGACGGTCAACCGCTACTGCTCCTCGTCGCTGCAGACCACCCGTATGGCCCTGCACGCCATCCGTGCAGGCGAGGGCGACGTCTTCATCTCCGCCGGAGTCGAGTCCGTCTCCAGCTTCGTCACGGGAAACGCAGACGGCCTGCCGAACACCAAGAACCCGCTGTTCGACGCAGCGCAGGCGCGTAGCGCCAAGCTCGCCGAAGGTGGAGTCGCCTGGACCGATCCTCGCGAAGAAGGCCTGCTCCCCGACGTCTACCTGGGCATGGGCCAGACGGCAGAGAACGTTGCCTCCGCTACCGGCATCAGCCGCGAAGATCAGGACCGCTTCGCTGTTCGCAGCCAGAACCGCGCAGAGGAAGCCATCAACCGTGGCTTCTTCGAGCGTGAGATCACCCCGGTCACTCTCGCCGACGGCACTGTCGTCTCCAAGGATGACGGCCCGCGCGCCGGCACCACCTACGAAGGCATCAGCGGCCTCAAGCCCGTCTTCCGTCCCGACGGCACCGTCACCGCCGGCAATGCCTGCCCGCTCAACGACGGCGCTGCCGCTCTGGTGATCATGTCCGACACCAAGGCCAAGGCTCTGGGGCTGACGCCCCTCGCCCGCATCGTCTCCACCGGCGTCTCGGGTCTGTCCCCGGAGATCATGGGCCTCGGCCCGATCCAGGCCGTCAAGAACGCCCTGAAGTTCGCGGGCAAGTCGATCTCCGACATCGACCTGTTCGAGATCAACGAGGCATTCGCGGTCCAGGTCATCGGCTCCGCTCGTGAACTCGGCATCGACGAGGACAAGCTCAACATCTCCGGCGGCGCGCTGGCCCTCGGCCACCCCTTCGGCATGACCGGTGCACGCATCACCAACACCCTGATCAACAACCTGCGCGAGCAGGACAAGACATTCGGCGTCGAGACCATGTGTGTCGGCGGCGGACAGGGCATGGCAATGGTGATCGAGCGCCTCAGCTGATCTCCTGAACTGACGAAAGCGGCCACCCAGCTTCTCGCTGGGTGGCCGTTTTTGTGCTCTACGCCTTCGTGAATCCCTGAGCAAAACTTCCCAACTCGCGGATCAACTCACGCGCGGCATCGTCTTCGCGCGCTACCGCGGCTCTGGCTTCCTCCGACCATCCTTGGCGCAGTAGCCTTTTCGTGGCGAGGACCGCAGGCCCGACATTGCCCGCAATCTGGGCAGCCGTTTCCTGGGCGCGCGCACGCACGCCGGCGGCGGGCACCGCTGCGGCAGCCAGACCGAACTCCGCGGCTTCCACTCCACTGAGCCAGCGCGCTGTCAGCAGTAGTTCCGACGCACGTTGAGCACCAATCACTTTGGCCAGCATCCAACTGCTCGCCGCCTCCGGCGCCGTCCCGAGAGAGGTGAACGGGGCACGCAACCTGGCGTCCTCGGCAACGTAGACGACATCGCAGAACAGCAGCATGGTCAACCCGATTCCGACAGCGACGCCATGCACGGCAGCGACGAGCGGTTTCGGAAACTCCACCAAAGCCACGATCAACGGTGCAAATGCGTGGCCGAAATCAGCGGTGTCCGCTCCTGGTTCGGAGAGTGCGCGGAGGTCAACGCCACTCGAGAACGCCTTGCCGGCGCCTTCGATCACGACAACCGCGACGCTTGAATCTGCGGCTGCGTCGTCGAGCGCCTTGGTCAGAGCCCGGAAGCCGGCCGGGGCGAAGGCGTTGAGCCGTTCGGGATTGTTGAGCGTCACGGTCCGCACGGATCCGTTGTCCGAAATGAGTACAGGTGTCGACATGTGTTGTGTGCACGCCCTTCACTGATCCATTAACCAAGCAACTGCTAGGTCCAAGCACCGTAACCCGGCCGCACCGACAAGAGAAGGGAGACCCGGACTATACGGTTAAGGCCCGTACCTCCCGCGACCCGTCTACGGTCATGGGAGCCGAAATGGAGGATTCGAACGTGGACAACGAGGTTTCTCAACCGATGGTGCCGATCGGATTCGACATCGCCTGGTCCGCGTTCATGATCCTGTGGATCGTTCTCACGGTGGCAGCGGTGGTGTCCATCGTGAGATCCGATGCCGATCCAGTCGCAAAAATCGGATGGTCGGCCCTCGCCGTCATCCTGCCGATCCTCGGGGCGGCAGCGTGGTTCTTCGCGAGCAGGCTTCGACAGAGCTCACTATGACAAAAGAAATGGCCCCCGCATCGCGGAGGCCATTTCTTGTTGCTACGAGTTATCAGTCGCGACTGAAGTAGCTCAGCAGGCGCAGGATCTCGACGTACAGCCACACCAACGTGACTGTGAGGCCGAGCGCGACGCCCCAAGCTGCCTTCTCCGGAGCCTGGGCGCGGATCAGCTGATCAGCGGCATCGAAGTCGAGCAGGAAGCTGAAGGCTGCAAGACCGATGCAGACGAGGCTGAAGATAATGGCAATCGGGCCACCGTCACGCAGACCCAGTCCGCCGTCGATAAAGAAGCTGGCGACGAGGTTACCGAGAGCCAAAACCACGACGCCGATCAAGGCACCGATGATCATGCGGGTCAGTCGCGGCGTCACACGAATGGCGCCGGTCTTGTAGACCACGAGCATGCCGAAGAACACGCCGAACGTGCCGAGAACTGCCTGTGAGATCAGCACCGAGGCCGATACACCGCCGGCCGCTTCGATCGGGGCTGTGAACATGAATGACAGAGCACCCAGGAAGAGACCCTCGAACGCGGCGTAGGCCAGCACGATGGCCGGGTTGTCCATCTTGCGGCCGAAAGTTGCAACGAGAACCAGAACAAGTCCGACCAGACCGCCGACGATCACGAACGGCGATGCGAGACCCGGGTCGTTGTTCACGAGGAAGTACGAGACCAGCGCGGTCAACGCGAGCACACCGAGCGTCATGCCCGTCTTGGTGACAACGTCGTCGATTGTCATGGCCCTCGAGGTAGGACCGGTCTGATAGGGCTCGGCCGGAGCGTACTGCGGCTGACCGAACTGCTGGGTGACCTGCGAGGCGCCCGCCGTCGCAGATCCGAACGAGGCGTATCCGTTGCCCTCTTGCTTGGGCAGATTGCGGAACACCGGGTTGCTGGTGGTGCGCACCGTGATCATCCCTTCATCGTGGTGACCTGCGACGGGTGCGTCGCGGGTTCGCCGAACGGATCCGAGTTTCCGACCGGTCCGTGTACTTACAAAAAGTAAAGCACTCGTAATTTACAACGTCGAAGCAAGCGCCGTAGTTCCCGGCGCGTTTCCGGCACGTCAACAGTTCCGATATCAGGACGCTTTGATCGATCGCATAACGATGAACTTCGCATTCTTGGCCATCGCTTCACTCGCACCGACCGCAGCTTTCAACGGTTCCCGGTACCCCAGATGAGCGTTGTGCACGGTCCAGAGCTGCCCGCCCGGACGCAGCACCCGACCCGCTGCCTCGAACAACTTGAGCGCACCACCGGTGTGAACGGCGGCACCGACGTGGAACGGCGGGTTCAGGAGAACAAGGTCGACACTGGCGGCGGGCAGGGTGCTGATGGCATCGTCGCGCAGACCACGCACCCGGTCTCCGACTCCGTTGGCCGACGCCGTAGCCAACGCCGACGCCACCGCCGCTGAAGACTGGTCGGTGGCAACCACCTGCGCGTCTGCGAACTTCAGAGCGATCGCCGTCGCCAGAATGCCGCTGCCGCAGCCCAAGTCGACGATGTCGCGGGGGGTGATGTCGATCTTTCCCAGGTTCTCGAGCAACAACCGGGTTCCGATGTCGAGGCTGGCACCGGCAAATACCGCTCCGTGCGCGACCACGTCGAGACCGAATTCGTCGAGCCACTCGGTCATCGGGAATGTGACCGCGACATCGGGCTTCGGCTCGGTGGCCCGCAGAACCCGGGACTTCTGCCGGCCTCGCGACGCGCTGACCGATGAAAAGGACTCTGCAAGAACCTTGTTCATGGCCGGGGTGATGTGCTTGTCGCGCCCGCCTGCGAAGATGCGCACCTCCGGATCGGCGTGGAGCGCGATCAGCTGGCTGATCTCCCCCAGTTCGGCGAGGCTTCGCGGCAACTGCATGAGGACAACACGAGCGCCACGCAGCAGGTCCTCATCGAGTCCGTGCGAGGTGTAGTGCTCGGTGAAGCCGAGTGCGCGGGCATTGTTCGCCAACGCCAATTCACCGGTGAGCGGATCCTGGTGAACCCGCACCTCGGACCGGCCGTGCTCGAGAACCGCTCCGGCGGTCAACGCGCCGTAATGATCGCCGATCACCACCACCGATCCTGACGGTGCCGCCGCAAGTGCGTCGGCAGCTTCGTCGAGAATCAGCCGATCAGCCGCGTCGACGGCAAAAAGATTGGGTGCCTCGATGTCGGGAAAGCGGCGGAGTCGATCGAACATTTCGGGGGTGTCGGACATGCGGACCAGTCTCTCAGGTCCGCCTGCCCAACACTCAATCCCGCTCCGAGCAGGTGATCAGTTCGACATCCACTGCACGACGTTCTCGACGTCCTCGCGGTCGGTGCGGAACCCGTTTACCGGGTGGTCCGTATCGGCGTATCCGAAGGAAATCGCACACACGACCTTGCGAGTGTCGTCGATGCCGAAGTGCTCGTGAATGAACTTCGAGCAACCGGCAAGCGCAGCCTGCGGAATTGTGGCAACACCAAGACTTTGAGCGGCGAGCAGGAAGCTGTTGACGTAAAGCCCACAGTCGACGGCCCCGTACGTCCCCAAAGCCTCGTCCGTGGTGATGATGGCGACGTGTGGAGCGCCGAAGAGCTCGAAGTTCTTCATCGTCTGAGCGCCTGAACCGGCACGGTCACCGTGTTCGATGCCGACACTCGAATACAGTGCCATCGCGCAATCGAACCTGCGCGACTTGTACACACCCTGGTACTCGCGCGGGAACTCGAAATCGGATTCCTGCGGATTGGCCATGACGTAGGCGCCCAGACCGGCCCGGAACCTCTCGGTTCCGTCACCTTCCGTGATTGCCACTTGCCACGGCTGGGTGTTGCACCACGACGGTGTCTTCTGCGCGAGTCGAAGGATTTCGTTGATGACCTCGCGAGGAACCTGACGATCCTCGTACGCCCGGCAACTGATTCGGGAGTCGAGGAGCGATTCGAGGCTCGACAGGGTGGCGGTGTTCTCGGTCATGTATTCGTCTCCTCAGTCTTCACTAGCGTTCGTTAGACCCTACGCGGTTGTCGATTTGAAAGCCGACGCCAGTTCCCCGAAGACAGCCATCGCCTCGTCCGGGTTCGGATCGAGCGCTCCCAGAGCCACCAGCACATCGGTCGCGCCGGCATCGACAAGTTCTTCGGCCCCGAGCATCGTCGCCCGTAGGTCGATCGATCCGTCCGACGCCCTGGCAATCGTCAGGCGTCCGCGAATGCCCAGGGTCGACGCATCCCGGCCGAGATCAGCCATCGCCTTGCGGATGACTCCAGCGCCCTCGCGCAGGTCGTCATTGGTGGCGCCCATGATCGGAATCCACCCGTCACCCCAGGTTGCGACGCGTCGCACCACGGCCCTGGACAGCGAACCGGACACCCAGATGGGGATTCCAGCGTCCGGGCGAGGTGCGCAGTACACGTCGTCGAACTTCAGTCGGGGTGTGTCGACGCTTGCCGGTGCCGAAGTCCACAGCGCACGGCAGACCGCCAATGCGTCGTCCAGCAGTGGTCCGCGCTTGCCGAAGTCCATACCCGCAGCGTCGTATTCACGTTCCTGCCACCCGGTTCCGACTCCGAGGTCCAAGCGGCCACGCGAGAGAAGGTCGATGGTCGCAGCGGTCTTGGCCAGCACGGCTCCCCCGCGCAACGCGGCGATCACGATGCCAGTGCCCAGTCGAATCGTGGTGGTCTGTCCGGCGACAAAAGCCAGCACGCTCAAGGGTTCGAGCCAATTCGCGTCCGGCTCGGTGGGAAACGCCGACCACGTGTACGCGGAGTTGTCCGAACCCATCACGACGTGATCGGTGACCAGGACCCGATCGAACCCGGCTGTCTCCGCGCTTTGACAGACCTGAACGAGTTTCCCGTAGGAATCGGCGGCCAGCGTAGCGCCGAAGTTCGGCACATTGAGACTCAAAGTTGTCATGGATCAAGCCATTCGGGGGCGGTTGGTCCAACCACCCTCTTCTTTGGGGAACCACCCGCCCGCAGCATGTGAGCCACCGTCGACGTGGATGACGGTGCCGGTGATGTACCTCGCCAGGTCTGATGCGAGAAACAGCGCCGGCCCGGCGATATCCACGGGTTGACCCGGACCACCCAGCGGTGCCCACTGCGGCCACTTGGCCCAATCGTCAGCGGCGACGATCGACCGATACGGCACCTGCACCGACTCGATGAGATCGGGCGCGATTGCATTGACACGCACGCCCGTACTGCCGATCTCGACGCCGAGGCTTCTGGTGAACTGCGTCAGCGCGGCCTTGTACGCCGAGTACACGGTGTGCCCCGGGATTGCCCGATGTGCTTCCACCGTCGTCAGGTTGAGGATCGATCCACCGGCGCCGCGCTCGATCATGCCGGGAAGCACTGCATGTGTCAGGCGCAGAACCTGGTCGAAATTGATATTGCCCATGTCCGACCAGAACGCGGGCGTCGTGGCCGAAAAAGTCTGTGGCGCTGCCAGAAAGTGGCCGACGTTGTTCACCAGAATGTCAGGGGCGAAGTCGATCAGCTCCTGCGGTACTTCGGCTTCGCGGACGTCGTAGGACAAACTTGTAACCGAACCACCTGCTGCGGAATCGAATTCGATGTCCGCGACAGGTTCGGTATCGACGTCGACGACGAGGACCTGTGCACCGTGGCTCGCATATGCCCGTGCAATTGCGGCGCCGATAGCGTACGCACCACCTGTCACCACGGCTTTCTTGCCCGTCAACATCGGCCCCGGGACAAACGCCGAATTGCTCACCACAAACATCACTCCGTCACTTTGCTCGCTCGGCAACTCGAGATGAGGCCGCTACGAAGTGCACCATCACACAAAGAGAAAACAAACGCCTCGACGTTCTCACTCAGCGGCCGAAGACCATCCAATTTTCCGGCGAGACTCGATGAAATCGTCGACGTCGGCCGCCGGCATCGGACGACCTTCCAGATAACCCTGGACGACGCGACACCCGCACTCGGCCACCACGGCTCTTTGGCGATCGGTTTCGACGCCCTCGGCAACGGTGTCCAAGCCCATCGACTCGGCAATGTCGACAATGGCGCGAAACACCGCGGTTCTCGACTCCGTCGGGTCGGCGTCCAATTGACTCACAAAAGCGCGGTCGATCTTCAATCTGTCCACCGGCAGCATGGACAGGCTCGCAACCGAGGAGTACCCGGTACCGAAATCGTCCATCGCGATGGCAACACCCAACTCCGCGATACGTACCAGGACTTCTCGATCCGAGTCGTCGATGACCAACGATTCGGTCACCTCGAGCTCGAGTCTCTCCGCAGCCAAGCCTGTCTCGCGGAGAACGTCGCGAACGGATTCGACGTACCCCACCGAACGCAACTGCACCTGTGAGACATTCACCGCAATGCGCACGTGGTCCGGCCAGGTCGTCGCCAAAGCGGACGCGGTTCGCAAGACCTCCGCCCCGATGGGAACGATCAAACCTGTTTCCTCCGCAACCGGGATGAAATCAGCCGGTGAAACTACACCGGACACGGGGTGGTTCCACCTCAACAACGCCTCGAACCCCACCACGGCTCCATCGGCCGCCGACACCTGCGGTTGGTAAGCAAGTTCGAACTCGCCGTTCTGCACCGCCATTCGAAGATCCAGGAGTGCCCTGGCCCTACCGGTAGCGCGCTCACGCAGAGTCGAGTCGAACCGTCGAATCTGATTCCGGCCGCTCACCTTCGCGTGATAGAGCGCGAGGTCCGCGACAACGACCAAATCATCGAGGGTCGTCGCATCATTCGGAAGGCAGCCGTATCCGAGGCTTCCCCGAACCCTGATCGAATTGCCCGCAAAGACGAACGGGACGTCTATCGCATCGACGATCGACTGGAACCGAGCCTTGACTTCCTGCCCGTCGTCGATCCCGCTGAAAGCCACGGCAAATTCGTCTCCACCGAGGCGAGCACAGATTTCGGTCGGGCGTAGCACTGCGTTCAACCGCGCCGCCACATCGACCAGCACGTCGTCGCCGACCCGGTGCCCCCAGCGATCGTTGATCGACTTGAAGTTGTCGAGATCGACCATGGCCAGCCAGATGCCGGCTCCGCCGGCGATCATCTCCGACAACTGCGCCGTGAACGTGTAGCGATTCTGGAGTCCGGTGAGCGAATCCACCTCGGCAAGCTCGCGAATGTACTCCCGCTGTTGATGAACGCGCGTGATGTCGGAGCCGACGCCGCGCCACCCGCCGTCGGAAAGCCTGTTGCTCCCACGATGCCCGGACAGCGACCACCGCCGAGGTCGACCACCGATCCACACATCCAGTTCGATGTCACGGAATGCGTCACCGTGGTCAAGACACGCAACGAGTTGGTCGAGCGCACTGCGACCGGTCGCTGTTCGGTCGGCTCCGACACTTCGGAGAATCTCGTTCATCGTCCGTCCACGGATCTCGTCGACCGGCAATCCGAGACTCTCCGCAAAACGATGGGACACAACCACGGCGACGCCCTCGTCATCGGTTTCCCACAGCCAGTCCTGCGCACCGTCTTCGAGGTCGTTGAGTAGGAGTTCGACAAGATCGCGCTGATCTTCCGCAGTGAGTTCGGCCCGGAGTCGACGCTCGAAAACGGTTGCCAATGCAAATGTGCCGCACTGGAGTGAGACGAGGTAGACGCCGAGCAACGCCAGTAGCACCCAACGCTCCGGGCCTGGTTCAGTCCAGAACCCCCACGCCAGCCCCCCGCCGACAATCAAGATCCACACTGTCGTCAAACCCCGGAACATGACTACCGGAAAGATCCCTACTACTACGCCTCCCAACAAGATTGCCGTCAGCGTCAATTCTTCGGCGGCTTCGAGAATCGGGAAGAGAACTACAGCCGCCCACGCCAGCAGCGCCCCCCACACGAGCACCTGAACCGCCATGACGACAAGGCCGGTGATCTCCCACGCGGGCTCGCGCGTTTTGAGCCGCGTCAACCAGAAAACGGTGAGCACAACATTGGTTGCAAGTACCAATGCCATCCACGTCCATCTGAACCACCCGGTTTCGACGGGCATGAAAGCAACGACAATGCTCAGCGAACAAGCTGCGATGAGGAATGCCAAAGGCATGACACGCGCGGAGTAGTGCAATCGGCGGATGAGGAGTCTGCGATCTTCGTAGTACGACGCGGGCTCCCCCGTCCACGACGGGTCGATCAGATGAAGCAGAGTGTGGAATGCCCGCTGTCTCATCCCTCTGCTCTCACTCATCGTGCACCGACACGATCCGCATCAGATGCTCGAGCGTCATCGCGTCACCCGCGACACGACCCTGCACCGTCTGGACTTTCATGTCGGCAGCGGCCGCGAGTTGCTCCTCGCTGTCGACCCCCAGCATCACCGGCTCCAGGCCCAACGACTCGACCAAGGTCACAACGGCGGCAAGAATCGGCCACTGGCCCCGAACGGTTCCCGAGAATGATCGATCGACGCGGACGCGGGTGAAGGGTAGATCCGACAGCGATGCAAGGGACGAGAATCCAGCTCCGAATTCGTCGACGGTCAGCGAAACACCAAGCCCGGCAACTCCACGCATCCCAGTCATAGCTCGATCCGAGATCGCCGATGATTCGGTGAGCTGCAACTCGATTCGACGAGCGAGAACGCCCCACCTGCCCAATGCGTCCGCAACATGGTCGACGAGCCCGTCCGATTCGAGTTCACGCCCGGATACGCTGATCGCCACCCTGATATCGCCCGGCATTCTCGACGCAGCGCTACATGCCTTCTCGAAGAGCATCGAGCCGACGGTCGACGACAACCCGGCGTCGTCGACGACAACCATGAATTCGGTTGCCGGGACCATTCCCAGTCTCGGGTTATGCCACGTCGCCTTGACCTCTACCGCGACTATCGCACGCGAAGCTACGTCGAGCTGCGGCAGAAAGCTGAGCTCGACATCATCCGGGGATATGCCATTTCCTATGTCTTCCAACAGATGTGCGCGTCTGGTCGCAATCAATTGCATCGAATGCTGATACTGGAGGATTGTTCCCCGGCCCGATTCCTTGGCTGCGTAGAGCGCAAGGTCCGCCGCAATCAACAACGCATCAGCGGTTTGTCCGGGAGCAGCCGGAACGTGGAAACCTATGCTGCATCCGATATCCAACCGGTTGCCCGACACCAAAATCGGCTCTCGGAGAATATCGACGTAACTCAGCAAATTCGTATGCACGCTGTCGTGATCGTCGACCTCTCGGAACAAGATTGCGAACTCGTCACCGCCGAGGCGCGCACAGAGGTGTGATGCACCGCCCACCCCCGACATTCGTGCGCCCACCTCTTTCAGCACTTCGTCGCCGATCGAATGTCCCAGCGTGTCGTTCACCGATTTGAAGTTGTCCAGATCCAGCATCGCCAGCGCGATCCGAGGTTTCCCCTGCTCCGAGTTACGCACGCTACGTTCGAGTTCCAGCCAGAAATTGTGCCGGTTAGGCATTCCGGTCAGTGCATCGATCAATCCCATACGAACGATTTCGTCGCTCTGAATCTTCACATCGGTGACGTCCGAGCCGACGCCGCGCCAGACAAAATCGTCGGGTGCCAGCCCTGGTGTAGGTCGCCCGGACAGTTTCCACCACCGTATGGCGCCGCGAACCCGCACCGGAAGCATGACGTCGACAAATGCGTCCTTTGTACTACGCGCCGTCTCGAGTTCCAATAACGCGTCACGTCCGCCGGGTAGGTCGTAAGACCCCAGCTCGGCAAAAAGTTCCTGCCACGACAAGCCTCGCACCGAGGCCGGATCAATCCCGGCGTCGAACGCGAGTCTGCTGGGAATCCGCAAGAACCGACCTTTGCTATCGGTTTCCCACACAAAATCGGCGGCATTACCTTCGAAATCGTCGAGCAGCATTTGCGCGACGGTGCGCTCTGCCGCGGCGCTCAGTTCAGCTTTGTAGCGCCCTTCGATATGCCCGGACACCACGATCGTGCCGGCGATCAGCGCGCTGCCGTACACCAGGAGACTGATCAGAAGCCGTCCGAATTCCGGGCCTGGTTGCTGCCAGAAGGCGATGCCGAGAGTTACCGTGCTCGACACAATCCAGATGACCCCCAGCGAGCGCAGCACCGCTGTGGCGAGCGCGCCCGCGCCGATGATCGCCGCCATCGTAGCCGTCATCACCAGGTCACCGGCGTCGCTCAAAATCGGGTACAAGACAATCGCAAGCCCTGAATAAAGAAGGCCTGCTGCGGCAAACTCGAATGCCAGGAAAGAAAAGGCGAGGCGATCAGACTGCATGATCGCCCCTCGCCTGACGGCAAATCCCACATACGCACCGACAACGCCGACTACTCCTGCGGCAATCGGCCAGACCCTGAGCCACAGGCCACCGTCTTCGGGAATGACATATATCGACAAACCGAACACAACCAGAAGGTGAACCGCCGAGGCCCACGGCAGCATCGTGAAGCTGACCGTGATCTGACGGCTCCGGAGGTCACGACGCTGCGCCGTCGTCAGGGCGCGTACCTCGCCGAGCAGTGCCGAACGTGGTTCGAAAACCATCGAGCCCCCTCGCCCGTCTGACGTTGTGCGGACCGACCTATGTGCAGCCTTTCACCAATCGGGCAATTATGCCGTAACAAGAATCCATCCATCGATATGGATGTCCAAGTGGCACTATTGCAGGAAACCACACGATTGCCTCGAAGTCAGCAAACAACGAGCGCCACCATGGAAACATCATGCGAAATCGGTCGGCTTGTGCACTGGTCGACGAGGCTTGGTAGACATCCGCACCGTCACCAGAATCGGACATCAGGAACAATGGGATCTGATCGACCATCAAACGACAAAATCGCACAAGATCGCGCACCAGGTTCCACGATCGAACTCTTCGGGTTCAGAGAAGGACAACAACGATGGCAATCGACTACACCCGGCGCCCCTCGGAATCCACGCCCCCCACCGGCTCGGTCAATCTGAGCAAGATCACACTGACCAAGGCCGCACCGACGGTCAATCTCGCCAAGGCCGGCGAACGCCAAGGAAACATGCGTGTGAATCTCAACTGGTCACAAGGCGCCGCGCCGAAGAAGACAGGTTTTCTGGCCAAACTTGCCGGCGCGGGATCTGGCGCAGTCGATCTTGATCTCGGCTGTCTCTACGAACTCGCGGACGGCTCCAAAGGGGTTGTCCAGGCACTCGGCAAGAGCTTCGGAGCGTTGAATACCCCGCCGTTCATCATGTTGGACGGCGACGATCGCAGCGGTTCCAACACCGGCGGCGAGAACATGCACATCAATCTCGCCGACCCGAGCGTCTTCCGACGGATTCTGATCTTCGCGATGATCTACGACGGCGCACCCAACTGGGCCGCCGTCGACGGTGTCGTCACGCTGATACCGACCAACGGCCCCCAGGTGGAGGTTCGACTGGACTCTGCCAGCAATCAGGCCCGCATCTGCGCAATTGCCTTCATCCAGAGTTCGGGACAAGGCGTGAGTGTTACCCGGGAAGTGCAGTACATCAACGGCAGCCAGTCCGACCTCGACCGCGCATACAGCTGGGGCATGCAGTGGTCCGCTGGTCGTAAATAGGCAGGGACACAGACAATCAAGCACTGCCGTTATTGCGCAATTTGTCCATATTTGACTGCGGAATTGGCTAGGCTCGATCGCTGTAGGGTCAGACATGAGGGGTCAACTCGACACCGATAGTGGGTCGGCCGTGCTATGTGCTTAGTCCGGTCGGCGGTGATGCCCCGATTCCCTCGAGATCGGGGCATCGCCTCATTCGATCGTCAAACACCTTTCGCTATTTCACGTCTGGTTTCACAGCTCTCCGGCACGGGTACCAGGGAGGAAGTTCTCCTCGAGCGTCTCCAAAGACAGAACTGGTGATCCGAATGTGGGTGAAGCGAACCGACGCAGCACTGATCGTCGTCGTTGCCGTCATTCTCGGGATCATGGTGTGGATCTCGAGTTCTCACCTTTTCGCATCAATCGGGGTCACCGTCGCCGCTGCCACCATCTGCTGGATTGCGTGCGGATTCATCCACGGATTCCATTCCCCGAATTGATCTTCAGACTGACCGTCAACGAATAATCAAGTACTGCAATAATTCTGACCGATCAGTTCAGCGCCGATACATTCGAAGAGTTGGGTGTGCAGTCGACATCGATAATGTGGGCCAGTTTCATCGGGAGCCTTATTTCATCCAGCCCGCGGACGGCGTAGGACTTCTCGCGTAGCCGAATCGTCACGCGGGCACCGGGAATGACGCCGGCGTTCACCAAAAATGAGATGAGTTCGGGGTCGGACTGGGCATGTTCGGAAATGCACCGGACGATGCCGACTACTGGCAGTACCGATTCCGAGATGTCGGCCAGTTTTGTTGCTGCAATGGATGTTTCAACCTTGATTCCGAAGTGCTCCAACCCTGGAATGGGATTTCCCCACGGAGACGTAGTCGGACCACCGAGGATGTCGACGATGCGGCGCTCGGCCGCCTCACTCATGACGTGTTGCCAACGGCAAGCTTCCCCATGCACAAGTGTTGCCGGCATATTGATGATGTCGGTGAGTAGTCGCTCGGCAAGTCGATGTTTGCGCGTGACCTCGATGGCACGGGCGCTTCCCTGCTCGGTAAGTCCGATTCGGTTGTCGTCGTCGATCGAGACCAGACCGGCGCGTTTCATACGTGCCACGGTTTGAAATACCGTCGGCGCAGCTTGGTGCATTCGTTCGATCAGTCGGGATTGCCGCACCGGGACGCAGTCCTCGTTGAGGTCGTAGATGGTCCGCAGATACATTTCAGTGGTGTTGACGATTTCCTTCACGCGGCCGGGCGCCTTTCCGAACAGGAGTCGAGCTTGCTCGAACCGAGTGATGTTTCCGATACCGCACTTTGGTTGTGCCGCATCGGAGCAGGGATACTGGAGGCGTGCGAATTCTTGTGGTGGACGACGATCGTAATGTCGCGGAAACTGTGCGGCGGATGCTCGTGGCCGAAGGCTGGGTCGTGGACGTCGAACATGACGGCCGCGCCGGACTCGAGAAGGCGACCACCGAACATTTCGACGTCGTCATTCTCGACATCATGATGCCCGCCCTCAACGGGTACGAGGTGGTGCGGCAATTGCGCCGCGACGGTGTGTGGACACCGGTGTTGATGTTGACTGCCAAGGACGGAGAATACGACCAGGCCGACGCCTTCGATTTCGGTGCCGACGACTACCTGACCAAGCCCTTTTCGTTTGTCGTACTGATCGCGCGCCTGCGGGCGCTGGTGCGCCGCGGCGCACCGGAGCGGCCGGTGGTGTTGACTGCTGGGTCGCTGAGCGTCGATCCCGCCGCTCACGTCGCCAAACGAGGTAGTACCGAATTGACCTTGGCACCAAGGGAGTTCGGAATGCTCGAGTTCCTGATGCGACGCAAGGGCGAAGTCGTGACCAAAACCGAAATCCTCCAGTCCGTGTGGGACATCAATTACCGCGGTGACGAGAACGTCGTGGAGGTGTACGTCAGCTACCTGCGGCGACGGATCGACACCCCGTTCGGGTGCAAGTCGATCGAGACGATCCGCGGAGTCGGCTACCGACTCGCAGCCGACGGCGGAGGTTAGTCGACCCACGGCGCTACCGGGAGCCTGAATCCGACAACGGCCCCACCGCCGGGTGCATCTGCGACAGTGACGCTTCCGTGGTGCGCCCGCACGATCTCGTCGACAATCGACAGACCGAGACCCGAACCGCCACTGCTGCGTTCGCGGACGGTGTCCAGACGGACAAAGCGCTGCAAGACCCGCGATTTATCGGCATCGTCAATCCCCGGCCCATTGTCGGACACGGTCACACTCACGTGGCGCTGATCGGCATCGACGGTTATTGCGAAGTCCAGACGGTCATGAGTGTGACGAGATGCGTTGTCCGCGATGTTACGCAAGGCTCGAGCCAGTTTCTCTCCGTCGCCTCGCACCCGCACAGCGCTGATCTTCGCGGTAATCGTGTGGCGGCCAAACGCTTCGAGGCGTGCAACCTCGGCGCTGACCACCTCGTCGAGGTCAACGTCGGCCAGCCGCAACGGCACTCCGCGCTCGTCGGCGCGCGCCAGGAACAGCAGGTCCGAGACCATTCCCTGGAGCCGAAGCGCCTCGGGCATCATGACCGTCGCCACCGTATCCGGGTCGATGGGCTGCTGCGTTGTTCGGGACAAATCAAGCAGACCCACCAGTGTGGTCAGCGGACTGTTGAGCTCGTGCGACGCGTCGTTCACGAAGCCCATCTGCTCGGCTCGGGCAGTGCCGATGCGGTCGAGCATCGCATTCATTGTGATTGCCAGAGTGGCGATCTCGTCCCCGGTATCGGGTATCGGCACCCGCTGATCGAGGTCTCCACCGGTAATGTCGTCGACCTGTTTGCGAATGTCGTCAACCGGTTTCAGCGTCCGGGTGACAAAGTAATGGGTCAGGACAGCTGTCCCGATCACGATGATCGGGATCACTACGGCAGCCAGCGCAGCAACAAAGCGGAAGAGCGAGTCGAGTCGTCTCTCGGCCGCGCCGACTTCCACTGTGACCGGTTCGCCCCCGGGAGCGAGTACACCGACAAGTGCGCCTCGATACAGGGGGCCTTCGGGGGTTGTTCGCAGTCCGCTTTCCCGTCGTTCCTCGCCAGGGTTCAGGCCCGAGGAGAGCGGACCAGCCGGATAGCGCTCCCCACTGAACACCACGCGCCCAGCGTTGTCCACCACCTGAATGATGTCGACATATCGGCTGTCGGTCAGCAACGACTCGTCGAGGCCGGCGAGCCCCTTCGACTCGACTACGGCCGCAATCTGCCTCGCGCGGGCAGTTGTTGCCACGTCGGCGGATTGCCGCGACGACTGGTGCAGGGCGTAGAGCACTGCCCCGGCCGCAACAGTCAACGTGAGCGCAACGAGCAATGTCGCCAGCACCGTCAGACGGGTACGCACAGGCCTGAGCCGCCGCCGAATGCGGCCGGTCCACGCAGTGAGTGAGGAGTGCACGAGTCAGACAGTAGCCGCGCCATGCGGTCGACCCGTAGTGCAACTCAGCGTCCCCTAAGTATTGCTGGTCCAGGATGCATTCTGTGCGACTTGCCAAGGTGCGGTCGTCACCACACAAATCGAAGGGACACCATTCATGGCTACTCGTACCGGGCACCGCCTGGCCGTTGCCGGCACCATCGCCGGCCTCTCGGCACTCGCCCTCGTCGTCAACCCGGCAATCGGCTCCGCGGCGATTACCGGCGGCGCATCCGTGCACGCAAACGCCGGGGCAGGCACCATCACGACGTCGATCACCGGGCTCAACACCACCAAGGCTTTCGTCAAGTGCGAGGGCACCGTCTACCGCGCCGACGCCACGATCCTGGACTCGACCACCAAGGTCGGCTCCAGCTACCTCGTCGTGGGCGACACCATGGTCGCCGGCCAGGTCCTGACCAACGCCTCCGGCATCGGCACCTCCGCCGTCTTCCCCGACGGTGAATACCAGGTCCGGACCAAGTGCAAGGAAGACGGCGACACCGACTACCAGGATCCGATCGCATCGGTCCGCGTCACTGTCACCAGCAACACCCCGCCGGCTACCGGTTCGCTTGACCCGTCCGCACTCATCAAGGGCCTGCTCGACGGCGTACTGAGCCAGTTCGGCAGCTAGAGCGTCTGACTGCACACGCGGCGCGAACACCACACAGTCGAATCCGAACGAAGGAACCCGTCATGACAAGGATGCCCGAGCGTATTCGCGCCGCGTACAACGCCGAAATGTACGACGTCGGAACTACCAGCGACGACGCGCAGAAATGGATTCACCTCGAGCAGGCGCACATCTTGGCGCAGCCGTACCCGTGGCCGCATACGCGCAATCACATCGCGATGCTCACTCTCGCAGTGCGACAACGTGACTGGCGTGAAGCTCGAGGTCAACTCGTGCGGATCGTTGTTGCTGCGCCCGGTTCGGCTCTGCGCCGCTACCCCACCGGCAACACCGGACGCACTGCTGCCGGCCTCACGACACCGATGCCGATACCGGATCATCTGGCCAACCTTCTCACCAATTCGGCTTCTTGACGATGCGATAGTCGGTGGGCGAAGTGCGGCGTCGGCCAACTCATTCGATTTGACCGAATGCGCTTGGTTCGGAGTCGAACTCGGGGCACAGTCACCAAATCGAGACTCCAGCTACCCGGGCGCACGACAGTCTTCTCGATGCCGGATACACACACAAAACCGTCATCGACTCCGTCGCACACACTCGATGCACTGCCGCGCAGTGGGTAGCGCCTCCAGTCTGGCGTCTGCAATCGACTCCTGGCAGACCTCACAAATTCCGTAGTCACCTGACCGGAGGCGGGTTGTCGCCGCATCCAAATCCCGCAATTCGGCTTCGGTATCGGCAATTAGAGACGCGATTTTGGCCCGCTCGAACGCGATAGTCGACCCTTCGGGATCGTGTTCATCGTCGTCGGTCGTCCAGCGGGAACCTTCGATTATGGCTTCGAGTCCTTCGCGGAGTGATGCCAATCGGTGCTCTGCCCGCCGCCGTTCAAGGCTGATGGTCGTGTGGAAATCCTGCATCATGGTATTCAACGCTGCCCAAGCACCGCGCACAATGCGTGCGATCGGCTGGTCGGAGAGAGCTGCGTACCCATTGCGTACCGAAGCGAAATTGGATGAACATCCGAGGCTTCGAATTGTGCGGTGAGCTGGTCTTTTTGGTGCCCCCAGTCGGACTTGAACCGACACTTGACGGATTTTAAGTCCGTTGCCTCTGCCAATTGGGCTATGGGGGCCAACCCTGTTGCGATCGGTTTCCCGACAACAACAGGGATCACACTATCGTGCGCTCAGAGGCATCGTCATCAGACCCACCGATCGTGATGCCCATCAGCACTATTGGGCGGGGTGTAGCGGGATCGACATGGCAATACCGTCGAGGATGTCGTGCTCGCTGACCACAAGTTCTGTGATTCCCGCCTTGTCCTCGAAGGCTCGCGCGAGGACGGTCGTAACAATCGCTCCGCCGCCGATCACGTCCACACGGCCGGGATGCATCGGCCCGAATTTCGCTCGCTCGGCGCGTGGCATCGCAGTGAGTCGCTCACACACGTCGATCAAACGACCGAAGGAAATTCGCGACAGATGCACTTTGTCTGCGTCGTAGTCCGGCAGATCCTGCGCAATTGCCGAAAGCGTGGTCATAGTTCCCGCAACACCAACCAAGGTGCGCGCTTTCTCGATGGGTACCACCGAGAAGGCTTCCGCGAGCTTGGCGGACGCGAATTCTGTTGCCTCGGAGACCTGTTCAGTGGTCGGAGGATCGGAATGCAGGCACCGTTCGGTCACCCGAACACAGCCGATGTCGGTGGAATACGCAGCCTGAACACCAGCAGAGTCGCCGAGAACCAGCTCTGTGGATCCGCCACCGAGATCGACCACCACAAAGGGGCCTTCAGACGGATCGAGCTCTCCCACAGCACCACTGAAGGACAGTCGTGCTTCCTCGTCCCCGGAGATCACCTCAGCGCCCGCGCCGGGAATCACGCTACCCAGCACTTCCTGCGTCATCGTGAAGAAGTCGTCGCGGTTGGATGCATCGCGCGTCGCGGAGGTGGCAACCATACGAACGGCGCTTGCTCCAGCGTCGGCGATCATGCCCGCGTACTCGACCAATGCGACACGTGTGCGTTCGATGGCTTCGGGAGCCAAAGTTCCTGTTGCGTCGACACCTTGACCGAGGCGGACAACCCGCATTTCACGCCGGACGTCGACCAATCGCCTGTCTGCCCCGACATCAGCGATCAGCAGGCGGATGGAATTGGTGCCGCAGTCGACGGCGGCAACGCGCACTGTCACTTCTCGGGATCTACTGCGTCATCGATGCCCGGCCAGTCAGCGGGGATCGCGGTGCCGCGCAGCTTGCCCTTTCCAGCCAGCGCTACCGACTCGTCACCGAGCGGATTGACGCCCGGCCCCTTGGCCAGTGAATGCGCCATCAGAACGTGCAGGCACTTGACGCGATCCGGCATCCCGCCGCCGGCGAAATCGGTACCGAGGGATTCGATGGCGTCACGCTCGGCAAGATACGACTCGTACGCACGGCGGTACGCAGCAGCCAACTCAGGATCCTGCGTCAGGCGCTCGGTCATCTCACGCATCACACCGGCAGACTCCTGACGACTGGCCTCAGCGGTCAGCCTGGGATCCGTCAAGTAGTACAGCGTCGGGAAAGGTGTTCCGTCAGGAAGTTTGGGAGCTGTCTTGACCACGCCGGGTGTGCCGTCGGGACTGCGGTACGCAATCTCGAGCACTCCGCGCGGCTCACGGCCCAACTGAGCTGCGACGGCGTCAAGATCGGCCTGCGCGACGTGAGGGGAATTTTCGGACGGCTTGCTCACCCGGTGGGTACTCCTTGTTCTTCTGACTGCTCTGTCGGCATCACCGGCATCGGCGCCGGCGTAGCCTTCGTTTCGGGAACCACTGGTGGCTCCGAAATCGTCTGCCACAGATCGCGATACCACGGACCTGTCAGCGGGGCTTCTTCAACTTGCTTCTTCTCGGGTTCTTGATAGTCACCGGGAAGCTGTACCTGGAACGGCGTTTCGCCGGGCTTGACGTACCGAAGACGTTCCCGCGCAAGAGCTTCGATATAGGCGGGATCGTCGAAACGCGCATTCTGCTGTCGAAGCGCATCGACTTCCGATTGGAGAACGCGTCGTTCGGCAGCGATCTGAGCGGCATCGGAACGCTGAGAGATGTACGTGCGCAACGGCACCGCCAACGTCAATGCGAGCATCAGAACGACCATCGCGAGAACGACCGCCCGGCTGGTCGAGAGCCCGAAGACCGTGTGGTCGGAACTGGGCAGTCTCGACCAGAACTTGCGCGTCGACGCCGTTGTTGCCTTGGCTCCGGCCGACGCTGTTTCCGCCGCCTCGGCCTCGGTGCCGCGTGCCCGGCGGGTACTGCTGAATTTGGTGCGACGAGCAGTGTCTGCGCGCCCGGAACCACGACCCCCCGGACTTCCTCCGGGGGATCGTGGCTTACCGCGTTGTGCAGACACTGCTGATACCTAAATGCGTTGCTCAGGCCTCGAACGCGAAGCGCGGGAATGCAACCTCGCCGGCGTAACGAGCGGCATCACCGAGGTTCTCCTCGATGCGCAGCAACTGGTTGTACTTGGCGACGCGCTCGCTACGAGCCGGCGCACCCGTCTTGATCTGGCCGCTGCCGACGGCAACTGCGAGGTCCGCAATGGTGGTGTCCTCGGTCTCGCCGGACCGGTGGCTCATCATCGTCTTGTAGCCGTTGCGGTGAGCGAGGTCGACTGCGTCGAGGGTCTCGGTCAGCGTGCCGATCTGGTTGACCTTGACCAGCAGTGCGTTTGCCGCGCCCTTGACGATGCCCTCTTCGAGGCGCTCGGGGTTGGTGACGAACAGATCGTCGCCGACGAGCTGAACCTTGTTACCGATCTGGTCGGTGAGTGCAACCCAGCCGTCCCAGTCGTCTTCGTCGAGCGGATCCTCGATGGAGACGAGCGGGTATGCGTCGATGAGCTCGGCGTAGAACGCTGCCATCTCGGCCGCCGTGCGGTTCTTGCCCTCGAACTTGTAGCCGGTGCCGTCGGTGTAGAACTCGGTAGCTGCAACGTCGAGCGCGAGCGCGACATCGGTGCCCAGCTTGAGTCCGGTCTTGTTCACGGCAATCGTGATGAGGTCGAGAGCTTCCTTGGTGCCGGCAACGTCAGGCGCGAATCCGCCTTCGTCTCCGAGGCCCGTGGACAGACCCTTCTCCTTCAGGACGGACTTGAGGGAGTGGTAGACCTCGGCACCCCAGCGCAGGGATTCCTTGAAGCTCGGTGCACCGATCGGAGCAACCATGAACTCCTGGACATCGACGCCGGTGTCGGCGTGGGCCCCACCGTTGAGGATGTTCATCATCGGAACAGGCAGCACATGGGCGTTGGGGCCACCGACGTAACGGAACAGCTCCAGGCCCGAAGACTCCGCTGCGGCGCGGGCCACTGCCAGCGACGCACCGAGGAGTGCGTTGGCACCGAGTCGAGACTTGTCCGGAGTGCCGTCAGCGTCGAGCAGCGCCTGGTCGACAGTGCGCTGTTCGGTGGCGTCGATGCCGATGATTGCGGGCGCGATCTCGCCGAGAACTGCCTCGACTGCCTTCTCGACACCCTTTCCGCCGTAGCGAGCGCCACCATCGCGCAACTCGACGGCTTCGTGCTCACCGGTGGATGCGCCGGAGGGCACTGCTGCCCGGGCGAAACTTCCGTCGTCGAGCAAAACCTCAACTTCAACCGTGGGGTTGCCACGGGAATCAAGGATCTCGCGAGCTCCGACCTGCTCAATACTGGCCACTGTGTGGTTCTCCTTCGATGGGCTTCGCATTGGGGCGCACTCCGCGTGCGTGGACATTAGGACACACACTGCGTGCATGGGCATTGGACCACGATCGTGCCGGGGCCCCCGTAGTGCCAGCACACAGCCTAACCGCAGCGCGCGAAGGCTTCTTTATCGACGCGCTCACACAGGCCTGAACTGCGGCCTTGGAGCGTTCATGCCGGCCGCGTTCCGACGGAATACGCCGACGCCCGATCGCGCACAAGAGCGAGGTAGTCGCCGGAGAGGTTGTACGCCATCAGAGCCTGCTGCCAACCTTCAGCCGCTGTCAGGTCTCCCCCGCGGGCACACAGATACCGCGCCGCGGTGAGGGTGGCGTCGTCGATATTGTCGGGATCGATGCGACCGTCACCGTTGGCGTCGACGCCCCACTTCAACCAGGTTTCCGGGATGAACTGCATCGGACCCATCGCTCGATCGTGTACGGAATCTCCGTCCATGGTGCCGCCGTCCGTGTCGGGGATCTCGGCCACACCCGGCCCACCGTCGAGTGGAATGCCGCGGATGATCGGACTGACCTGACCCATCGCGTCCACCGCGGAACCGTCGTAGGTCCCGTGTCGGCTTTCGACGCTCCCGATCCCGGCGAGTGTGGTCCACCCGATCCCACAACCGGGCAACGTCTCAGCCATCACCGCGGCGGCGTACCCGTAGGCCGTGAGCGCAGTTGTGCCGATTCCGACGTCACCGCTCAATCCGGAAGCCCAATCAGCGAGTTGATCTGCACTGCGGCCGGGTGCATTGATGTCGATCGGCGGTGTCGGCGCTCCGACGCCCGGAGGGATTCCTTCGGGAATCGCGATCTTCGGTTCGTTGGATCCACACGCTGCAATACCCACTCCGGCAAGCACCGTTCCGGCAGCTATCGCGGCGACGACGCGCACGATGCGGCGGGGTCTCGAGGTCTCACCAGTGGTTCGGTACACCCCTCCATCATCCACACGAGTCGACCGAACACTCGAATTCAATAGTAAAGAGAAGCAAAAGGCCAGGTCAGAGTGTGGATACCGAGTACAAGGTGGAGTATCTTCATCGGAGTTAAGGCTGTCCTACTATTGGGCGCTTCACTGAAGCGTCAAACGCTGTTCTGCAAAAGGAGTCATCCGTGTCCGTGTCGGTACTCGCTGCCACGAGCAGTCCGTCAGTTGCGACGCAGCTATTCGGCAGCGGCCTGATCGGTCTCCGTGAAGGCCTCGAAGCCGGCATCGTGGTCATGATCCTGGCCGCGTACCTCGTCAAAGCACAGCGCCGGGACGCACTGAAATGGGTGTGGCTCGGGGTGATCGCCGCGGTGGCGATGGTCGCGATCATTTTCTTTGCCATCCATTACGGAACGTCCACCGTCGACGGGTTGACTGCGGAAGTCATCGCCGGGGTTGCGTCGCTGATCGCCGTGGTGATCGTGACCGCGATGGTCCTCTGGATGCGAACCGCGGCCAAGAACATCTCCGGCGACCTCAAAGCCGGCATGGAAAAAGCCCTCGTCGCCGGGCCGATCGCGATCCTGACACTCGCATTCTTTGCCGTCGGCCGCGAAGGTGTCGAGACGGCGCTGCTCATGGTCGGCTACGCCGAGAACACGGCCGGTAGTTCCTGGCCGCTCATCGGATTGCTGCTCGGAATTCTCCTCGCTGCCGTTCTGACCGTCGCCATGTACTTCGGGGCGCTACGTCTCAACCTCACGACGTTCTTCCGCTACACCGCGATCTTCCTCATCGTCGTTGCCGCTGGAATCCTCTCGTACGGTATCCGCGCCTTGCAGATCGGGAACGTCCTCCCCGGAGTCGAGAACATCGCGTTCAACCTCACACCGGGCTACGACCCGTCCACCTGGTACGGCACCGTCTTGGCCGGCATTTTCAACTTCCGGCCCGACCCGACGGTTCTGCAAGCGACCGCGTGGGTCGTGTATCTCGTCATCGTGCTGGCGCTCTTCCTGCGCCCGCAATCTTCGCCGGCACCCGTAGCCGATGCAGCTGTCCCAGCGTCCGACAACAAAGAATCCTGAGAGGCACTTCTCCGATGCGCAAAACCACCCTCGTGCTTGCAGCGGCAGCGGCACTGCCCTTGTCTCTGGCCGCCTGCACCGAAAAGTCGACGTCGAGCGACGGCGACATCATCGTCACCGCCACCGACGACTCGTGCGATGTCAGCGCCACCACAGCCTCGACGGGCAAGTCGACGTTCCAGGTCACGAACAACGGCACGAAGGTCACCGAGTTCTACGTGTTCACCGAGGGCGACCGCGCGATGGGCGAGGTCGAGAACATCGGACCCGGACTGACGCGTCAGCTCATCGTCTCTCTCCCCGAAGCCGCGACGTACCAACTTGCCTGCAAGCCCGGCATGGTCGGAACCGGCATCCGCCAGGACTTCGTCGTCACTGGCGACTCGCTGGCAGCCACCGACGAAAGTGGCCAGCTCGCCGAAGCCGCCGACGGGTACCGCCGGTACATCCGCAGCCAGATCGTGGCATTGCAGGACACCGCCGCGCAGTTCGTCGCAGCCGTTCAGGCCGGCAACATCGAGCAGGCCAAGGCGCTGTTCCCCGTCGCCCGCACCTACTACGAGCGCATCGAGCCCGAGGCGGAGAGCTTCGGCGAGCTCGATCCCAAGCTCGACTTGCGTGAAGCCGATCTCGAGCCCGGCCAGGTGTGGACCGGCTTCCACCGCCTCGAGAAGGACCTGTGGGTCACCGGTCTGCAGCCGGACACCAACGCCGTCGCAGATCAACTGCTCGTCGATATCCAGTATTTGGCCGACCAGGTGAACGCCGAGCACTACTCGATCGATCCCACCAAGATCGCCGGCGACGCTCAGGGACTGCTCGACGAGATCTCGACATCCAAGATCACGGGTGAAGAAGACATCTTCTCGCACACCGACTTGTGGGATTTCCAGGCAAACGTCGACGGTTCACAAGCCGCGATTGCTGCCCTGAACCCGATTCTGCAGGAACGCAATCCGGAGCTGGCTCAGCGCATCTCGGATCGATTTGCCGACCTCGACGCAGCGTTGGCACAGTTCCGTGTCGGCGACGGTTTTGTCTACTACGACACGGTCACCGAGGCTCAGCGCCAGGAACTCTCACGCAAGATCGACGCTCTGTCCGCAGAGGTCAGCCAGGTTCAGGAAGTAGTTGCGGGGTAGTGATGACTGATTCACCAGAGGGCACACCTTCGCCTGAAAATGCAGCACCGCAAGGACTCTCACGGCGTCGACTGTTCGGCGCCGTGGGGGCAGGCGCAGTCCTGGCCGGTACCGGCGCAGCGGTCGGGTGGGTTGCCGCCGATAACAACTCCAGCACCGACCACACCGACGTGGTGGCTTTTCGTGGTGAACATCAGGCCGGCATCACAACACCCGCCCAGGATCGCATGCACTTCGTCGCGTTCGACGTGACGACCACGTCCCGCGACGAACTGATCGCCTTGCTGCAGACCTGGACGACGATGGCCGAGCGAATGACCAAGGGCGAGGAAGCAACCGAGGACGGCGCAACGGGCGACAGCCCGTACGCACCGCCGAGCGACACCGGTGAGGCCCTCGACCTGACTGCCTCGCAACTGACACTCACCATCGGCTTCGGACCGTCACTGTTCGACGACCGTTTCGGACTGGCAGACAAGAAACCTGCGGCTCTGCTTGACCTTCCACATTTTCGGGCCGACAATCTCGATCCGGCGCGCAGTGGCGGCGACATCGCAATCCAGGCCTGCGCCAACGATCCACAGGTCGCAGTTCATGCCATCCGCAACCTCGCGCGCGTTGCCTTCGGAACCGCATCGGTCAAATGGTCACAGCTAGGATTCGGACGAACATCCTCAACATCGACTTCGCAGGCGACACCGCGAAACCTGTTCGGATTCAAGGACGGAACCGCCAACATCAAGGCCGAGGACCCAGCGGTTCTGAACGAGCATGTCTGGGTTGACGGCGCCGACGATCAGGAGTGGATGGCGGGCGGATCATTTCTGGTCGCCCGCCGCATCCGGATGCTGATCGAGCAATGGGATCGCACAGTCCTCAACGAACAGGAAGCCGTCATCGGCAGGTCGAAGCGCAGTGGCGCTCCGCTCGGCGGAAAGGACGAGTTCGACGAACTCGATCTGGACTCGAAGGAAGGCCACGACTTCGTCATCCCAGCGGATGCACATGTCCGTCTGGCGTCGTCCGAGGAACTCGGCGGAATCCAAATCCTACGGCGCGGATACAATTTCACCGATGGATCCGACGGGTTCGGGCACCTCGACGCCGGCCTGTTCTTTGTCGCGTACTGCCGGAACCCTGTCCAGCAATTTGTTCCGATGCAGCAAAACCTCTCTCGGCACGATGCACTGAACGAATACATTCAGCACGTCGGTTCTGCCGTCTTCGCCTGCCCCGGTGGACTCTCGGACGAAAGCTATTGGGGCTCGAAACTTTTTGCATAGGTTGCCGATTCGACACCCGTCCACATCGCTATCTCATCGTGGAATCGTCGCACCGAGAACTTGTCGTATGTATTCGACCTGACAGTATTCACACGATCGATCTCGTGTATGCACTCAGCGATCGCTTCCCACCGGTCGTCGTGAAAATGCAGACCGTCCACGCCGTGTATCACCGTCTCTGCGGCGCCTCCGATGCTGTTCGTGATCAGTCGTGCGCCGGCTGCCATGGCCTCGACCGGCATGATCCCGAAGTCTTCGATCGGCGGAAAGACGTAGGCGAGCGCCTGCTGATACAAAGCGAACAGCAAAGCATCCGACGGTCGATGAACAATCCGTACTGGCACCGACGCTTCAGCAGCCATTTCGCGCAACCGCTCCTCCTGGGGGCCCGACCCGGCAATAACAGCCGCAACGCCGGCCTTCTCCGCAGCGCGAATAACCCAGTCGAGTCGCTTGTACGGAATAAAGCGCGACGCGCCTAAAACAAACGCAGAGGGGATGCCGGAAAGTAACTGAAGCTCATCCGCCGTTAATTTCAGCCTCCAGTCGTCAACAGCGACAATTCGATCGACATCGACGGGTGGATGAATAACCTCGGACCCGATACCCCAGGCACGTTCGATGCGTTTGCTGACAAACTTGCTGTTAGCCGCAAAGGACGCACCTTCCGATGCGCGCTTACGATCGATCCGTTGCAAGATCGGTGAAGCGATCCGCGCCGAGAGCGAGTTACCCCGCTCGTCGAGCTCTGGATTCCACACATATCGCGCAGGCGTGTGAACGTAGACAAACTTTCGTAGTTCCGTCGACGCTCCCGCGAATGTTGCATGGTGAGCGAATAGATGAGAGCTGATCAAAGCGAAATCGTAATCACGATTCTCGAGACCACGCCACGTGAACGGCATCGCCGGGAGTGCCAGTGCTTTCCTGCCGCGTAGAGGAGTCCCGGCCAGCACGCTTTCGCGGACATTCGTCGCCGGATATCGATCAGGGGCATCGTTCCAGAGGCAGTACACGTCCGCATCCGGGTAGCAATTGACAAACTCGTCGAGAACCTTTTCCGCTCCCCCCGAACGTTCAATCCACTCATGGACAAGAACACCAGCCATATCGGACTCCAGTACGTGCCAATTGTACGGTTTGATACTTTTCGCCGGTAGAAGCGCGACTAAACAAACCGATGGTATGTTTACTGGCAACATACAGGCAACCTCAACCCGCGCGAATGCTCTCCTCACGGCGAGGTAGGCAACAGCACGTCAATCTTCAAAGTCGGCAGCCCACAACACGGAGTGATCACTATCGAGACTCAATTGGCCACCTGGTTCGGCCCGACAGAGGCACCGCTGCTCGGATTCATCCATGTTCCAAAGTCGGGCATTGCACGCGAAGCGGTCGTCCTGTGTTCGCCCATCGGCAAAGAGCACATCGACACCTACCGCGGAATTCGGCTCCTGGCCGACGAACTGGCGTCCCGCGGAATAGTCGCGTTCCGGTTCGACTACGAGGGTGTCGGCGATTCTTCGGGCAATGAGGACGCACCCGACTCGATGAATCGATGGCGCAGCAGCATCGTCAGTGCAGTTGACTTCGTCCGCCAGTGCGGCGCTCGATCCGTCAGCATCGTCGGTTTGCGACTCGGCGCACTCTTGGCCGCTTCGGCGCTCGAAGGCTGCGGGACGATCAATTCGGTTATCCTCTGGGATCCGGTTACCAACGGGCGCAATTTTATTCGGGAGCAACGAGCGTTCTACTCCATCAGCGTCGGCGAGGACGATCCCACTGACCCGCGTGTGTCGATCATGGGTGGCGCATTGGCACCCGAATGCGCCGCCGAACTCACCAATACCCGACTGAAATACCCATTCCCGGGAAACCCGCAGACCCTCCTTGCTGTTCGGTCCTCGATGAAGGACAGCGGCGCGATCGCCAAACTGACAACTGAATTACAACCCGATGTGCTGGTTCTCGAGAACCACGAGGCATTTACATCTCCACCAAGCTTCTACGTCGACATCCCATACCGCCACATCGACGAGATCGCCGAATGGATCGACCGGAATGCACCGACTGCGATGCATACCGTCAGCCCCACAATCGAACTCACTGCGCGGGTAGCAGTGACGCCGACAGGTGACGACGTCTACGAGTCACTCGAACGAGTTGGCGCGGATCAACTGTTCGCAATCCGGACTCATCCCGCGACCTCGGACAAACACACATCCATCGACGTCCCGACTGCCGCGTTCGGAAAACCCGAACGCGGCATGGTCTTCTTCACAACTGCGATAGAACACCGCATCGGACCTGGACGCTCTTGGGTACACATTGCACGCGATGCGGCCGAGCACTCCGTCACCAGCCTGCGGTTCGACCGACGCGGCGTCGGCGACACCGGACATATCGATGCAAACAATCCAACGTCGGTGTATTCACGCTCTGCTGACGAAGACGCACTGACAGCAGTTTCCGCCCTTGGCGCTGCACCCGAGAACGTCATACTCGCGGGATTGTGCTCGGGTGGATGGACTGCGGCGTCGGTGTCCCTGCGGATCGGAGCTCGGTCGATAATTCTCGTGAATACGATCTTGTGGTCGACGCGCAGGAAGCGGTCGCTCACCGACGCGGTATTGCCCGAATCCCCGAAGATCAATTCGGGCGGCGACACAACCACACCACCATTACGCACGTTGATCAAGGCGCAACTTCAAGCACGTCTTCCGTATTTCGCATGGAAAATGCTGGGACACAGGGGAATAACTCAAGTTCCCGAAGTCTTGCTGGACGCATTGCATAGGCGTGACATCCCGACAAAAGTAATTCTCTCTCCTGCTGACGCCGAGTGGTTCCGTCAACAGCGAGGAGACGAGGGCATCGCGCGCCTGAGTCGCCGTGGATATACGTTCGACGCCGTCATGGCAGAGGTCGGCGATCACCCGTCGTATCATCGTGACCTTCGCAGCGTCATCCGCCGAGAATTTATGTCGGTGGTGGCAAAGCAATTCGGAAGAACTGCAACACAACCGCCATACAGGCCCCCGACGAAGCGGTCAACCGTGTGAACCCGGTGATCATGGTGCTCGGTGCGGTGGCCGCAACCCCGGTGGCGTTGGCCATCTATCGCCGGCCGCAGCGTGGACTCCTCCTTCTCGCACTTTTTGCACCCCTTCACGGACTACTGGCGATCATCCCGAACGGACAATCTTTGGCGGGCTGGAAGGAAGGCCTCATCCTGCTTACGCTGTTGAGCACCTTTGTCAGTCCGAACCGTCACCGTGTCGTGCACCCATCGATGCCGTGGTGGCCGGCCGCACTTGCCTGGGTTGTCCTCGGGACGGCGTCCGCCCTGATCCTGTCCGGAATCGGTGGGCTGGGTTCGATCAAGATCACCTACTTCTACGTTCTGATCCCGGTCATCCTCTGGAGGGCGCCCTTCACACGGTCGGACCGCGACCATCTGGTCACGATCTTGATGGGAATGGGCATTCTCACCTCCGTGATCGGCCTGATCCAGCAACTCGTCGGCCCGGAGTACCTTGTCGAACTCGGCTACAGCTACACCGAACAGATCAGAATTACCGGTTCACTGCTGCGTAGTTTCAGCACGTTTACCGGACCATTCGCATTTGCACTGTTCGTCAGTCTGAGCCTGATAGTCGGCATTTCCGTCAGCTTGGCGGATCCGAAGCGGTTGCGGAACATCATCTTTCTCGCCTCGACTCCGATCATGATTGCCGGGATGGGCGTGTCGATCGTGCGCGCCAGCTACATCGCTTTTGCTGTGGGCATCTTCTGCTTGGCGATCTACCGCTACCGCTCATTGCTGGTCGTCTTCGCCGGCATTGCCGTTACAGTTCCGGTTGCGCTACTGCTCGCGCCGTCTTCGATTGTCGCACCGTTGTTCTCGTCGTACAGCCTCTCGGAACGTGGCAATGGTTGGTCGTCCACGATCAGTTCGCTGTACGTCCATCCGCTCGGCCAGGGACTTGGCGCCACCGGATCGGCAGCTGCGAAAGCCGCTGAAATCGCTCACCCGATGTTGGACACGCTGACGATCAAGGCAGCAACGACGCTCGGTTTGATTCCGTACCAACCCGACAACTACTACATGAAAGTCGCGGTCGAACTCGGCCCGATCGGAATGTGGATATTTCTCCTGCTTCTGATCTCGGCGACGGTCACCGCGATCCGAAGTTCTCGGGTGCTTCGGGGCCAGGACAGCGCGCTTGCCTTGGGTGTCGGTGCTTCCGTCATCGCCGCGGCATGCGCGTCGGTGTTTGCCACGTACTTCGAGATTTTCCCTCTCGACCTCTATTTCTGGTTACTGATTGGAACTGTGGGATGCGCATTGAGTCAACACCACTCAGACGAACACGAGACGTACGTTCGGAGGTCACCTTCGGAGCAATGGCTCTGCGCCCCGGAGGCGGAGGAGTACAAACCTACGCTCGTGAAATCCTGAAAGAAATCGCCAGACAGGTCGACGGAACGGTGAAGTTGAGCGCGACAATCCAACGCGACGCCGTCTCCGAAATTCCGTCGTCGCTCAGCGCGATCGAGCGGCCCGTCGTCGCCGGCGCTCGTAGGGCTGCCTGGGCCATGGTTCCGGTTGCCGGGTCCACTTTGTACCACAGCCTCGACGTGGATCTCCCGATCAGGCAAGCGGGAGTTACCGTCTCGACGTTTCACGATATGTCGGTGTTCGATGTCCCCTGGGCATTCAGCAAGTTCCGCGGGGCCGGAGAACGGCAACTACTCTCACGAGCTCTACGCAAAGCGGATGTGCTCATCGCTGTATCCGACTTCACTGCCGAACGAATCAAGGCATTCAGTGGTCGAGCGGCAGTGGTCACCCCATTGGCCCCCGCACCGTGGGCAGTCGTCCCTACCCCTGATGCAGTCGCTGACGTCCGTGTACGACTGAACCTGCCCGAGAGATTTGTGCTTCAGGTCGGCACGATCGAACCTCGTAAGGACGTCGCACTCGTTGCCGATGCCTGCTCGGAACTTTCCATTCCTTTTGTCCTCGCCGGTTCCGGCTCTCGCGGACCCTGTGCGCCGAGTTCTGCGATTGGGCTCGGATACGTTGCAACAGAAGATCTCCCGGCTCTGTATTCTGCCGCCACAGTGGTTGCGTACGCCTCACGCTACGAAGGTTTCGGGCTACCACCACTCGAGGCCATGGCCTGTGGCGGCGCTGTTGTCGCCAGCGCAGTCGGTGGCCTCCCCGATTTTGCCGACGATGCCGCAATACTGGTGAAGACTCATGACAAGAACTCGTGGGTGCGCGCTCTGCGCTCGGCGATCAACGATCCGGAATGCAATCTGGCCCTACGAACCGCCGCACCCCAAGTCGCATCACGACTCACCTGGGCACGAACTGCCGAACTCACCGTCGGTGCATACCGACTCGCTGGATTGAGTGTGTGATGTGCGCTTCATGACAAACCGCCGCGAAACGGACGGCGAATACGTATCGCAGCGAGAATTCGCGGAACTGAGACAGGCCGCACTCGAAACGTTCGCACAAGAACGACGCGAACGAGAAAGCAAGATCCACGAACCGTCGACACCCGAATTGACCGCGAGCGCAGCACGCCGTAGCACCGTCATCATGTTGGGGAGCAGGGTCGCGGTAGCGACAATGGGGTGGATCGGCTCGGTCCTGATCGCTCGCGCCATCAGCCCCGAGCAATTCGGACAGTTCTCGTTGATCTTCGGTCTCCTCGGATTATTGTCCGTCATCACCGATCTCGGAGTCGGTCGAGTCGTCCTTGCGAAATTGGTCGAAAGCAATCCCTGGGAAATATCGCTGGTAACGACTGCCTTTATTTCGCTGCGTGTCGCCCTGGGACTACTCGGGTACATCCTCGCTGTCGGCTACGTCTGGTTATTGAATTATCCGGCGGAGGTCATCGAAGCGACAGCCGTTGCCGGCCTCGTCGTTGTCGTCGCGACGCCGAGTCACGCACTGTCCGTGATGTATCAAAGCCGCCTCAAGATGACGTACGTTGCCGTCGCCGAAGGGGCCGGACAACTTGCTCAACTGATCGCGACCATCGCAGCGGTTCTATGGCAACCCATCTTGATCGTCTTCGTGATTCCGGCAGTGATCAACGAAGTGGTTGCCGCCGCAATCAAGATTCGAGGTGTCCGCAAAGGAATTGCGGGCCCACTCCCGGCGTCGCGTGCTCAATTTCGACGCTGGAAGGAAATGCTGGTCGAGGCGATCCCGCTGAGCATCGGATTTGCTTTCATCACACTGCTTTCCCGCGTCGACGTACTCATGCTCGGACAACTCGATTCTTTCGACTCTGTCGGGTTGTACAGCATCGGATACAAGTTCGCGGATCTCCTGCAGATCGTCGCAATCACCATCGTCACGCCTGTGACGACACTCCTGGTGTCGTCGTGGCCCGACAAACTCGACGCATTCCGGGAACGAAGCCGAGAAGCGTTCATTGTCCTGTCCGTCCTCGGTGGCGCATCCATTGCCGCTTTCTGGCCGGTTGCCGCAGAGGTTCTTTCACTGCTGTACGGCGAGAGATTCACTGTTGCAGGCACTTCGACACGATTATTGGTACTTGGCGCTTGCTTCTCGATGTTGACACAGCTCGGTTTGATGATATTGGTCGCCAGTGGACGACATCGTACGTATCCCTGGGTGGCGCTCGGCGGTCTGAGCGTCAACATCGTTCTCAACTTCACCCTCATTCCACGACTGTCGTTCAACGGTGCCGCTCTGGCAACGGTACTGACCGAAATACTTCTGTTCGTTGCGATGTGGACGGTCATCTTCCGGACACTTCCTGTGCACAAACTGTTTCCAGCAGTCCCGTTCACTGCTACGTCCGTCGTGGGCGCATTGGTCGCGGTAACGGGAACGTTCTGTGTCGAACGTTTCGACATACCGTGGCTGATCGTGGCCGTCGTCGCGCCAATCGTCGTCATCGGAATCCTCGTAGTACTCCCCATCTATGGCGGAAAACCCCTGTTGTCACTCATCAAACCTGGTGGAGAAACCCCATGACTCGAACGTTGATCTTCGTCAGCCACACCGGTGAAGTATCCGGAGCCGAACTCGTCATGATCCAAGTAATGACACTTGCACGAGAACGTGGTTCCAGGGTGATATTGGCTTGCCCGAACGGCCCACTGCGAGAACGCGTCACCGATATCTGTGAAGTTGTCGAACTACCCGCGCTCGGGCTCCGGGGAGAGAGCGGCGTCAGTCGAATTCTCGGCATCGCCACGGTGGCGAAGAACTGGCGGATTGCCGGACGCGTCATTGCCGCCCGCGCGTCGGCCGAGAACGCCAAAGTCATTGTCAACTCACTGTTTGCCTTGCCGGCAATCAGGCTCGGCCGCGCGAGAGGCGGTGCGACCTGGCTCATCCACGACACTCTGTCCAGCGCCAAACAGAACATCGTCGTACGCATTGCGAGGCCATCGATACGACGCGCCGTTGCCGTATCCGGACCCACTGCAATACCTGTACGCGCACTTGGCATTCCCACGAGTGTCGCGCGACTCGGCGTTGCGGTACCTTCCGATGCTGCGAAAATTCAGTCTCCCGCCCGGCGCATCGTGGGAATCATCGGATCCATCACTCCCTGGAAGGGGCATACCGTTCTGTTGGAGGCCATTGCCCGAATTCCCGATGTTCATCTCGAGATCGGCGGCGTCCCGTTCCCCGGAGACGAACAGTACGCCGAAGCTCTGCGCACACGTGCAGAGGAGTCGGACCTGCTGGGTCGCGTCAAGTTCCTCGGATATGTCGACTCACTGGCCACGCTGAGAAATTGGGACCTGGCCATCTCGGCCAGCACGTCGCCTGAAGCCAGCCCATTGGTGGTACTCGAAGCGATGAGCGTCGGAGTAGCAGTAATCGGCACCGATCATGGTGGAACCCGCGAGTTGTTAGCAGGTGGAGCAGGTTCACTCATCCCTGTCGACGACCCGAGTCGTCTAGCCTCAGAAATCACCAGGCTTTTGGACGACGAAAAGGCGCGATCCGCATTTGCGCGCGCCGGACGAGAGAAGGTTGTCGATCGCTACGACATACAAAAGAATCTTCCGGCGCTACTCGAGGAGCTCATTCATGACTAAATTGCTTCGACTATCAGTCGCCGCGATTGTTCTCCTCGGTATCGGGATTGTCGTGCACTCGTCGGTTCCTGCGTTAGGCCAGCCTTGCGCAACGGCTCCTCCAACAGACAACACCGGTATCGCTCTCGGATCCGGTTACACCGCATTGGACCAATCCGAAATGGAGAAGGTGGTCGACGATATTCGAGCGTCCGGCGTGCAGTGGGTCAGATTCGACTTCGACTGGTCGTATATCGAATCGACTCAGGGAAGCTTCGACTGGTCAGGTACCGACAGATTGGTCGAAACTGCGACAGATGCCGGGCTCGAGGTGCTAGGTCTGATCACCTACACACCGGAGTGGGCGCGTGATCCTTCCGTCGCCGAATCTGACAGCCATACCCGCCCCGAGGACCCAAATACTTTTGCCAACTTCGCGGGCCTCGCCGCGGAGCGCTACGCCGATTCGGTGTCTTCTTGGGAAATCTGGAACGAACCTAATCTGCGTGCGTTCTACAATCCGGCACCGGATGTGACCTCGTATGCCGAACTTCTGACCGTGGCGAGTACCTCGATCAGAGAATCGCAGCCGAACGCGACCATCGTCTCCGGCGGGCTGTCGCCGGCAACGGACAACGGCACCGATATCAGCCCTACGACCTTTCTCACCAACCTGTACGAGGCCGGGGCCGGCCCGCAGTTCGACGTCGTCGGAATGCACCCGTACAGCTTTCCGGCATTACCCTCCGATTCACTGACACAAAGCTGGAACGCGTTTTATCGAATGCGACTTATGCGCGACACCATGATCGAGAACGGCGACGAAACCAAGTCGATCTGGGCAACGGAATTCGGTTCCCCAACCGGCGATGGCCCGGACGCCGTCACCGATGCTGTCCAAGCCGACATCCTTCAGGACGGCCTGAATGAGGCTCGCGAACTCGGATTCGTCGCAAAAGTATTTGTGTACAGCCTCCAGGACCGCGGATCGGACACAAGCGATCGCGAACAAAACTTCGGACTACTGGACGTGAACTCGAATCCGAAACCTGCAATGGACGTTCTGCTCGCTGCCAACGAAACCGGAGGCTGTATCTGAAATATTTCGCAACATTCATCCGCAGTCCGCAAAAAACGGACAATACCAACCGGCGCATTTCCACCGACTTCACAATCGGGCATAAGTACTGAAGAAAAGACCTGGCGCCTGCCAACCACTGGGCGAATTCGTGCAATTCTGATGCTCGTCGGATTCATATGCGAAATCCGGATTATCCATTTTGTCAGATACGCCGATTTCGCACTCCTGTGGAAGGAAGGTGGTCGACGTGCGTCGACTTCGATTACCACTCGTGTGCACGCTACTTCTGGCGATCGGATCGTTGAGCGCCTGTGCACCCAAACCTGTACCAACAACAACGACAACAGCTCCGCCGGCAACCTGCAGTTCCGTCGGATTGGGTATCGCGGGCGGAGCGCCACTGAATTGGCTCTCACAAGCCGATCTGGACACCGAGTTGAGTGCCATGAAGAACGCAGGCACGACCTGGCTTCGCTTCGACATCGACTGGTCTGCCGTCGAACCGACCAAGGGTCAACAGAACTGGGCAGCAACTGATCGTGTTGTCGATCGAGCCAGGCTACAAGGATTGAGTCTCGTCGGCATCGTCACCTACACCCCGGCTTGGGCCCGCGTGGCCGGCGCAACCGATACCCACGGTTACCCCTCTGACACTGCGGCATTCGCCAAGTTCGCTCAGCAAGCAGCACAACGCTATTCAACGAGGATCAGCACCTGGGAGATCTGGAACGAGCCGAACCTCACACAGTTCTTCCGCCCAAAGCCGAACGTCGACACGTACGCATCGATCCTCAAAGCTGCATCAACCAGTATCCGAGCGGTCCAACCAGGGGCCAAGATCCTCAACGGCGGATTAGCGCCCGCAGTCGACAACGGCTCCGACATCTCACCGGTCACCTATCTGAACGCCCTCTATAACGCCGGGGCCAAACCGTACTTCGATGTGTTTTCCATCCACCCGTACAGTTGGCCGGCATTGCCATCCGACGCATCCACGTCGAGTTGGAACACTTTCTACCGGATTCGTTTGATGCGCGACATCATGGTGAGGAACGGTGACACCGGAAAGAAGGTCTGGGCAACAGAATTCGGCGCTCCTACCGGATCTGGAGCAACTGCTGTAACTCCGCAATTGCAAGCCAGCATCATCTCCGACGGATTTGCGCAGGCACAGGCACTCGGTTACATCGAACGCATATTCATCTACAGTATGCGTGATCGCGGAACCAACTCCCGAGACATCGAGCAGAATTTCGGTTTGGTGACGATCAACTACACGCCGAAGCCTGCTCTGGACGCAGTCAAGAAGGCAATCGGGGGTTGCAGCGCCCCCAAGATATGACCCCGATTCCCGGTGGGCCAATTTCCCGGTAGGTCAATCCGATTCCCCCTCGGCACCTTCATGACGCAGTAAGCCGACGCGCGTCACGGACTGCCCGTTGCGGATATCACTTTTCTTGTTGTTCATCAACATGATTCGCTCGGTGGGCGCCTCGGAGTTGACACTGGTGTTGCCGATGTCGGAGTTGATTTCGGGGCCGTCGGCCGCGGCGTCAACTCCGACAGGCGCACCGTCACCATCCTGAACGGTTTGCGGTACAGCCGTTTCGACACCAGTCTCTCGGGTCTTCTTGGCGTCGGACGCAGGCAAGCGATTTCGTTCGATCGTCACAGTCTGTGCATCGATCAACTTCCCGCGGTCTGTACGATCGACGGGCTTGATCAGATTGACTGAATGTGTTTGAGGCACAGCCGTAGGCGAGACCGATATGGGCGGCGTGAGGGATACAGCCTTGGGCCGTGGGCTCGCTGAAGACGATGTGTCACGTCTGCCTCGAAATCGCGACAAGGTTACTAGTTCGACGAACGGTTCGGGCGCGGCCGGACCGACAAGCACCAGCGAGCGTGTGACGTCAACTTCGGCCAGCGCCCTGAGAGTATCGATGAGGTCTTGCTGTTGCGCCTCCCGCGCCGAAACGAGCACAATGGCGAATTCCGTACCACTCGAATCGATCTTGCTCCACCATTCCGATTTCAAGGGCTCGATGGCTATCCGGGGTTGCAGGTTTTCCGGCACGTGCCACGAGTTGGTGTCGACCCCGTCCCCCGCCAGCACGAGCACGTCGTCACCCAAACTCGCTCGCTGGCTCAGCATGAGAGCAACATTCGACGGAACCTCGGCGACCGGTGTGTGCTGCACCAGCAGTGATGCACCAAATTTCTTGGAGGCTCGCCGGGCCCATGCATCGGTGACCCGAGAACTGAATCGTCCACGGCAGAACACAAGAATCTCTGCCGCCAGTATCAGAACGACCAGAAATACCACTGCAGCTTCTGCAAATGGTTTCGGGGCTACCGGTAGACCGGTCCCGGTCGGCGCCGACAGCAACTGCAACCGATCCGCTGCGGAGTCGGAAGCACGGAGTTGCCTGAGTTGCTCGAGCCTTGCATCCAGATCAGCTGAGGTGGTCGGATCTGCAATCGGCGTCTCGTCGTTGTCGATGCTCTCCTGGCGAGCAGCCGCGAGTTGTGAGTTGAGTCGCGCAATGTCGTCAGTCAATGTCTTGGTGCGCAGTGCAAGAGTTTCGGCGTTGCGTTGAGCTTGCGCATCGCTCAGTATCTCGACCACGATGCGAGCGAGACGGTCGACCTCCTCCTGGCTGGATCCAGTCGCCTTCACCAACACCAGGGCCGGCGAGGTGCCGGGAGTAACCGTGATGTGGCTGGAAACGTCAGATGCCGCCCAGCCGTTGTCCATCCGACTTTGAATGCTGGCAACTACTGCGCTATCCGAGGACAGGGCGATGTACGGCGCAACCAGTTGCCCCAGATTTGCATCGCTGACGACCACCTGGGCACCTGCTTGCACTTCCGCGACAATGTCCGATTCGTAGACCGACGGCTCGCTCCCCCGAACAAGATACATCGCGCCGCCGGCGATCAATGCAATCACTAACGCGGGCAGCATCACCCGTGAGAGATTTCGAACGTGCGCGACCAGATCGAATGTCGGTGGCACGCCCAACTCACGACGAATCGCTGCGTCCCTAGCCCGCACATCCGGCACGTCGAAACCTCCAATTCGGCTCTACAGTTCAAGATCGACAATAGAAACCACAAGTTTGCTGAATCACCACAAACATACCCGAAGTACGGTAATCAGCTACCCAGCAGGCACTGAGGTTTCGGCGACTCCGGGCAATACCTGACAATTCCGGCGCCGACGAAGTCACGTGGTCCTCGCGACGATACGATCCCAGACCCGTTTTGCCCGTGCATAATCCGCAATGACGTAAATCCGACATATCCCCGGGAGGTTCATCTCCATCAATATCGGGTGCCTCGATCCAGGTATTGTCGGGCTATCAGAAAAATGTCGAAAGCCTCGAAGATCGTGACCATCTCTGTATGCGCGCTCGCCCTGACAACCGCGGCAGGATGGCCGCTCTACGTGTCCCCGAAGATCGACGAACCTCGAGTTGCCGACGCCGTCGTAGTACTCGGCGGCGCACACGACGGTCGCGAAGAAGTGGGACTCGATCTGGTGCGACGCGGATACGCACCACGGATCATCTTCTCCAATCCCTACGGCGACAACGACAAGAAGATGCAATCGATCTGTGGCGGATCATTCGATTTTCCGGTCGATTGCTTTGTGCCTTCACCGTCGACGACAGAGGGCGAAGGACTCGAAATCGATAGGCTGGCACGCCTGAACGGTTGGAAATCTGTCATCGTCGTGACCTTTGTTCCTCATATTTCGCGCGCCCGATTCATCATTTCTCGGTGCTATTCGGGGGAACTGCTGATGGTCCCGAGCCGTCCCGACCTATCCATCGGCGCCTGGGCCTTCAGTTACGTCTACCAAACAGCGGGGTATCTCAGAAACCTGCGAGCTGGTTGCTGAGGCACCCCGCTTCACCACGCCTGACAGGTGATGCCTCAGTAGGCTCCGTCGCTGCGGACTACCGCTGAGACCGTACGGGCGATGATCGAAAGATCCTGCGCGACAGACCAGTTCTCCACGTACGAAGAATCGAGTCGAACTGATTCTTCCCACGACAGATCACTCCGACCGCTGACCTGCCACAGCCCCGTGATTCCCGGCTTCACGAACAAGCGGCGAGACACTTCGTCGTCGTACATCTCGACTTCGCGTCGCAACGGCGGACGCGGACCGACCACACTCATCTCACCGCGTATGACGTTGAAGAACTGCGGAAGCTCGTCGATACTCAACCGACGAAGAATTCTGCCGATCGGCGTGATTCGCGGATCCTCACGCATCTTGAACAGCACTCCACCGGCGCCCTCGTTGTCACCCATCAGATCGACGACCTGTTGATCTGCACCCTCGACCATCGTCCGAAACTTGTACATGGGGAACGGTTTTCCGTTCAGTCCAATCCGTTCGGCCTTGTAGAAGACCGTGCCTTTCGACGTGGCTTTCACAGCAAGTGCGGCGGCAACCATCACCGGCGCAACGAGCAGAAGCATCGCAGCCGAGAACGCCTTGTCGAATGCCCCTGACGCCCAGCCGTTCGCGCCTTCGTATCGCGGACGCGCAACATGCATCAGTGGGATTCCTGCTACCGGCCGGATCATCAAGCGGGTCATGGACACGTCGGCGATGACCGGCGAAACGACGAGGTCGATACCTTCAGCTTCCAAGTCCCACATCAACTTCCGAATTCCGACTTGACCGAGGTCTTCGGTTCCCGTGACGATCACGGTGTCGGCATTGCTCGCCCGCATTGCCTCGATCACTTCGAATTCATTGCCGAGCACGGGCACACGTGCGCCGTCGACAACAATGTGATCGTCGAGGGCCGTCGACCGTCGTGGAATGCACACGCCTACAACGTCGTAGCCGGCTCCAGACTCTCGAACGAAGGATCGAGTAGTCGCAACCACAGACGCGTGACCGCCGACCAGCAGGACCGAGTTGCGGCACAGACCCGCTGAGCGCTTCGCCTGAATACGGCGGCGCCACAGGTAGCGACCGAGTATCAGGCCCACCAATCCGAGCGGCAGAGCGATCATCAGATAGCTTCGCGCAATGTCGATCCCGAGAAGAATTCCGGCGAGCGCGCCCAACCCGAAAACCTGGCCGGTGGCAAGGACTACCCGCTCGTACTCGTCGCGTCCATCGCCCAGCATCGCTTGATGTCGACTGCGTCCGCGTGCAAGGACTGTCATCCACAGAACGCCCAAAGCAATGGATGCAACCACCTTGAGCGGTGTCAGCCACTCGATCGGGTTGGGCCACATGCTTCCAACCTGCGCGAGCGCGATCACGAAGGTGACGATGACCGTATCTGTAATCGCTATCCTTCGTCTGTACGCACACCGCCAGTCCATCCGCAGTTCTGCGTCCACCCGCCGTGTTCTCGGCTGGATCCCCACCTCAGCATGAACGCTCATGATCATCAGTCTTTCGTGTCTACATGCGGCGGCACCGGCTACTTCGAAGTCCGTATGGTGGTCGCTGATCATTAACCAACCCCGGCGCCAGGTACGGCAACACCCCGCCGGCTGCCGTACCTGGCCTCTCACAGTGCGGAAACGAACTGACGATCATTCACCCGGCATAGTCGCCGCTCAGGCAACCATTCACTGGAAAAACAACCACAAGTTCCTCGTTCCGTACATAAACATACCTCAGGTTTGTTTTCTCCGCACACGCCCGCACCGAGCTATTGGAACGATTGCCAACTAATTACCGGTCAATCATTTCAAATCGGACGAATTTGCGGGTTATCGGGATTCGGCCTCGCGCGCGCGAATCTCGTCGATCAGCGCACGCAGTGCACCGGCCAGCGTCGCGTCCGCTTGCATGCACTGCGCAACGAGTCTCTCCAACGCTTCCTCGTCGATGACGTCACTCACGCCAGCCTTCTGTGCCCGCGCCCGAACCTTCGCGGCAAGGAGGATCGGGGGTTGCGACGTGGCGATTCCGTCCATCGCCGAAGCGCGAGCCTTCTCGGCAGCTTTCAACTCTTCCCAGGCGCGCTCTTGCTCGGCAATATCGACCACCCCCGAACTGGTCAGGTGGGGGCTTCGATGGATCAACTTCTCGATCAATGCGGCGGCTACGTCGTCCAGGTCGAACACATGGTGGGATTGTGCAATCCGTGAATGGAAGAGAACCTGCAGCAAAAGGTCGCCAAGCTCCTCACGAAGGTCGATCTCGTCACCGCTGCGGATGGCGTCGAGCACTTCGTACGTCTCCTCCACAAGGTAGACCGAGAGGCTCTCGTGAGTCTGTGTCGCTTCCCATCCACCACGGCTCCACAGCCGATCCATGATGGACGCCGCCTCGACGAGTCGATCACCGTGAACAGGCGCCGCCCGGATGATCTGCACCCCGGTTTTCGCCTGTGCGGGCACTTCCGCGTAGCCGCCGTCCATCGTCACGACCACTCCGGCGTCCGAGGTCGACTTCGGAAGCGCGTTCCGAACCGACGCCGGCACATTCTCGCCGATCCGGATCGGCCCGGACAACAACGAGAGTGCCTCGAGCGGAAAAACGTGCGGGCGCAGCGGATCGAGCAGAACTATCGTCGATATCTCGGTCACGACCGGTTCACGCCTCCATCACCACGGCACTCGCGGCGCGACCGTCGATCGCCAGGATGAAATCGGCAATATACTGAAGCAATTCCACGTCCCGTAGGCGATCGGAGCCCACTCCCCCGGTTCGCGGCAGTGGCAACTGCACCAAGCCTGTCGTAGCCCGATACTGCGCGCTCGGATAGATCCGCTTGAGCCTGATCTGCTTGGAATCGGGCAGCGACATGGGCGAGATCTTGAGTTGAGTACCGGTGACTGCCACTTCCTCGAGTTGGTACTCGCGGCACAGCAGTCGCAGTTTCGCCACCGACACGAGTCGACGCACTTCTTCCGGTAACGGCCCGTACCGATCGACCAGTTCTTCGACCACGGCTGCAATACCGTCGGAATCGGTTGCGGCAGCAATTTTTCGATAACCCTCGAGTCGAAGCCGATCACTGGTGACGTAGTCCGGCGGGATATGCGCGTCGACGGGTAGGTCGATGCGAACCTCCTTCGGGCCCTCGTCGGTTGTAATCGGCAGCCCGTCTGCGGCAGCACGGTAGGCTTCGACTGCCTCACCGACCAGGCGGACGTACAGGTCGAACCCGACACCGGCAACGTGTCCGGACTGCTCGGCACCGAGAACGTTACCGGCGCCGCGGATTTCGAGGTCCTTCATGGCAACGGCCATACCGGCACCGAGATCGGAGTTCTGCGAAATGGTGGCCAGTCGGTCGTACGCCGTTTCGGTCAACGGCTTCTCCGGCGGGTACAGGAAGTACGCGTATCCGCGTTCCCGGCTGCGTCCGACACGACCTCGCAACTGGTGGAGCTGTGAGAGCCCGAGAGAATCGGCGCGCTCGACGATCAACGTGTTCGCGTTGGAGATGTCGAGGCCTGTCTCGATGATCGTGGTACACACCAGGACGTCGAAATCTCTCTCCCAGAATCCCTGAACCGTTTTCTCGAGAGTGTCCTCGTTCATCTGACCGTGGGCGACCACAACCCGTGCCTCCGGTACAAGTTCACGGATTCGCTTGGCAGCCTTGTCGATCGAACTGACGCGGTTGTGAACGTAGAACACCTGACCGTCGCGCAGGAGTTCGCGCCTGATGGCGGCGGCGACCTGCTTGTCTGCATAGGCTCCGACGTACGTCAGAATCGGATGACGCTCTTCGGGCGGGGTCAGAATGGTGGACATCTCGCGAATGCCGGCCATGCTCATTTCCAGCGTACGAGGGATCGGCGTTGCCGACATGGTCAGCACGTCGACGTGAGTTCGCAAGGATTTGATGTGTTCCTTGTGCTCGACGCCGAATCGCTGCTCCTCGTCGACGATCACCAAACCGAGATCCTTCCACCGCACCCCGGTCTGCAGCAGGCGATGTGTGCCGATGACGATGTCGATCTCACCCTCGGCCATGGACGCGATGATTTCCTTGGAATCCTTGGCGTCGGTGAAGCGCGACAGTCCGCGTACCTTCACGGGGAACGACGCCATTCGTTCCGTGAAGGTCTGAAGATGCTGCTGCGCAAGCAGAGTCGTCGGAACCAGGACAGCCACCTGCTTACCGTCCTGCACCGCCTTGAATGCGGCGCGCACAGCGATCTCGGTCTTGCCGTATCCGACGTCACCGATTACGACGCGGTCCATCGGGACGGCCTTCTCCATGTCCCCCTTGACTTCACTGATCACGGTCAGCTGATCGACCGTCTCGGTGAAGGCGAAGGCGTCCTCGAGTTCCTTCTGCCACGGAGTGTCGGGGCCGAATGCGTGGCCGGGGGCTGCCTGACGCGCGGCATAGAGCTGCACGAGTTCGCCTGCGATTTCACGAACCGCTTTGCGTGCCTTACGTTTTGTGTTCGCCCAGTCGGATCCGCCGAGTTTGCTCAGCGCCGGCAGCTCGCCGCCCACGTAACGGGAGAGCTGATCGAGCGATTCCATGGGCACGAACAACCGGTCCCCCGGATGTCCACGCTTGCTGGCGGCGTACTCGATGACCAGATACTCGCGCCGTGCCCCGCCAATGGTGCGCTCCACCATTTCGACAAATCTGCCGATTCCGTGCTGGTCGTGAACCACCATGTCGCCCGCGGCAAGTGCAAGCGGATCCACCTGGTTGCGACGCTTGGCCGGCAACCGCTTACCGTCGCCCACCGCCGCAACTCGATTGCCGGTGAGGTCGGACTCGGTGACAACAACCATTCCGGGAATGTCGCCGTCCCCGTGCAGAACCAAACCGTCGTGCAACGATCCACGCATGACCGAAACCTGGCCCCGGGCCGGAACCGCTCCAGGCTCAGCCATTGTGGCGGGAACCTCGGCCTCACCGAGTCGTTCGAGAACGCGTTTTGCCGTGCCGGCACCGGCAACAACCACGGCAGCGCGTCCGCCGGTGGTCACGTGCGCGCGGAGGCTGACGAACAGCTCGGCCAGAAGGTCGTCTGACCCGCGCACTTGCGGGGCAGGCTGAATCGGGAGTTCGAGTTCCTCACCACTCCCCGATGCCAACGGGCTGACGCTCCACCACGGACGCCCGCCCGCTTCTGCGGATTCGCGCACCTGACGCAACGACCGGTAGGCGGAGGCGCCGAGCCCCGAGTCGCCGCCGGCGAGGATGGAGGTGTCGAGTGGCGCCGCGCCGCCGATGGACGCCGCAGTCCACGACGCTTCCAGGAACTCCTGCCCGGTGCGCACCAAATCCGTTGCACGGGTGCGCACTTTCTCCGGGTCACAGAGCAGGATATGGGTTCCGGCGGGAAGAACATCGGAAAGCAATTGCAATTCACCAGGTTTCAGGACCGGAAGCAATGCCTCCATGCCCTCGACCGGAATACCTGCCGATATCTTGTCCAGCATTTCCACCAGGGAGGCGTCGGCCTGGTTCTCTGCGGCAATCGCCGCGGCCCGATCCCGGACGTCCTGGGTCAACAACAATTCACGGCATGGCGGAGCGATGACGAGGTCGACGTCGACCTCCGGCAGCGAACGCTGATCGGCAACGGAGAAGTAGCGCAGTTCCGAAACCTCGTCGCCCCAGAACTCGATGCGAACAGGGTGATCCGCGGTCGGTGAGAAGAGATCGAGGATGCCGCCGCGCACCGCGAACTCGCCGCGCTTGCCAACCATGTCGACGCGCGTGTACGCCATTTCCACCAGCCGGACCAGAACAGACTCGAAGTCGATCTCGGTGCCGACGCGCAGTGTGATGGGCTCGATCTCACCCAATCCGGGGGCCATCGGCTGGACCAGAGAGCGCACGGTCGTGACCACAACCCGCAGCGGCGCACCGTACGCGGAATCGTCCGGGCGAGCGAGGCGTCGGAGAACCTCGATGCGTCGTCCGACGGTATCCGCGCTGGGAGAGAGTCGCTCGTGAGGCAACGTTTCCCAGGACGGGAACTGTGCAACCGATCCGCCGATCATCTCGGTGAGTTCGGCCGTCAGATCGTCTGCTTCACGACCCGTTGCTGTCACCAACAGCACCGGCGTTCGCGATGCAAGCGCGGCTGCGATGAACGGCCTCGCCGGTTTCGGCGCAACGATGTCGAGGGTGGCTCGACCGATCGCTCCAGTCACCGATGTGAAGGCCGCGTCTGCGAGCGCGGCCTCGGCAAGGCCGGCAAGTGAAGTCTGGGCAGCGGGCAAGGCAGTCAACGAATGCGCTCCTCGGCGGTGACGGCGAGCTGCGGACGAACAACCCGAGCGTCACCCACCAGCGGTGGCGTGACGCCGAGTCGATTCTATCCGCGAGCGCGCCCTACCTCCGCGGAACCCGCTTGGTAGCCACTTGGCGAGGTGGATCGGCAACCACCGGCGGACTGACCGGCGCGCTGGAATGGGAATTGAGTGCTCGCACGCGACCGATCACCATCTTCGCCTGACCGGTGCGGCGTAACCTCACCGTCCGCGCACCACCTGGTGCGAGATGAAACCAGGAATCCTCCGGCTCGAATCCCTGCAGGTCCAGCGACACGTATTGCGCCGTACCTTCCGAGGTGACGTCGACAACCCAGTCGTCGCCGACATTGCGGGCGATGGCAGCGAGGCCGACTGTGCGTTCGAGCGGTCTGGCCGGGCTTCCCAACAGGTGTACGACCTCGTCGATGACCACGCCTTCCTCGTTCTCGAGGGTGATGGTGACGGCGTCGTAATTGCGTGGCCCGAACTTGAAGACGTGTGTGAGATCGGTGAATCGCCCCACCACCTCGTCTACTGTCAGACCCCGTTTCCCGTGGGCGTCGACCTTGACGGGTGCGACCACATCGACCGGCACCACACCAGACCTGTTGTGCGCGCGGATGCGAATTTCGGCAACCAATGGCTCGCCGGTCTCGTTGATCACGTCGAGTCGGAGTCCGTCCAGGCCGTCGTCGGTGACGATGAGGGCCACGGGTTTCGAGTACCGGCGTAGTACGTACCACGGAGCTTTCGGCGTGCCCTGCCAGTCGAGGACGCCCCACCCTGGACCAGGTTCGAGATCCGTCAATGCCAAAGTCAGCGCACCGTCACACCCGGAATCTGCTCGACGCCAGTAGCCGAGCGCTGCGCCGAAGGCCTCGCAGATCGCCGCGCGCCCCAAGTCGAGATAGCGCTCCGGGTCGGACCAGCGAACCTCGCTCGGATCTTCGCCGAACAATGTCGTGACGTAGTGATCACGAACGTCCTCGAAGTCCCAGGACGACCCGTTGTCCCGTGGCACAGCAGCCTTCCACGACGGGTGGTGGCCCGCCACGGATACAGAGCCGAACTCGTTCTCGATGACGGTGTTCGACGGCGGAATGGAGAACGCCAGGCACTCCGTAGCGAATCTCACCCGCGCGCTCAACACGTCGTCGAGTGGACGCCGGTACCCGCCTATTCCGAAGTAGTGGGCAATTCCGGTACCTACGTGAGTGGCCAATGTTTCACGGTCAGGCGGCGCCGACGGGGACGAGGTCACGTACTCGAGTCCCGGTGCGATTTCCTCGAGCAACGCAGGCAAGCGAGAGTGAACGATCGAGATGTGCTGATCGACCAGACCGAGCATTGTCGATTGCTGTTCGGTTTCACTGCCTCCGCAGAAAACTGCAAGTGCCGGGTTGCCACCGACCTGTTCCACGAACGCCCGTACCTCAGTGGCAAAGAGTCCAAAGAACTCGTCCGTGTCCGGCGGATCGAGGGTCGCGAGCATCGCGTCCTGCCAGACCAGAATGCCCAGCCGGGCACATTCGTTCCAGAAGTGATCACTCTCGTAGACCATGGTTCCCGGAACTCGCAGCATGTTCACGCCGGACTCTGCACAACGCTCGAGCACCGACGTTGTCTGCTCCTCGCCGCGGAAGGCGACTGGATCGGTGGGCACCCACACCGATCCCCGGCAGTACACGTCGGCCCCATTGACCGATACCCGAAATCCACCGCCGGTTCGATCGACCTCGAGACTGCGAAACCCGATGTACCCCAGGTGAAGAACATCTCTGCCTACCTCGATCGACACCGAGTATCGATGCGGCCGACCGTGCGTGTGCGGCCACCAGAGATCCACGTCGGGAATTTCGACGACGCCCGATACGACGGCGAGTCCGCCGTCTCGCGATGTCACGGTGAGGGAACCACGAACGATTCCGACGCTCACCGACACTGCCGTGACGTTGTGGGGCACACCCGTGAGGCGTGCCGAGATCTCGACGGCCCCGAACGTTCCGTCGGTGGTCACGTGGAGAGAGCGAGACACGACACTTGCCTTGCGGACATCCAACATTCGAATACCCCGCCACGGCCCGACCGGCACCGGAACGCCGGAGAACACGGGTGCACTTCCCAGCAGTGTTGTACGTATCCATCGCAGACCCTGCTCACGCACCAACGAGGAGCGCCATCTGCCACGCGGTCGACGCGAACTCAGAACAGTTGCCAGAGAATGAAAGTGGATCGCGAGTGTGAATTCACTACTCTTGGCCACCTCCCGGGTTACGACGGCTTCACCGGGCACGAACATGGAGTCCGAAGACAAGACAACGGTGTCGTCGACCCAGACATCCGCGCCTGCCGTCAGCCCCTGTAAGCGGAGCAGCCACGACCCCTCACCGGCCGCGGCAACCCTGGTGACAAACCACCAATCACTGACGTCGGCCGCCACTCGGCGTGCCGCCGCGGAGCCGTCGGATTCTCGGACCGCTCCGGCCACCGTGCCCGGCACTGTGGCCGACAGCCATCCAGTCTTGCCCGACAGCTGCGTGGGTGCCGCTATTTCACCGGGTTTCGTTGCGATACAGCGCCACTGCGCTTCTTCGAGAAGATCGCTGGCGTTTCTTCGCGGCATCACACCAACCTGAGATGTCGCTGGGAATCAACTCCGACGATGGAGGTGATGATGTCCATGGACTGCGTCCAGGACACCGCCATCTCGTCGAGTTGGTCACGGGGATCCACGATTCGCCCCCTCGCGGCACGTGCCATCTGGAATTGCACGCTCTTCGCGCCGGCAGCTACGCTCCGGAACCCAGCTGATGCCTCGGCTGTACCGGAAAACCCTGAAGCGTCGAGAAATTCACTGACATCGGCGGCAAGTTCAGCGCTGGCGCCGCATTGTCTGAGCAACCCGAACGACCACAGGTGGAATGCCTCCATGCCGGCTGTGCGGATCCATTCGGAATCCTCGACGACCCTGCGCCCCAGCTCTCGCACCGGATTTCCCGGGGGCCTCACTGCCACGTTGCGCCGCGCTACCTCGGCGATATTTCCCGCGTTCATCTCGTGAACGGGCGAGAGTCGGACCTGCTCGACATACGGAACGAAGGGCGGAATGCTGGAACGATCGAGATCGAACACCCCGGAGAAATCGTCTCCCCGAAGCACATGATATCCACTGTTGTGGAAGTACTCGAGTTCTCCCGCCACGCGATCGATCCGGTTGGGGACAATTGTTGTCTTGGTATGCGTCTCATGGTAACTCGTACCCAACGTGTCGGGCAGCCAGTACCCGTCCACCTCCACCGTGGACAGCATTCCCGCCTCGAGGTTGTCCTCGATGTGTATCAGTGGCGCGCGCCAGACGTTCATCTCCGCAACGTCGATCCCGTACAGCGCAAAAATATCCTCGGCCTTGAACTTGAGGAAAGTCCACTGCGCACCGTCGAACCTCGACGAAAATGCGCACGCCATCGCGGGCACAGGGTCGAGACCGAGCGAATGCAGAACCTCGATCCACAGATCCAGGTAGCAGTTGGTCTGCGCCCACACCCGGTCCTCGTGATGCACGGCATGTGAGTTGTAGCGGTCAGGGGTGATATCGAGGAGTCTGGCCATCACAAACCCATATGTCCGCGGACGCCACCGGGCCAGGCAGCAATGTCAAGACCGTGAGTTCGCAAGAGAGACAGAGCGATGCGCTCCATTCCGAAACCGACGCAGGAACTGTGGGCGACCTCACCGCGGGCGGTGGTGATGTCGAAGGTCTTGCCGAAATGATCGAGGTGGTTGTTGGACGACACGATCGCCGTCCCCTCGTCGAGATCGCCGTACAACCGAACTGTCAACTCCGTCTTCAGGTTTTCCTCTCGCTGGTTGGCCGCCAACATCCGACCAGCCCTTCCGAAGAACGGATCGTTGGCAATGACCGGCGTGGCGTCGAGGCCGAGATCACCCAGGACCTCCATCCCGCGTTCGATCCACTTCTTGCGGTGAGCGGCGGCAGCGTCGGCGTCGCCGATTGTCACGAACTCGTGCATCCGGAACGCCTGCATACGGGCCGGATCGATTGCCGGTTCGTGCCGAAAGCAGAAACCGTAAATATCAAGGAGCACTCCACCTTCGGGAAGTTCACCCGTGTATTGAGCGTAGGCGGGGTGGCACGCTGCCGACACCAACATGGTCTCGGTCGGTTCCAGATAGCGATCCCACGATTGACCGCCGGCGCGATCTGCCAGCAACTGTGAGTGATCACGATTGCTTCCGTTGAAGGTGTTGATCGCACCGGTCAGGTTGGGGAACGACGCGATGTAATCGGTGCGCTCGAAACTCGTGCGGGGAAACACCGGCGGAAAACGCAGACGCGTCGCGGCGGGTCCGGCACCCGCAGCTACCACCACGCGGTCGATTCCGTCGATGATGTCCTCGAACAACCCGGAACGACCGTAAAGTCCTAAGACATCTGTCTTGATGAGAATTCCAGCGGTCAGCAATTCACGCTGAAACTCGGCCCTGGCGAGATCGAGGTCGGTAGTCATAATGTTCCTTGGTATCCGATGGCCATTTGAGCGGATCCCGCCATGATGCGATCGTTGTTCACCATCACAGCTGCCCCGTGGGCGTCACGGAGATGACGCCCGAGCGAGTACTCACTGTCTTCTCGGTATCCGGAGATACCGCAGATCAACATCGTCTGACCGACAATCTCCACTACAGATCTCGATGTGGCGACCTTCAGATTGTTCATTGCCAATGAGAAACCGACACGCTCGGTTGCCGCCGCCCCGTCCAACTCGCCGCGAGATCCGACGGCGCGGTCGTAGCGGCGCGCGGACGCGTCCACCAGGTCCGCGAATTGTTGCGCAGTCGACGCTGTTTCAGCCAATCGCAGTGCCGCCGGCGACGAGGCTCCCGGCTGCTTGCGCGCTGCGGCACGCACGTACTTGCGCGCTTTGTCGAGTGCCGCGTCCGCGATGCCGAGCCACACCGAACTCCACACGATGTGAGAAACGGGCAGCATGGTGTTGGTGGAAATATCGGCATACGGAGTTGCGATCATCATGTCCGGCGTAGACGTCGCCCGCAGGATGTACCCGAGACTGCATGTTCCCCGCAACCCGAATGCGTTCCATTCGGTGGTTTCTTCCAGAGTCAGATCCCCGCTGCGGCAGATCACAAGTACCTGATCGTTAGGCTGACTGTCCGGCGAACGACGGGCGGTGACCAGAATCGCATCGGCATGCCGGCCGTACGAAATCACGGGCGCGTTCTTGATCAGCAGCAGATGGCCACCGAGATCCTCTACAGCGCAGTAACTTCGGCTGACATCGCCGCCGATCCCCAACTCCGTTGTCGCCGATGCAAGCAGCAACTGCTTTTCGACGGATTCGACCACAAATGCTCGCAGCGCCTCCGTGTCGCCATGCTTGATCAGAGAGTAGATCTGCGTCTGATGCATCGCAAAGATCATTCCGCTGGACGCACAGCGTGATCCGATGATGCGCGCGATCGTGGCAACCTCACGCAACGACAAGCCGTCACCACCGAACTCGGTGGGAACTGCGACCGAGAGCAGACGCTGCTCGCGCATGGCGGCAACCGCCTCGGCGGGGAATCGAGAGTCTTCGTCTACCTCGGCCGCCCACACTGCGGCGACTTCTTCTGCGACACGGCGTGCCCGATCAACGGCGGGCTCGACAATGACGTCGGGGTGCGGGATGCTCACGCTTCACCCAGGCCGATCAACGCACTCTCGATCGCCCGGACGCTCGCAAAAGTGCTCTTCCGGAGCAACTCGTCCGGAAATTCGATGTCGAACGAATCTTCCAGCGCCAGCATCACATTGACACTTGCGTGAGAGGTCAAACCCAACGCGTACAGATCGGCGTCGACGTCGATCGTGCCGACATCGACTGCAAGCCGACCATGTTCCATGAGCACTTTGCGAATTGCCTGATCACTCATCGGTGACTTCGTCCTTCTGTTTGTTGCGAACCGCCGCGATGCATGGCAATCACCATGGCGATGGCGACGTCGGCCTCATGCGAAATAGATACTTGGAAATCCTGAAGATCCTGGGCCACAGCAAGTTTTGCTGCCTCGCCGAAAAGCTCTACTCCACATCCCCCCCACAGCTCACGCGTAATCTCGATGGAATTCCAGGGAATTGCCGTGTCAGCGGGCCGAAGAACCTTGACCACCGCTTCCTTCGCGGCAAAACGCGCCGCGAGTCGCTGATCCCTGGCAGTCCCGCTGCATATCTCCAACTCGCGGGCAGTGAACGTCCGCTCGAGGTATCGACTCCCGAACAGATCGATACTTCGACTGACGTCCACGACATTGACTACGTCGCAGCCGATCCGAGGACTCGCATCGAATGTCGCCGACGAAACAGCCGAAACTGCCGAAGTCCCCGACGGTACGGATTCACCCATCTTCGATACCCCTTTCATCGGTGGACCGGGCGACCCCCTACCCCGCCCGGTTCACCGACTTCGTCTCGAACAATCGAGCTTCACTGACCGATCGGCAGTTTGCAGCAATTGTTCAGCTACCGTAAGAACATACCGCAACGTCGAACAGGTCAGCAAGATCAGACCATCGGACATTTGGTTACGGGATAAACATACTCTGAGTTTGTTTCAAAAGCCCAATATAGGCGAATACCACTTCCGCGACGCCATCTATTCAATACAAATGGGAGATATATCCCAAGAAGATCCCAGGTCATCGACCCGAACGCGGTTCGAACCGACGCAACCGGATCAGACTCAGTGGTCGCTACTCAGCCGCCGAGCAGCAAACTGCCGGAAGTATTCGACCTTCGATTCCGGAACGACAACGGGAAGAATGATGTTCCAGGACGTCTTCATCGAGTCAGACAAATCACGCATAGTTCCTGTGGCCGAAGCTATCAATCGGACACCCGTCACCATCTGCAACAAGAAACGCGCGATATCTGCGGAGTCGACGTCGGATTTCAGGTCACCTTCGTCGGCAGCTCTGGTGGCAAGTTCCCGGAAGATATCGAGCCACCCCTCGAACGTTGCCGGCCCCGATCCACGATAGTCGCCGATCTCGACCAGCAAACGGAACGTGGCACGCACAAGCACGTCATGTGCGGCGGTGTCGACCGCCACCGACGAGACACCGATCAACGATTCCAATGCCGGCGTTCGGCGATCCAGCCACAATTCCGACTTGGCGTCGAAGCGAGCAGACCCTTCGTCGATCACCGCACGGGCGAGTTCTTCCTTGGAACCGAAGTGGAAGTACAGCGCCCCTTTGGTCACCTGAGATTCGGCGATGATCTCGCTCAGACTGGCGTTTGCATATCCCAGACGCAGGAAAACGCCCGCCGCACCGCGCAGTACCGAATCACGAGTGGCTTCCGCCCGCTCCTGCCTCACCATCGATCCGGCCTCCAGTCACCACACATCGAACGAATTCTCACCATTACCCGTTCACAGCGTCAAAATGGAAGGCGTTTTGCAACAACACCCCACGCAAACAAACCACGTTTGCCCATTGAACGATCGTGATACAGCCAACACAGCTTAGACTGCGCTCCAGACTTCAGCGACAGGCACGCCTGCGTTAACCCTCCAATTGCGGATCGGCCTCGAGATTGGTGAGTCCGTTCCAACACAGATTAACGAGATGCGCAGCCACGACTTCCTTGGAAGGTGAGCGCTCGTCGAGCCACCACGTGGCTGTGGTCGATACCATCCCGACCAGCGCCTGCGCGTACATCGTTGCAAGTCCCGGGTCGAATCCACGCCGCGAGAAGTCTCCCGCCAACAGGTATCCCACCTGACTGATCGCATCGTTGAGGAGACTGGAATAGGTGCCGCTCGGCGCTACGACGGACGAGTCACGAACCAAGATCCGGAAGCCGTCCGTGTGTTCCTCGACGTATGTGAGCAACGCCAGCGCTACCCGCTCGACTCGAACTCTCGAGCGGTTCTGTGACAACGACGACGTGATCATCTCCAGCAGTCGCGACATCTCACGATCCACGACGACGGCATACAAGCCCTCTTTACCGCCGAAGTGCTCGTAGACGACAGGCTTCGAGACGTTTGCCCGTTGCGCGATTTCCTCGATGGAGGTCGCTTCGTATCCACGTTCGGCAAAAAGTGCCCTGGCGATCTCGATCAACTGCTGACGACGCTGCGTTCCCGTCATACGCACTCGAGTTGCCCGTTCAGGTGCGCGATCACTGCCTATCGGATTGGGAACCGTCGCCATGATTGCCTCTCTCCCCACACGCCGGACGGTTGTCACCGCACCGCTCACAGCAAGCCTATCGGGACTGCTCGACACGAAAACGGAGGAGCGGTTCGACCTAGACCGGGTCGGCATGCGATTATTCTTGCGCGTAATCCGCCGCAAGGTTCGGAGAGCGTGGCAATCCGCCGTGGTGTAATGGCAGCACCTCTGATTTTGGTTCAGATAGTTCAGGTTCGAGTCCTGGCGGCGGAGCCGGTAGTTGATGATCGACAAGAGGGAGCTCAAACAAGTGCAAACCGCCGTGATCGTTCTCGCAGCGGGTGCAGGCACTCGGATGAAGTCCAAGACCCCCAAGGTGCTCCACACTCTTGCCGGCCGCACCATGCTCGCGCACTCCCTCCACGCTGCTGCGTCGTTGAATCCGACGCATCTGGTGACCGTCGTCGGCCACGATCGCGAACGAGTATCCGAAGCTGTGGCATCCGTCGCCACCGACCTGGATCGTTCGATCACGATCGCCGTTCAGGACGAGCAGAAGGGCACCGGCCACGCGGTCAGTTGTGGTCTCGAAGGTCTGCCTGCAGATTTCCGCGGCACCGTACTCGTGACTGCTGCCGACGTTCCCCTCCTGGACGGCGCCACCATCGCGGATCTACTCGAGCGCCACACCAGCGCGCCGGCGGCCGCAGTGACGGTCCTGACGTCCACGGCACCCGACCCCACCGGTTACGGCCGGATCCTGCGCACCACCGATGGCGAAGTCAACGCGATCGTCGAGGAGAAGGAAGCGACGGACTCGCAGCGTTCGATCACCGAGGTCAACTCCGGTGTCTACGCATTCGACGTCGAGACGCTTCGTGACGCGTTGTCTTCCCTCGACTCCAACAATGCTCAGCACGAGTTCTATCTCACCGATGTGATCATGATCGCCCGTCGCGCCGGTAAGCGTGTCCGGGCTCAGCACATCGCGGATTCGGTTCTGGTCGCCGGCGCAAACGATCGTGTGCAGCTGTCGACGCTGGCACGTGAGAAGAACCGTCGAATCCTCGAGAAGTGGATGCGCGCTGGCGTTACCATCGTCGATCCGGCAAGTACGTGGATCGACTGCGACGTCACTCTCGAGCAGGATGTGACCCTGCTTCCCGGCGTGCAGTTGGCCGGCGCCACGTCGGTGGGCGAAGACGCTGTGATCGGCCCGGATACCACTCTGACCGATGTCACCGTGGGTGCAAGAGCCGTTGTCATCCGTTCGCATGCAAGCGAGTCGACAATCGGCGACGACGCCACCGTCGGCCCCTTCGCGTACCTCCGTCCGGCCACGTCCCTGGGCGCTCACGGCAAACTCGGTGCGTACGTGGAGACCAAGAACGCCGAGATCGGCGAGCATTCGAAGGTTCCGCATCTTACCTACGTCGGCGACGCCACCATCGGCCATCACAGCAACATCGGAGCGTCGAGCGTCTTCGTCAATTACGACGGGGTGACCAAGCGCCGTACTGTGGTGGGGTCGCACGTGCGAACCGGCTCGGACACGATGTTCGTCGCGCCGGTTCATGTCGGGGACGGCGCGTACACCGGCGCCGGCACCGTCTTGCGATTCGACGTTCCGGCTGGGGCCCTTGCGGTCTCGGGCGGTCAGCAACGCAACATCGAGGGTTGGGTCGAGAAGAATCGACCCGGTACTCCTGCGGCCGATGCAGCAACGGCTTCGGAATCAGAGCGCACAGATCAGCAAGTACAAAAGGATGGCATGAACCAGTGACTGCGAATTGGATCGACAACCAGAAGAACTTGATGTTGTTCTCGGGTCGTGCGCATCCCGAGTTGGCTGAGCAGGTCGCGAAGGAACTCGACATCCGAGTCACCCCGCAGACTGCCCGCGATTTCGCGAACGGTGAGATCTTCGTTCGCTTCGAAGAGTCCGTGCGTGGGTCGGATGCGTTTGTGCTGCAGAGTCATCCGGCGCCGCTGAACACCTGGGTGATGGAACAGCTCATCATGATCGACGCTCTCAAGCGTGGATCCGCGAAGCGCATCACCGCGGTGCTGCCGTTCTACCCGTATGCCCGCCAGGACAAGAAGCACCGCGGACGCGAGCCGATTTCCGCTCGCTTGATCGCGGACCTGCTCAAGACCGCAGGTGCCGACCGGATCATCACGGTCGACCTGCACACCGATCAGATTCAGGGCTTCTTCGACGGTCCGGTTGACCACATGCACGCTCAGGGCCAGCTCGCCGAGTACGTGCGCGACAACTACGGCACCGACAACATCTGCGTCGTCTCCCCGGATGCCGGCCGCGTCAAGGTTGCCGAGAAGTGGGCAGATGCCCTCGACGGCGCGCCGCTGGCATTCGTGCACAAGACCCGCGACCCGCTGGTTCCGAACCAGGTCAAGTCCAACCGCGTGGTCGGTGACGTCAACGGCCTCACCTGCGTGCTGATCGACGACATGATCGACACCGGCGGTACCATCGCCGGCGCTGTCAAGGTACTCAAGGACGCCGGTGCCGTCGACGTCATCATCGCCACCACGCACGGCATCTTCTCGGATCCGGCCGCCGAGCGTCTGGCCAACTGCGGCGCCAAGGAGGTCATCACGACCAACACGCTGCCGATCCCCGAGTCGAAGCAGTTCCCGACCCTGACGATTCTGTCGATTGCGCCTCTGCTCGCACGGACCATCAAGGAAGTTTTCGAGAACGGTTCTGTGACTTCACTGTTCGACGGCAGCGCATAGTCTTTCGCGTTTCCGCGGAGCGGGCGCGTATCTGTGACCAGACGGTCACGGGTACGCGCCCTTCGTGTTTCGCGAGGACGTTCGCCGGGCGAACCAGACCGAGAGGTCTTCACGAAACCATTTGTGCGACACACAGTTACCCGAGAATCGGACAATCGGCATGATCTTGGTCACGCCCTCGTGGAGAATCCCAGGTCGATGCCGAGCTGATGTTCACCTGCCCGCAATCTTCGCCTAATGTGGCTCGTCGTGATCGACGCGCAAACCCTGGAATCCCGGCCCGAATCCCGGCCCGAATCTCATTCACTGAATTCTTCAGTTCCCACGGTCCGGCGGTGGCGCCCAGGATCCTGTGTCTGGTGTGGTGACGACAACTCCGTAGAGATGTTCCGCAACGAACCGCGCTGCGAACGCTGCCGCGAAAACGAAGGCATCATCGACGACGCCAAGCGGTTCCTCGGCATGTACGGCCTGCGCCCGCTCGGCGGAACACTGCAGTCCGACGACGACGAAGAGCGCGAGTACCGTGTCACGGCACGTGAAGCTCGCCGCGTCCTCAACGAAATCCGCATGGACGTTCTCCCCGACGCTGCCGCTGTCCGCAAGGCGATTCGCCCGCGCGCGGCCACCGTCGTTGCAGACACGTCGCCGGCACGCGCTTCCCGCCCCTCCAGCACGGGCGCTGCGACTCGTGTTGCCGCTCCGGTGAAGACGGACACCGTCGACATCAACACGCTGCAGACGCGCGTTCTGGGGCTTCTCGATCAGCTCGGTTCCATCGACGAGCAGATCAAGGTCGCCGAACTTGCCCAGGGTCTGCCTGCTCGCGCACGCCTGAGCGATCTCAACAAGCAGAAGGCGACCGTGCTCCGCACTCTCGCCGCTCTCGAGAAGGCGCGCATCGCCGCCTCCAACTAATTCCACCGCGTCCGTCCCCTCGACCCCGTCTCCATTTCCCGAGACGGGGTCGTTCTGTATCCGGTGCAGGACGGTAGCCGTGCTGGAAGGTAGCTTTACGAATCGTGAATGACATCACCATCACGTTTGTCGTGCTTGCCGTAGTCGTGGCGCTGTTCGTCATAGGCCGCATTCCGGTCGGAATCATTGCGATCGGAACGGCACTGGCGCTGTATGCCACCGGAGTGATCTCGGTGGAACAGGCACTGGCCGGATTCGGTGATCCCACAGTCATATTCATCGCAGCGCTCTTTGTCGTCAGCGAAGCGCTCGATGCCACCGGAGTCACGACGTGGGCGGGCGAGAAGCTTCTGACGAAGGTCGGCGATTCACGCGTTCGGCTGTTGAGCGCAATCATGTTGCTGGTCGCCGCACTGACAGCATTGATCAGTGTGAACGGCGCGGTAGCCGCCTTGATCCCGATGGTGGTCGTCCTCGCGGTCCGGCTCGGCCGGTCCACGTCGCAACTGCTGCTCCCGCTCGCCTTTGCCGCGCATGCCGGTTCGATGCTCACGCTCACCGGCACTCCGGTCAACATCATCGTCTCCGACGCGGCCGCCGACGCCGGAGCCGGCGCGTTCGGCTTCTTCGACTTCACCTTGATCGGTGCACCGCTGGTTCTCGGAACCATCGCGATCGCAGTGTTTCTCGGCCCTCGCGTATTGCCGCATCGCGCCGGGACGTCGATGTCACCGGACCTGAGCCGCCATGCCAAGACGCTCGCGCACCAGTACGCCGTCGCAGGCGGTTGCGATCAATCCGATGCGCCGCTGATCACCAAGAACGACGGTGTTGTCGAGGTGATCATTCCGCCACGTTCGGAAATCATCGGCGACAAGGTGTTCCCCGGCATGGTGACCGACAGTGGCGATCTCGTGGTTCTGGCTGCGGCGCGGGCCGGCGAGCCCTGTGGGCCTGGCGGTATCAGGCTCGCTGCCGGCGACACCCTGTTACTGCAGGGCAGTTGGGACGACCTGGACACTCACACGTCGGTGGACCCGAACGTTCTTGTGGTCGATCCTCCTGCCTTGATCCGTAAGCAGGCCGCGCCGCTCGGCACCCGGGCGATCCTGTCCCTGGTTGTTGTCGCCGCCATGGTGGTCATGTTGACGTTCGGATTGGTCCCGTCTGCCATTGCGGGTCTTCTTGCCGCCTGCGCGATGGTTCTACTGCGCGTGATCAGTGTCGAACAGGCCCACCGCTCGATCTCGTGGACCACCCTCATTCTGGTCGGCGGAATGATCCCGCTTTCCACGGCAATTCAGGAGACCGGCGCTGCCGAGAAGCTCGCTCACGGTTTTGTCGACGTCATCGGCGGCGCCAGCCCGTACGTCGTTGTTGCCGGACTGTTCGTCGTCACCGCGACGCTCGGCCAGCTCATCAGCAACACCGCAACGGCATTGATCATCACGCCGATCGCAATCTCCGTGGCCTCCGAGCTGAATATTTCAGTGGTGCCGCTCCTCATGACGGTGACCGTCGCGGCAGCAGCGTCGTTCCTGACCCCCGTCGCCACCCCCGCCAACATGATGGTGATGGGTCCTGGCGGCTACAAATTCGGCGACTACTGGAAGCTCGGACTCCCGATGCTCCTGTGGTTCCTCGTTGTTGCGACGGTACTCATTCCGCTGATCTGGAGTTTCTGACGCTTGCTACAGCTCGTACTCGACTACGGAGACGGCGTCACGAGGAGCACGCTGTCGTTGTCGCCGTTGTCCGTGGTGACGAGAAGCGATCCGTTTGCCGTGGGCGTGACCGAACGCAGACGTCCGTACTGGTTTTCCAACCCGTACGCCTGGGCGTCGACGCTCCGGCCGTCGCCGCTCAGTCGCAGGAAGATCAGTTCCTTGCTCTTGAGTCCGCCGATGACAACGCTGCCGTCCCACTGACCCCATTGCGGGCCCGAGACAAATGCCGCGCTCGCGGTTGCCAGAGTCGAGTTACCCGAACTCCACACTGCTTCGATCGCGCCGGGCACGCGGGACGGATCGGTCATCGGCACCGACTCGTCGTATGTTCCCGGCAAGCGATCTGGTCGGTAACCGTAGTTTCCGCCGGGGGTCAGGAGATTCAGCTCGTCGTCGACGCTGGTGCCCTGCTCCACCGAATACAACCTGCCGGTTCCGGGTTGAACGGCCAATCCCTGAACGTTCCGGTGACCGAGTGTGTACACCGGACTCGACGGATTGGGGTTGCCCGCCGCGGGCGTGCCGTCGGTGTTGACGTGCAAGACCTTGCCGCCCAGCGAGTTCGGATCCTGCGGAACACCGGGATTTGCGCTGTCGCCCGTGCCGACGAACAGCGTTCCGTCTTCGGCGGCAAGAATCCGGCACCCGCCGTGCCGCCCCGACGAGACCGGGAGGCCGGACAACACGGTTCCGGTTCGCGTGAGTTCGGTCCAACCGGCGTCGACTGTCCACGAGATCACCCGAATGTCCGTCACTCCCCCGGCGCTGAATCCCTGGCACGTGTACAGGGTGCGGGACTGAGCAAAGTCACGGGCAAGCGCGATTCCCATGAGACCGGTTTCGGATCGGGCATAGAGGTCCGAGAGATCTGCTGCGACGGGGCCGGTCGAGCCGTCGCTTCGGCGAACAATGAATCCTCCCGATCTCTGCCCGGTCACAATCGCACCGTCGGGTGCCGCCACGACATCCCAGGGATGGTCCAGTCCGTCGAGAACTGTGGTGACCGCGAGTTCAGGCAACGTGTCCTCGGTGGGGACTTCCGGGCTGCTGCCGGCAGATCCGAGGCTCCCGGATGGAAGTGTCTGAGCCGAGCACTGCGTCACCGGGATCGCGAGAATCGCGATGGTCGCAACGGTGACGACAGCACGGCCGGATCTGAGTGCACCGAAGTTGGCTCTGGAAGCGGAAACCCGCGCCGCGAGTCGCTGAGTGAACATCTAGGCTCGCTCCGCGCACAGCAGCGCGAACCGCTGATCGGCGTCGGTCCACACCTTCTGTAACCGAAAACCCGCATCCTCCAACTCGGCAGTGATCCCGTCGACGGTGAACTTCGCAGAAATTTCCGTGCGCATGTGCTCGCCCGCGGCGAAGGTGATGTCCAGATCCAAGTCTTCGATCCGCACCGAAAGATCGCGGAGGGCTTCCAGCCGCATCTCGATCCATTGGTTGTCGGCATCCCAGAGCGCTACATGCCGGAAGGCTTCCAACGGGAAGTTCGCGCCGAGTTGCTTGTTCAGGACACTGAGCACGTTGAGGTTGAACTGTGCCGTTACTCCCGCGCTGTCGTCGTACGCGGGAACCAGCACGGCAGGATCGGTCACCAACCCCACTCCGAGGATCAAGCTCTCACCGTGGCCGAGAACCTCGGCGATCCCGGCGAGGAACTCCGCGCGCTCGTCAGGAATCAGATTCCCCAGCGTGCCGCCCAAAAACGCGACCGTTCGCCTACCTCCGCTGGGAAGATGATGCAGCGAACCGGTGAAGTCGCTGACCACCCCGATGACGTCGATGTCCGAAAACTCCGCACTGATCGCCTTGGCTGCGCCTTCCAAGGCAGTCACCGAAACATCTTGCGGTACATAGGTGTGCAGTGAATCAGCCATCGCATCCAACAGGAGACGAGTCTTGTCCGAGGAACCTGAACCCAGCTCGATCAGCATCTTCGGTGTGGTCAACGATGCGATCTCCCCGGCGCACTCGGCCAGCAAGGCGCGTTCCGTTCGAGTGGGGTAATACTCCGGCAGTTCGGTGATCTGCTCGAAGAGTTCACTGCCGCGGGCGTCGTAGAACCACACCGGCGCAAGCCATTTCGACCGTGCGGTCAACCCGGAGCGTGCGTCGGACCGTAATTGCTCGACAAGATCTTCCGGAGTCAGAAAGATTTCGAGAATCGGGGTGCTCATCGTTCTCCCATCGGAATCGGGGTGATGATCAAATGGCCGGGGCGGGCACAGACCAGGTGCCTGTCGGGAACTTGTTCCCACCCGGGTGAATCGTCGAAAGGTTCGGACGCGATCAGTGCCTGCAACTCGTCGACGAGTACGTACAACGTATGGCCCCATGTGCTGGCCCACAATTCGTTCCCGTCACCGAGCAGGAGGTTCAGACGCGAACCTACTGCCACTGCTTCGACGTCGTGAATGACGGTGGTCACCGCGGCTTCCACCGACATGTTCTGCAAGCGATGACGCAACAGGGTCCACAGCAGCGCCGAATCTGTTGGCGCCGACATGGTCAGCAGCGCGGCAGTCGGAACCTCCTGGGCAAGGGCGGCAACCGAACTCGGCCAACCAGTCAGGGCGCCGTTGTGACTGAACGCATAGGTGTTGTCGGCAAAGGGAGCGCACGCACCGACCTCGACGGCCATCCCCTCGGTCGCGGAACGCACTGCCGCCAGCACCGATCCGCTGCGAATATGTGAAAGTGTCTCCTCCACAGTGGGATCCGACCATATCGGGATGCTACTTCGATACCGACCCAACTGCCCGTCCGTCCACCAACTCGCACCGAAACCGTCGGCGTTGATGGTTCCACCCTTGCGCATCTCACGGGGCGCCCACGACTGCTTCACCAACGAATGGGTTCCGGCCTGCAAGAGATCTCGGACGGAACGCGGCGGTCCGAGATAGCCGAGATGTCGGCACATATCAGACGTGCCCGGACAATGTTCTGGCGCACCGGAATCCGGAGAATATCTGCCGCCGGATCGGATGATCCCAGTTGCGGAAGGTGCCACGGCACGCAACGCTGTCGGTACCGAACGAACCGCCACGCAGCATCTTGTAGTCACCGCCGAAGAACACCTCGGAGTACTCACGGTACGGAAATGCGTGAAAACCCGGATACGGGTGGAAACCGGATGACGTCCATTCCCACACGTCCCCGATCAACTGCTGCACTCCGTACGCCGACGCACCATCGGGGTATGCCCCCGCATCAGCCGGCGACAAGTGCCGCTGGCCGAGATTGGCGCGAGTCTCGTCCGGTGGGGTATCGCCCCACGGGAACCGTCGGGACCGCCCGGATTCGGGATCCCACCGCGCAGCTTTCTCCCATTCTGCTTCGGTGGGAAGCCTTTTGCCGGCCCAGGTTGCATAGGCTTCGGCTTCGAAGTAGCTGACGTGAACTACCGGACGCCGAACTGCTACCGGGCTGTCGGTACCGAAAGACTGCTGCCACCACGTTGATCCGTCGCGTTCCCAGAACAGTGGCGCAGTGAGGTTGGCGTCGACACGATGACGCCACCCGGCCCGCGACCACAGTTCGGGCCGGGAATACCCACCGTCGTCGATGAACTCGATGAACTCGCCGTTGGTAACCGGGAAGCGATCGATGGCAAAGGGACCGAGATACACCTGATGAGCAGTTCTCTCGTTGTCGAGTGCCCACGGTTCGTCATCGGTACCCATCACAAACGGCCCGGCGGGAATGACCACCTCGTCACGAACGGGCGTACGCCGCGCAGTGGGAGCGGGCGTGGCTACGAGTGCCGCAGGGCCGGAACGCAATTGGTGTGTTGCGAGCATACTTTCAGCATGTTGCTGTTCATGCTGGGCGATCATGCCGAACGCAAAACCGCTGCGTTCGAGCGGATTTCCGTCGAAGTTGCTGTCAGCCAGGACGTCCCACACCTTGCCACGAACCGTACGTATGTATTGACGAGATTCGGCCGGGTCCAGCAGCGGAAGCTCGGGGCGCGTCGGCCGTGAGTGTTTGAACGCGTCGTACATGTCGTCGATGTCGCGCCGTACCGGCTCTCGTCCACCCACGTCGCGCACCAGCCACAGTTCCTCCTGGTTGCCGATATGAGCAAGATCCCACACCAGCGGACTCATGAGAGGCGAGTGCTGGGCGATCAACTCGGTGTCGTCGACACAATCCGTGAGCAGCAGCGAACGCGCTCGCGCCCGCTCCAGAACGGCCTCGACAGCCTCCTTGGTGACCTCCGTCGACATCAGCTTCCCTCGACCGGTGGCAGGCCCCGACAACATCGCTCGGCTGCACGATCGAGGAGACGAACGAATTCAGGATCAGGCGCATAGGATGCCGCGAGTGACATCAGAGATGTTGCTGCCGAACGTAGTTCGACGTCCACCAGTCCATATTCCGCGGCATCACGCCAGCGGCCCGCCGTCGACACCGCGGCATCGCTGGCTTCCTGCATCACCGCAGGCCCGGACAGCAGCGCATCGATCGCAGCGATCGGCACGCGCCACAGATCCCCGGGTTGAGCGTCGATGTACCTCACCTCCAGATGTCCGGCCGCGCGAACCGGCGGAAACATGGTGGACAGGTGGTAGTCCAGATCCTCGGACGTGGGCGCACGACCAATGTCGGCTTCGAGTGCCCCGTCGATCCAGTCTCCAAACGTGGCGCCCCGCGGCGCCGTCCAGTCGTCGGTACCGTTCCGGACACACATCAGCGGGACGTTCAAAGCCCACTGCGCATAATCGGCCGCGTCGACAACGTGCATAGTGCGCCTGGCGTCGAGTTCGAGCCACGTCCGCATGCGTTGTGAAGCCCACGCCCCTCGCGGAATGCCTTCCAACTGCGGCGAACACGCAAATGCGGCGATCAGAGCCGGCCCGATGTCACCGAGGAGCCGCCACCGCCGTGCGATGGCTTCCTGGCTGCCACCCGCATCGACGCTCACCTGGACGGCGGCGGTGTTGCACATCATGAGGGCGCCGTACGGCCCGATAGAGGAAAATTGATGTTCCATGGCGCAGTATCGGGGCAATCGCAGCAAGCGCTGTGGTTGACGCTGCTGATCCGCCGACCCGTCGTACATCTCGATGGACTGATCGCGCAGAAGCGCACGTAACACGCGGTGATCTTCGCTCAGGTAATCGCATACTTCACGCGCTGACGTGCGCGGCGCCGAGGAGAGTTCGATCTGACCGCCCGGTTCGACGGTCACAAAACTGCCGCCGGGAAGTGGAGCGCCGGGCGAGCGAGGGTCGATGCTGGTGGGCGTATGTTTTCCCAGCGCGCGGGCCAGCGCCTCGAGTGACGGGCGGCCACCACCGGCGTCCCTGGTCAGCCATTCGACCTCGGTCCCGACCAGTCGCGGCGGGCCCTGCTTGAAGCACACCCCGCCGATATATGCCTCGGCGGCGGGACGCGAGTCCAGCGTAGTGTCCAGTACTGCGGTTGCCATTCGACTTCCCCTTTGGGTATGTCTAGCGGTACGCGTGCTCTAGCGGTTGTACCGACGATAGAGCCCACACACACCAATTGCACCCTTTGCCGTGTTACGTGTCGCCAAATTTTTTCAATCGTATCCACCGATACCCACAACCCAGAAGAACAACACCTGTCCCCACCGCGACGGCGGATATCGGCAGCGTGAACGCCAGAACCGCACATCCGAGCGCTCCGAGAACCTGCAGCAGTCGCGGGAACATCCGATCCGCGCGTCCTTGGGTATAGGCGCTGACATTTGCCACGAGGTAGTACAACAACACCCCGAACGACGAAAACCCGATGACACCACGAAGATCGACCGTCAAGACGAGCGCGATCACTATCGCACCGACGGCCAGTTCCGCGTGATGAGGCACCGCAAAGTGCGGGTGAATCGCCGCAAAAGTCCGTGGCAGATCTCGTTCGCGAGCCATCGCCATCGCGGTTCGGCTCACGCCGGCGATCAGCGCCAACAGTGCACCGGCTGATGCGGCGGCGGCACCGGCCACCACGATCGGTTCGGCCCACCCCCACCCGGTGAGAGCGACCGCATCCGCGAGCGGACGGGTCGACCGAGCCAGTCTCTCCTGCCCCAGGGTCACCAGAAGAACCATCGCCACCAGGGCATAGACGACAACCGCGATGCCCAGCGCTATCAGGATCGCGCGTGGAATCGTGCGTCGAGGATCCCGGACTTCCTCCCCCAGCGTCGCGATGCGGGCGTACCCGGCAAAGGCAAAGAACAGCAGTCCCGCGGACTGCAGAACCCCGTACCAGGAACCGACACCGAACTCGGGCATGACGCGATGCGCGCCTGGCCCCCACAGCGAAACACACAAGCCCACGCCGATCGCCGTCACGGACAACGTGACGATCACTCGCGCCATCTGCGCCGTCCGGGTGACACCGCGGTAGTTCACCGCAACCAGCACCACCACCAGCGCTACCGCGACGAGCTTCCGATACGGTTCGGGTACAACGTAAGTCGCGAAGGTCAACGCCATCGCCCCGCAACTGGCGGTCTTCCCGATCACAAACGACCACCCCGCGACAAATCCCCACCACGGTCCGAGTTGCTCACGTCCGTAGACGTACGTCCCGCCGGAGGTCGGATACCGCGCGGCGAGTTGTGCCGACGACGTCGCATTGCAGTAGGCCACACCTGCCGCGACTACCAGACCGAACATCAATCCCGTGCCCGCTACTGCCGCTGCCGGCGCGAACACCACGAACACTCCGGCACCGATCATCGCGGCAAGACCGATCACCACGGCGTCGAATGTCCCCAGGGTGCGGTCCATCGGTATAGCTTCGTTCACAGAGCCTTTGAACCACACCGAAGTGAACGGATGGTGCCATGTTCGACCTCACCGCGATCCGCCGCGACACCCCTGGGTGCCTCGACAAGGTGTTCCTCGACAGCGCCGGATCCTCCCTACCGCCGGAACCTGTGTTGACGGCGATGATCGAGCATCTGCGCCTGGAAGCCGACGTCGGCGGCTACGTCGCCGCGGATCGCCGCAGCGATGCCCTGGCTGCGGTTCCCCATTCACTGGCCCGGGTGATCGGCGCCCAGCCCTCGGATATCGCGTTGACGGACAGCGCAACCCGCGCCTGGAACGACTTTTTCGGCGCAGTGCCCTTGAACCCGGGTGACCGCGTGCTGATCTGCGGTGTCGAATACGCCAGCAACGCCATTGCCGCACTGGGCCGGGCGCGATCAACCGGCGCGAAGGTCGAGGTGATCCCGAGCGATCACGACGGCAGGATCGACCTCGACGCACTCGAAGCGATGCTCGACGACCGCGTCCGCGTCATCTCGGTTGTTCACGCACCCACGAACAGCGGACTGGTCAACCCGGTCCGTGAGGTTGTCGAACTGGCCGCGCGCCACGGCGCGCTGGTTCTCCTCGACGCGTGCCAGTCGGTAGGCCAACTCCCCATCGACGTGGCCGCCCTGGGTGTCGACGCCTTGAGCGCTACGGGACGCAAGTGGCTTCGGGGTCCACGGGGAACCGGCTTTCTGTACGTGCGTCCCGGACTGGCGACCGCGCTCGAACCGGCCGCGATGGACTTGCACGGAGCGAACTGGACCCACGCCGACGCGTACGTGCCCGCGCCGGATGCCACCCGGTTCGAATTGTGGGAAACCAGCGTCGCGGCTCGCCTCGGACTCGGGGCCGCCGCGGACTATCTCTTGGCGCTGGGAACGGAAACCGTTGCACAGCAGATCGAATCGAGGGCGCACTATCTTCGAGCCGGGCTAGGTGCGATGTCCGGGGTCGCCGTCCACGATCACGGCCCCGCCCTCAGCGGCATCGTCTCGTTCACCCTGGACGCGGTTCCTGCGACCGAAGTTCGCAGTCGACTTGCGGCGCAGAACATCACCGTCACGGTGAGCAGTCGCGGATCGACGCTCCTCGACATGACCGCGCGCGGTCTCGACGCCGTGGTCAGAGCGTCTCCGCACTGTTTTGTCGACGAGAGGGACCTGGACAGCTTTCTCGGCGCGGTGCGGGACTCGAGCGTCTCCCGATGACCGGGATCACATCGGGCAGGAGTCGAACGGAGCTGCAAATCTTGACTCTCACCTGATCAGTTCGTTTTTGCGAGAGGACGCCGCCCATGGCCGACGCCACCATTTCCCCGATTTCCGTTTCCGATATCACCACCTGGGACTTCGAAGCCGACGTTGTCGTCGCCGGCTACGGAATCGCCGGAGTCACCGCGGCCGTCGAAGCTGCCCGCGCGGGCGCTGACGTGCTCGTCCTCGAGCGAACCGGCGGTTGGGGCGGCGCCGCGTCATTGGCCGGCGGCTTCATCTACCTGGGCGGCGGCACTCCGCTGCAGAAGGCATGCGGATTCGACGACACTGTCGACAACATGAAGACGTTCATGAAAGCGGCACTCGGCCCCGGAACCGACGACGCGAAAATCGACGCGTATTGCGAGGGCAGCGTCGACCACTACAACTGGCTCGTCGACGCCGGTGTCCCCTTCAAGGAATCGTTCTGGGGTCAGCCGGGCTGGGAGCCGCCGTACGACGACGGTCTCGCGTACTCGGGCGGCGAGAATGCGGCACCGTTCAATGCTCTGGTGCAACCGGCCCCGCGTGGACACGTCCCACAGATGTCGAACAAGAAGAGCGGCGAGCAGGGCGGCGGCTACATGCTGATGAAGCCGCTCGTCGAAACTGCCGAAAAGCTGGGCGTGCGAGCAGAATACGATCTGCGCGTCCAAACTCTGGTGGTCGACGGCTCCCGGGTGGTCGGCGTCGTCGCCAAGCGCTACGGCAAGGACGTTGCGATCCGCGCCCGCAAGGGTGTTGTTCTTGCGATGGGCAGTTTCGCCTACAACAACGAGATGGTGCGTTCGAACGCCCCGCGGATCTTCGGTCACCCCGCCGCCTCGATCGAGGCACACGACGGCCGTGCAATCCGGATCGGTCAGGCACTCGGCGCCGACACCGCCCACATGGACGCCACCGAGGTCGCGTTCTTCTGCGACCCCCAGTTGATGGTGCGCGGCATCCTTGTCAACGGTCGCGGCCAGCGGTACGTCGCCGAAGACACGTATCCCGGACGTATCGGTCAGGCAACGCTGTTCCAGCAGGACAATCAGGCCTTCCTCGTCATCGACGAAGCGTCCTACGAAGAAGGCGTCGTCGCCGAAAGTGCCACCCATCAGCTGCGCGCCCAGCCCACGTGGGTAGCCGAAACCGTCGAAGAACTCGAAGCCGAGATGGGCCTGCCCGTCGGCGCGCTGCAATCCACCGTCGACGTCTACAACCGTCACGCCGCGGCGAACTCCGATCCGCTACTGGGCAAGAAGTCCGAGTGGGTCAAGCCGATCGTCGGCCCGTTCGCGGCGATCGACCTGCGCGGCCGCACCGGTGGCTTCACGCTCGGCGGGTTGAAGACGACCGTCGATTCCGAGGTTCTGCACGTGTCCGGTGAGCCGATCCCCGGACTGTTCGCAGCGGGTCGCTGCACGTCGGGCGTCTGCGCGGGCGGCTACGCCAGCGGAACCAGCCTCGGCGACGGCAGCTTCTTCGGGCGTCGCGCCGGAATCAGCGCCGCTCGCTCCTAGAACGGGGTAGGTAAACCGGAACTCGTGCGGCGATTCGCGGCGGCGCACGAGTTCCGGTACTGTATGGAACGTTGTCTCGGCGAGGGTGAATCGCAGCTGTTCCACTAACTGCAGGTTTTCCGTGATCGACGCGGCTACGGCTCAGCTCGAGCGATTCGCTCCTGGCCGTGTGCGCGCCTGTCCGCTTGCCGCAGGCAGAATCTGTCGCCGACAGAACCACACGTCAGTAAACCGAGCACGAACCCCGTGAGTTGTAGGAGCCGTTTCATCATGTCTGAAGAGAACAACCTCGTCGCTGTCGTCCGCACCGAATTCGGCAAGGGCGCAGCTCGCCGCGCACGCCGCGACGGCCTGGTCCCCACGGTTCTGTACGGCCACGGTGAAGACCCGAAGCACCTCAACGTCGTCGCTCGCGACTTCGCTTCCATCCTCCGTGCACACGGCACCAACGCTGTGCTGACCCTCGACATCGACGGCACGGAGCAGGTTGCACTGACCAAGTCGGTCGTCGTGCACCCCATCCGCAACTACATCGAGCACGCCGACCTCCTGGTCATCAAGAAGGGCGAGAAGGTCACGATCGACGTTCCCGTCGTCGTCACCGGTGACGCAGCTGCCGGCACCATGGTCGCTCAGGATGCCGCTACCATCTCCCTCGAGGCTGACGCGCTGCACATCCCCGAGCAGATCGAGGTTTCGGTCGAGGGCCTCGAAGCCGGCACCCAGATCCTGGCAAGCCAGCTCGAGCTCCCCAAGGGCGCAACCCTGCAGGCAGATGCAGACGTGCTGATCGTCAACGTCACCGCAGCAGCTGCCGAAGCTTCCGAAGAAGAAGAAGCAGCAACCGAAGAGGCCTGATCCTCGCGTTCTCCTCGAGAACTCAGCTTGTGAGCGGCGCGTCATTCCGAATTTCGGAGTGACGCGCCGTTTGCGCGTCCACTCCCCCGGTCGGTAAAGGAAAATTCCGATGAGCACAGATACAGCCCTGGTGATCGGACTCGGTAACCCCGGCCCGCAGTACGAGAAGACCCGCCACAACATCGGGTTCATGGTGGCCGGCACCCTTGCGGGCCGGATGGGTGGAAAGTTCAACGCGCACAAGAAGAGTGGGGCCGAGATCGTCGAAGGCCGCTTGGCGGGCCGACGCGTCATCCTCGGCAAGCCGCGCTCGTACATGAATCTCTCCGGTGCCGCCGTGGCGGGCCTAGCCCGGTTCTTCTCGGTTGATCCGTCGAACATCATCGTCGTTCACGACGAACTGGACCTCGATTTCGGAACCATCCGCCTGAAGCTGGGCGGCGGCGAGGGTGGCCACAACGGTTTGCGCTCCATCTCGAGTTCACTGTCCACCAAGGACTACCTGCGCACCCGCGTCGGTATCGGTCGTCCGCCTGGCCGGATGGACCCGGCTGATTACGTGCTCAAACCGTTCTCCGCGGCCGAGCGCAAAGAACTCGATCTGGTCTGCGAAGAGGCCGCGGACGCGGTGGAGCTACTCCTCGAGCTGGGTCTGGAAGCAGCGCAGAACCGCCTGCACTGACGGTTACTTGCCGATCAGTGCCGCCGAGTTGGACCGTCGTAGTTTTCCCGACGACGTCTTCGGGATAGTGCCAGGCCCCAAAACAGCGACGGCGCGTGGCCGCAGACCTACTTCGGTGAACACGGCGCGGATAACGTCGTGCTCGATGCGGGAAACTTCCTCAGGATCTTCGAATGCGTTGGTCTCGACGGCAACGGCAAAACTCTCACGCTTCTGACCGGCGTCGAGTCGCACCGCCACCGCATTTCCGGGGCGCACCCCGACCACAGTCGCCGCAGCACGCTCGATGTCGGTCGGATACACGTTGCGGCCGCCCATGATGATGACGTCCTTGATCCGCCCGCAGACCACGACGAGGCCCTCTTCGGTGAGGTAGCCGACGTCGCCGGTGTTGAACCAGCCGTCGACACCAGGCGCGGATCGGTGACCTTCGGTGGTGATGTAGGCGTGTGTGACGGCCTTGCCTCGGACCTCGATGATTCCGACGCCCCGAGCCGGCAGCACCTGCCCATCGCCGTCGACGACGCGGCCCTCCAAGTCCGGAACAAGTCGCCCCAGAGTCGCGAGCGCCCGCGCGTTGGGACGGTTCGAGGGAACTGCCCGCGACATCGCATCCAGGAAATCGGGATCCACGTAGTCGACGATCGCACCTTGACCCGGATCTGGGATGGAAACGGCCAGAGTGGTCTCGGCCATTCCGTACGCAGGTGCGAGCGCCGTCGGATTCAATCCGAACCGTGCACCGGCCCGGGCGAGGGCGTCCAAGGTGTCGGGGTCGACCGGTTCGGCGCCGTTCCACATGTACCGGACAGTGGCGAGGTCCACTGCGCCGTCCTCCGCCTGGGCTAGGCGTCGGGCAAGTAGCGAGTACGCGAAATTCGGTGCGGCTGTGACCGTTCCACCGTACTTTCCCATCAGCTCCGCCCACAGGATCGGACTGCGGAGAAAGTCCATCGGCGTGATGCTGACCACCTCGGCCCCCAATTGCATGGGAACACTGAGGAATCCGACCATGCCCATGTCATGGAAGAGCGGGAGCCAACTCACCATGACGTCCTCGTCGATCGAGAACTTGATGCGGTTGACCATCGCGTACGCGTTGACGTAGAAGTTCTCGTGCGTGATCTGCACAGCTTTCGGCGAACCGGTGGATCCCGACGTCAACTGCTGCAGAGCGATATCCGATTCCGCGGTGTCGACCGGATCGATCGCCTGCCCGGCCCGCAGTTCGTCGATCGTCACCACCGTGATGCCGCTCGCTTCGAGAAGTGGTTGTGCCGCATCGAACGGGCTTCCGACAATGACGGCCCGCGCGGCGATCATGTCGATCACCTTCTGAGTATCCTGCGCCCACACCGCCAGATCGGTTCGCGGTGTCGGCTGATGCAACATCGTCACGGAAGCGCCGCGCATCCAACTCGCCTGACAGGCCGGCGCGATGTCGACCGGTTGACCGGCCAGGATTCCGACGGCGCTTCCGTGCTCGATCCCGGAGTCGGCCAACGCACCCGCCATCGCTCGCGCGTGCCGATGAATGTCGCCCCAGGTCTGCCGCAGCGGGTGATCCGGTTCGCCCGTCACCATGCCGTGATCGCCGATAGCGGCACTCTTGTACATCTCGTCGGTGAATTTGCTCAACGCAGCTCCTCAGAACGCTTGAATACAGTCGCCGAAACCGCCATGTGATCCCGCGCACACCTATCTGGATAATCCGACAAAGTTCGCCGAGTGTTACCGCCAATTCGTGGGCGAGTATCCTTTTTCTGTTGTGCGTCCGCACCCGTGCTTTTTCGCGCTACGCCCACTGCTCCCACTGCGAGAGGCTCTTCGTTGACTACCCCGTCCGACTCGACTGTCCCCACCGACTCGACTGTCCAGTCCGACACCGGTGCCACATCCGCTCCGGTCAGCGCGAAGGGCCTTGCCGCCGAAGCTGCACGTCGTCGCACCTTTGCCGTCATCTCGCACCCCGACGCCGGTAAGTCGACGCTCACCGAAGCGCTGGCTCTGCACGCAAAGAAGATCTCCGAAGCCGGCGCAGTCCACGGCAAGGCGGGACGCAAGTCCACGGTCTCGGACTGGATGGAAATGGAGAAGGCCCGCGGCATCTCTGTCAGTTCCACCGCGCTGCAGTTCAACTACCACTCGTCCGAGACACCCGACGATCAGATCAACGTCATCAATCTCGTCGACACCCCCGGTCACTCCGACTTCTCCGAGGACACGTATCGCGTCCTGACTGCCGTCGACGCGGCCGTCATGCTCATCGACGCCGCCAAGGGCCTCGAACCGCAGACGCTCAAGCTCTTCCAGGTGTGTCGCCACCGCGGCATCCCGGTCATCACGGTCATCAACAAGTGGGACCGTCCGGGCCAGACCCCACTCGAATTGCTGGACGAGATCAGTGAGCGCATCGGCCTCACACCAACTCCCCTGTACTGGCCTGTCGGTATCGCCGGCGACTTCCGCGGCCTGCTGCGACGCGGCGAGGACGGCGAGGCTCGCGAGTACGTCCGGTTCACCCGCACCGCCGGCGGCGCGAAGATCGCACCCGAAGAGGTCATGGACGCCGACGCCGCGCTTGCCAAGGAAGGCTCCGAGTGGGAGACCGCGGCCGAGGAGAGTGAGCTGCTCTCGGCTACCGGCCAGGACCACGATCAGGAAATGTTCCTTGCCGGGCAGACGTCCCCGGTGATCTTCGCGTCCGCGATGCTCAACTTCGGTGTCCGTCAGATCCTCGACACCCTCGTCGAGTTGGCGCCGCCGCCGCGCGCCCGCGACGACATCAACGGCAAGCCGCGCGAGGTCACCGATCCGTTCAGCGCGGTCGTCTTCAAGGTGCAGGCCGGTATGGACACCGCACACCGTGACCGTCTGGCATTCATGCGCATCGTCTCCGGCGTGTTCGAACGCGGCATGGTCGTCACCCACGCGCAGACCGGCAAGCCCTTCACGACCAAGTACGCGCAGACTGTGTTCGGCCGTGAGCGTTCCACTGTCGAATCCGCGTTCCCCGGCGACGTCGTCGGCCTCGTCAACGCCACCGCGCTCGCACCCGGCCACACCCTGTACACCGAGAAGAAGACCGAATTCCCGCCGATCCCGTCCTTCGCGCCGGAACACTTCTCGATCCTGCGCGCCGAGAGCGCCGGAAAGTACAAGCAGTTCCGCCGTGCCGTCGACCAGCTCGATTCCGAAGGCGTCGTGCAGATTCTCCGCAACGACATTCGCGGCGACGCCTCCCCCGTCATGGCGGCCGTCGGCCCGATGCAGTTCGAGGTCGTCGCAGCTCGAATGAAGGCGGAGTTCAACGTCGAAGCAAAGATGGAGCCACTCGGCTACGCACTGGCCCGACGTACCGACGCCGCATCCGAAGTCGAGCTCAACCGTCAACGCGGCGTCGAGGTCTTCACCCGCTCGGACGGTGTCCTGCTCGCTCTGGTCAGTGACAAGTGGCGCCTGCAGTACATCCAGAAGGAACTCCCTGATCTGACGCTCGAACCACTCGTCGCTGCTGCGGACTGATGAGCCTGATCGAGGCGCTGTTCGACGCCGAACTACACATCGGCAGCGCCACGATCTTGTGGCGGGAGATCATCGGGAACACCTTCGGCATCGGCTCGGCAATAGCCGGAGCCCGGCGATCAGTGTGGGCCTGGCCTGTCGGTATCGCCGGAAATGCCTTGTTGTTCACCGTGTTCATGGGTGCGCTGTTCCACACGCCGCAAGAGCTCAACCTGTACGGCCAGGCCGGCCGTCAATTGCTGTTCATCACCGTCAGTATCTACGGGTGGATGCAGTGGCGGCGCGGTGCACGCAGTTCCGGTGACGCAGTATTGCCGCATTGGGCGAGCACCCGGGAACGTCTGGCGATGATCGCCGTCATGGCAAGTGGCACAGCGATTTTCGCGTGGGTATTCACAGTCCTCGGCTCGTACGGCGCGTGGGCAGAAGCCTGGATCTTCACCGGTTCGATCCTTGCCACGTACGGCATGGCCCGCGGCTGGACCGAGTTCTGGCTCATCTGGATCGGCGTCGACGCAGTGGGTGTTCCGCTGCTCTTCCGCGCCGGCTACTACCCGTCGGCGATCCTCTATCTCGTCTACGCCTTCTTTGTCGTGTGGGGATTCCTCGCGTGGCTGAAGATTCAACGGCGCACTGCCGTCCACGTGTAGCGATCATCGCGAAGCCGTGTGAGGAAAAACCGACTCCTGGTATGTTTGCCGAAACTGTGCAAACCTATGGTCTGTTTACGGGCATGGTCTGTTTACGGGCTCGGTCTGTTTACGGACCCGGTTTGTTTACGGGTATTGGGAGCACACAGCATCAGGAGCGCACGATGGAAGACAAGACTTCGCATGGAGCAAGCAGTCCCACCGGGTCGAGCAACGGGTCGACAAACGGGGCCGCCAACGGTTCCGCACATGGATCTAACGGTGGACTCACCAACGGCTCCGGCAGTTCGACTGCCACAGCCAACTTTGCGTCAAGCAAGCCGACCGACGCCTTCAGCTTCGCACTTCCGACTCACAGCACCGAACGCCCCAACCACAGCCCTGCAGTCCCTACTCACAGCCCTGCAGTCCCTACTCACAGCACCGCAGCACACAGCAGCGGAGAGGACCAGTCCATGCCTGCCGCAACACCGACGCCCTCACGTGAATCGTCGCGCAACCTCGAAACTCGCAGCCGCACCGTTGTCCGACGCGACGCCATGGGTGTAGCCGCGGTTCGTGTCGCCGGACGACTCACCCACACCGAACTTCTTGCCAACCAGGCGTCCCCGTCCAGCGCGCATTCGTCGGATCCGACGGTTGATCTGGACGAACTATTAACCATGCTCGGCAGCTACCTGCTCTCGTCGGGGTTCGAGCATCCCGAGATTCACGCAAAACTCGGCGGGCAGTCCATCGTCGTCAACCTCGTGTCTCCGGAGATCAGCGCGACGTAGCTCGAGCTGTCACGGCCACAGGACCTCGCGGAGGTAGCCGCCGTCACCGGTGCGGCGATACTGCCAGCGCTGGTGCCGACGGCCCTGGTCCGCTTGCCAGAACTCGACTGTGTCGGGAACCAGGCACCACGCACGCCAGTTCTCGGCTACGAAGCCGGGATCTTTCTCGATGTGCGCCGCCGCTGCCTCGACAAGTCGGTTGTACTCTTCCGGGTCGGTCAGGACCTGACTTGTCCGGCTCGCTGCTGCCACGGCTCTGGCGGTGACGGAGCGCTCGACGAAGTCACTGTCCCTGACCGGCCCGGTTTCCGTTTTCACTGCTCCCCTGACTCGGATCTGACGCCCCTGCTCGCGCCAGTAGAACGCCAACGCCGCCTGCGGATTCGCCTGCAGCTCAATCCCCTTCATGGAATCCGAGCTACCGGAGAACCAAAACCCGGCGTCCGTCACATCTTTGAGGATCAAATACCGGGTATCGGGAACACCACTCTCGTCGACGGTGGCGAGCGCGCATACGTGCGGTTCACGAACACCGGCGGCGACGGCTTCGCGCAGCCAGCTGACGAACAGGTCGTTCGGACGGTCGGGAAATGTCGACGGGGCCTGCGGCGGTGTCCCGGTCAGAGCGGGTAATCCCCGAATCCAGGACCGGATATTTTCGCCCGTCACCCGGCGGACACAGCCGGAATCGAGTTCCCGTAGGAGTTCGGTTGCAACATGGCCCACTTGTTCGACGTCAGCCGAAAGCTCGGCATGTCCGACAGCGACATCACCGACTCCCAGGTCCGCTCGTAGCTGGTATGCGAGATTCTCCACTTACCGTCACTGCACAGGGCGTACCTGTCGTGATAGAAAGCAGAACCGCGCATCAGCATGCCGTCCTCCGGCACCACGACGGTATCGGCGAGGCACCACACCCCGGTGGCAGTGTCACCGTCGACGTCGATCTCCGGTTGCCCACACTGGTGCTCGGTGATGACGTGGGCGCCGAGAGTGTTCTCGAGGAAGGACACAAAAGAATCACGGGAGTCGAAACTGAGTTGCTCGCCGTAGATTGCGGTGGCGTCAACGGTCAGCGTGTCTGCGAATTCGACCCAGGATTTAGTATCCAACGAACGCGCATATCGGTACTTGAGCCGTTGAATGTGCACAATCGCTTCGAGATCCATGATCCTCGCCTCTCGTGGAGCAACCACCCGAATCAATCTGAACCATAACCCGCAACGGAATGAATCGGGCATTACCTTCTAAGTTAGTAGATAACTCACCGGACCACACGCCTTTCGAGGCCGTCGAGCATGATCGTGATCTTGTCGTCGAGCCAACCCCGCCCGTGCCACGTCGATTCGTCGCCGAGCCCCTCCGTCAGAGCATCGGATGCAGTCCAACTGTCCTGGTACGCCTGCCGCGCGGAACGTGAATCGGCAGTGCTGACCGTGCTGTCGAACGCCGCCATCATCGCGAACTGCGTCATCGTGACCTCGGACACGAAATCGACAGCAAGCAATGCATCGCGCGCGGGAATTCCTTGTGCCATCAGTGCCCCGTCCAGTTTCTCGACAACTTCCACTATCGCGGGCGGAGTTCCCGGAACGGTGAGTCCTACACTGAGCCAGCCCGGGGTGACGCTCGAAGGAGGGCCACAACACGTTGCAGAGCTCACGGAGAAACTCCCGCCAGGGTTTATCGGTGTCCGGCCACACCATCAGGCGCACAACATGATCCGCGCAGGCGCGTAGCGAGCTTCACGGTCCGCAAATATCGGTACAGCGCAGAGTGACTGACACCCAAGCGTTTTGCCACACCGGGCATCGTCAGGGTGCTCGGATCTCCGGCCAGGGCAGCCTCGACGATGTCCTCCGTCGACAGAGTCGAAGGCCGCCCCGTCTACTTTCCAGTCCGTGTAACCTCTCAGCCTGCCACCAACCTCCATCCCGCCGCGCGGTGACGTTGATCCCAGAAATCCGCATACTTGCCGCCGGCCGCGAGCAACACGTCGTGAGTACCCACTTCGACGATTGATCCATCGTCCCCGAGTACAACGATCTGATCAGCCGCCACCACCGCCGACAGTTTGTGCGCGATCACAAGCAAGGTGGCGTCGTCGAGCAACACGATCCGCGCTCGTTCGAGCAACGCCCGCGGGATGGACACACGCTGACGCGCACCGCCGGACAGTGCTGTTCCCCCCGCCGACGCGGGTGTCCCAACTACCGGGGAGTCGCAGGGCGATTTCAGCGACACCGGCGATGCGAGCCACCTCGAACACCTCGAATATTGGCCATCCACGTGTCGTCGAAGAGATACACGTCCTGGAGCACGAGCGAGAGTTGCGCCATGAGGTGGCAGTCGTGGGGCTACATACGTCCACGCCGCGGACACGCACTTCCCCTGAATCCTCGTCGTAGAAGCGAGCTGCCAAACGGGTGATCGTGGTGGGGGTCCCCTGCGTGCGAACGGGCGTGAGTCGAGCCGGGGTCAGAAGCGCCCGGCAGCATCCGCCAGAACGTCGAGGAAGATCGCCGATGTGAGCGCAAATCCCTGGTTGTACCGCGCGTCCGTCGTGATCACATTGCCCGCTTGCACAGCCGGCAAGCGCTGCCAGGTCGGCTGCGCCTTGATGACGTCCAGCGCTTCCTGGTTTCTGGCCTGCGCGATGATCAGGTCGGCCGGCGCCAATACGTCGAGCTGCTCGAACGACACCTCGAATGAGTTCTCGGCATTGTCGTCGTCGCGGAACAGAACATCGAGCCCGGCGTCCAGCGCCACGCTGATTCGCAAATTGCGCTGGTGCACAACAAAACCCGCCGGCGTCTGGACGCCGAAGATCAGCTTCTTCCCACCGAGCTTGTCCTGCAACAACGGGCGCAACTCGGCGAGCTTGCGCTCGTACTCGGCGATGGATGCCTCGGCGACGGCAACACGATCGAGTTGGCGTGCCTGCGCCAGCAACGCGCCCCGCCAATCAACCGGGTGTCCCGCGATCGGCTCGATATCGTCTCCGACTACCAGCAACGGCGCGATGGACGCCAACCGCTCGTTGCCGTACCAGTCGCTCGTGTATCCGATCAACGTCATCACGATCAGATCGGGATCGAGGCCGAGCACTGCCTCGAAGTTGGTCGAGAAATCACCGGCAACGTTGACGAAGCTCGCGTCCTCGATAACCCGTCCCGGAAATTGAAAGCCGGCCTTTTCGTTGGGGAACCAGAAATTGCCCGACCCCACGATCGGGTAGTCCATCATCATCGCGAACTCGAGATCCACCCGCCCGTCGAGAACCACCACACACTTGGGGTTCCGCGGAACGTCCCCGCTGAACTCCGCCCACGTGTACGCCGCAGTGTCGCCGGCCGAATCGGATTCCGCATCGGAGGTTCCGCAGGCGCTCAATGCCAACACCGCTGCCATACCCGCTGCGCCACCGAAGAATTGACGTCGCGAAATACGATCGACAATCTGCGCCCACTCGAAATCGGTGACCTGCGTATCCAGGACGAGTGTCATACCTGTGCTCCTTCGATGCGTTGTTGCCGCTCCCGTCCCAGCGGGATGACCAGCGGCGTATGGGAAACAGGGTCGTCGATGATGCGGCATGCCATGCCGAACACCTCCTGCACCAGTTCTTCCGTGATGATCTCGGCCGGTGGGCCTTCTGCCACGACCGCGCCGTTCTTCATGGCGATGATGTGAGTTCCGTAGCGGCACGCGTGATTCAGATCGTGCAGCACCGCCACCAAGGTGTGCCCGTCGTTCTCGTTGAGATCGCGGCACAGTTCCAACAATTCGATCTGATGCGCGATATCGAGGAAGGTAGTCGGCTCGTCGAGCAGCACCAGCGGCGTCTGCTGCGCAAGAACCATGGCCACCCACACTCGTTGACGCTGCCCACCTGACAATTCGTCGACGAGACGGGCAGACAAGTCCGTGACCTTCGTGGCCTCCATCGCAGTGATGACCGCGGCCTCATCCTCACGCGACCACTGCCGAATCAACTTCTGATGCGGATATCTGCCTCGCGCAACAAGATCGGCAACCTTGATGCCGTCGGGCGCGATCGACGTCTGCGGCAGCAACCCGAGTCTGCGAGCAACTTCCTTGGCCGGATACGACGTGATCGCCTTACCGTCCAGCAAGACCGTGCCGGTGCTCGGTTTGAGCAAGCGAGACAACGCCCGCAGGAGCGTCGATTTGCCGCAGGCATTCGGCCCGACGATGACGGTGAAGCCGCCGTCAGGGATGTCGACGTTGAGGTTCTGCGAGATGATGCGCTTGTCGTACCCGATCGTGACGTCCTCGGCGCGCAGCCGACTTGTCTTCTGCCCGCTGGTTTCGTTCACGCTCTTCCTCGTTCTTTCGGTCACTGCTTGCGGGCCTCACGTGCGAGGAGCCAGACGAAATAGACGCCGCCGATGGACACGGTCACTACTCCGACGGGCAACTGCGTCGGGGCAAATGCTCGCTGCGCGACCCAGTCACTGATCATCAACAGAGCCCCACCCATTGCGGCCGAAGGCAAGAGCGTCACACCCGCACTACCGGTCAGTCGCCGTACCAATTGTGGTGCGGCGAGCGAGACGAACCCGATAGGACCGGCCGCCGCCGTCACCATCGCCGTCAGCGCGACACCGAGAACCACCAACGACAACCTCGTGGGTTCGGCTCGAACCCCGAGCGCCTTGGCCGCGTCGTCGCCCATCTCGAGCATTTGCATCCGCCTGCCCAACACCAGGATCAGCGGAACCAGGACAACCAGGACTGCAACAACCGGCCACACCTGGGTCCAGCCCAGACCGTTCAACGAACCGGCTCCCCACACTGCGGCCGCCATCGCGTCGTCGAGTTTGGCCTTGAGGATCAGCCAGGTGTTGACCGATCCCAGCATCGCGCTGATCGCGATGCCCACGATGATCAGACGGAAACCCTGTACACCGCGTTTGTACGCGAGCAGGTATACGACAGCCGCAGTGGCGATTCCGCCGACCAGCGCGCCCACCGCGATCTCGTAGTACGTTCCACCTACCAGCAGAATGACCACAAGCGCGCCGGTGTACGCGCCGGAATTGAAGCCGATGATGTCGGGGCTGCCCAACGGATTTCGGGTGAGCGATTGGAATATCGCACCACTCATACCCAATGCGGCACCGAGCATCAACGCCAACAACACCCGCGGCAGACGCCATTCCACGACAACCATGTGGATTCGCGCCGGAGCCTCACCGAACAAGGCTCCCAAGACATCAGCGATCGGCACCTGGTAATCGCCGCTCCCCAGGGCGATGACGCCGACACCCAACCCGATGACAACAAGTACAACGCACACGGTGACCGTGCGAACGTCGATCCGCGCCGACCAGCCCTCCTTGGGTGAGCGCACCACCGTGGTGGGGCGCCCGAAGTCGATACTCACAGGCCGCTCACCTTGCTTCGACGCACCAGCAGAATCAGTACCGGAGCACCGATGAAGGCCGTGACGATCCCCACTTGAAGCTCACCGGGGCGCAGCACGATTCGCCCGACCACATCGGAGGCGAGGAGCAGAATCGGTGCGCACACCATCGTGTACGGAAGTATCCAGCGCTGATCCGGTCCGACGAACCAGCGGGCAACGTGTGGAACCATCAGTCCGACAAACCCGATCGGACCGGCAGCAGCAGTAGCCGCACCGCACAACAGGGTCACGGCAACAACCCCGATGACGCGCGTGCGGGTAATGTTGGCGCCGAGTGAGCGCGCCAGATCGTCACCGAGAGCAACAGCGTTGAGTTGTCGCGCCAGAGCCAGAGCCAGGACGAGCCCGATCAGAATGAACGGTGTCACAGCCAGCACGATGTCCAGGGAGCGACCGCTGAGAGAACCGGCGTTCCACTGACGCATCTGGTCGAATGCCGTCGGATTGAGCAAGGTGATTCCGGACGAGATGCCGCCCAACACCGATCCGATTGCCACGCCGGCGAGTGTGAGCCGGATCGGTGTGGCACCACCTCGTCCGATCGATCCCAGCGCGTACACGATGACGGTCGCGATCACCGCGCCGATGAACGCAAACCAGATATACGACCAGATACTGGTCAACCCGAACACCGCGACGGCAACCACCATCGCAAATCCCGCACCGGCATTGACACCGAGAATTCCCGGGTCCGCCAACGGGTTTCGGGTCATTGCCTGGATCAGTGCGCCGGCCACACCCAACGCCATACCGACGAGCAGGCCAAGCAGAGTGCGGGGCAGTCGCAGATCACGGATGATCACGTGATCGTTGGAATCGTCGTAGTTGACCAACGCGTCGACGACGGTGCCGAACGGAATGGTCTTCGATCCGACCGCGATACTCACCAGCACAACGCATCCGAGAACTGCCAGGCAGATAACAAGTCCGAGGGTTCGGCGAGAATTCGTTTCGACGAGCCCGGCGGGTTGTTTCTGTTTCTCGGCCAGTGATTCGTCGATCAGTTCCGCAGTCTTCTCACTTTCGTCGACTGCAGTAGTCACAAGCCCGCGCTCTCGAGGGTCTTCTCGACTTCGTCACGAATGTCCTCTTCGTCTCGATCGGACTGCCACGCCGCATCCAACTGCGCGCGAATGGTTTCGTCGAGCGCTTCGTACTTCGCATTCCATATTTCCGCTTTGTACGTCCAGTAGCCGATAACCTTGTACTGCTGCGCCGGCAACTTCAGCTCGTGCCGGAGGTACTTGCGGATATCGCGCAGCATCGTGCTCTCCCCGGCTACCCAGACGTATCCAGGTTCGGTGGGCAGTTTCAGTGCGCGCACTGCATCCGGAAGTTTCGACGGCGCAATGCCGTTGCCACTGCCCACCAACCAGATGAACTCGACATTCGCGGCCGATTCGATGTGCTGGCGGTGCGACTCGTCCACCACCTCGACTATCGCTTTGGCCGACATACCGGGAGGCAACTGTTCGATCAGGCGGCCCAGAGCCGGGAGTCCGGTCGCGTCGGCGACCAACACCTGCCAGCACGCGTCGGCCGAGGGCTCGTACAGACCACGGGACTCGCCGATCGCCAACGCGTCACCGATCGCGGCTCCCTGTGCCCAATCACTGGCAATTCCGCCGTCGTGAACCACGAAATCGACAGTCATACGGCTGGTTTCGGAATCGAACCGTCGCACCGTGTACGGCTGGCACGGCGAAGCCTCCTGCCCTTCCGGGTAACGCCAACCACGTGGTGCGTCCGGATCTTCCTCCGGCAGAACAAATTTACCGGTTGCCGGGACCGGGAAATGGGGGCGAAGATACTCGTCACCGATACCGGTTGTTCGAAACGTGGTCAAACCCTCCCCGCCGAACACGATCCGAACCATTCCCGGGGTTACGTACTCCTTGAAGAGCACCTCGCCGAACACAAGACTCACGACAATCTCCAACATCGGTGAAACACGAAACGCACAACAATCAAGCACAAAGGTAAGGCAGACCTTAATTTATTGCAGAGCCGCCGCCGCGTCGACGAATTCTCCGCCACAACGGGGTCAACTAGTATCGCAATTCGGCCACGGTGTCGTATATGGCCTGTTCACGACAAGTTTTGGCATCGGCGTGACTTCATAACAGGTGCGCTCGATCCCTAGCGTGGACCCAGTGTCATCAACGCCGCTTCATCCGAGTAACGATACCGACGGTCCGCCGCTGCCTCAGGCGATAACGCCACGTCAGGTGATCACGCGCGCCATCTCAGCCGAGGGGCGCGGGGCAAAGCTGGCTGCCGCGTCGGTGGGCTTCACCGGACACCAGGTAGCCGAAGCCCTGGTCCCGGTCGTGATCGGTGCGGTCATCGACCGTGCCGTGGCAACCAGCGACGCCGCAGCTCTCGGCAAGTGGATTCTTGTTCTCGGCATCCTGTTCACCGGCCTGCTGCTCAGCTGGAGAATTGCAGCCCGGATCGCCGACTCGGTCACCGAGTACGGCGCCCATCGGCTTCGGATGGACATCGCCAGACGCGGCCTCGATCCGCACGGCATGAATCCGCGTCGGATGCCCGGTGAGGTCTACTCGATCGCGACCTCCGACGCCGGTTCCGTCGCCGGATTCACCCACACTCTCAGCACCAAACTCGGCGCTGCCTGTGGAGTGCTGACCGCCGCAATCTCTCTACTGGTCATCTCGGTGCCACTCGGGCTTCTGGTCATCCTCAGCACTCCCCCGGTACTCGTACTGATGCAGGTCGTGAGCCGTCCCCTCGAACGCCGAGCCGAGACGGATCAGTGGCAGGGCGCGCGCGCCGGGGCACTCGCTGCCGACTTGCTGTCCGGCCTACGTATTCTTTCGGGTATCGGCGCCGGAGATGCTGCGGCGCAGCGCTATCGGGGCGCCAGCCGGACATCGCTCGATGCAACCCTGCGCGCTCAGCGTTACCAAGCGATGTACTCGGCGGCAAACGTCGCCATCGCGGGCGCCTACCTTGCCGTCATCGCGTACGTCGGCGGCAGAATGGCAGCATCCGGCAGCATTTCGGTCGGCGAATTCGTTGCGGTGGTGGGGTTGGCACAGTTCCTCCGCGGACCGCTCATCGACATCATCTATTTCGGTGCCGGACTGGCCCGAGCTCGCGCGTCCGCGAATCGTGTTGCGGCGCTAATCGGGACGAGCCGCGCCGTCTCCCCTGCGAGCGATCCTGTAGCACTGAGTCATTCGGAATCGCTGACACTGTGTGACGTTGTTCTGGCCGGTGCGGCGCCGGTCGACCTGGATGTCAAGCGCGGCGAGATCGTCGGCATCACCTGCGCCAACACGACCTGGGCCGATGCTTTCATGGATGTGCTGGCGCGCCGAATAGATCCCCCTTCGGGATCAATCCATCTCGGTGACAATGCCATCCACGATCTGGACATCGACGAACTCCGGGCGCATGTCCTCGCGGCCCCGCACGATGCCGCACTCTTCATCGGCACCGTCGGCGACAACATCGGTGCTCTGACTCCGGTCGGTCACCGAACCGACGCCGCCATCTGGGCTGCCGCCGCGGATCAGGTGATCGAGGCTCTCCCGAACGGACTTGCCACCGGCGTCACCGAGCAGGGCAACTCACTGTCCGGCGGTCAACGTCAGCGAGTTGCGCTCGCGCGGGCCTTGGCAAGCGACGTACCGATACTGGTGCTGCACGATCCGACCACCGCCGTCGACTCCGTCACGGAAGCGCGCATTGCCCGCGGGATATCCGAGGTTCGCAGTGCTCACGCGACAATTCTTCTCACCAGCAGCCCCGCGCTGCTCGATATCTGCGATCGGGTAATCGAACTGTGAACGACCTCCTCCCCACCGCAACCCCCAAACAGGCTCGCACCGAGGCACTTCGGCTGCTGCGGCCGCACCGACTCGGAGCAAGCGGCGCGGTGCTCACCTTGACCGCAGCCACGGCAATCGGCCTGCTCACCCCACTGATTCTGGGTGAGATGGTAGACACCGTCACTTCTGGTGGCACCGACATCGTCTCCCGGATCGGCACGTTGACCGGGGCCTTGGTTGCTGTCGCCGTCCTGTCCTCCCTATTGGTCGGTGTCAGCGAATACCTTCTGGCCGGGGTCGGGGAACGCGTCGTGGCAGACCTACGTGAAGAAGTAGTCGTCCGAGTACTCGACCTACCCCAGAGCGATGTCGAGCGCGCCGGACGGGGTGACCTCGTCTCCCGCATCACCGGCGACGTTCGCCTGGTAACGCAAGCCGTGTCGCAGGCCTTACCGGTGTTTGCCACCGCTGCCCTCACTATCGTCTTGACTCTGATCGGCCTGGGCGCGCTGGATTGGCGATTTGCGATTGCCGCCGTGATCGCCGCACCGATCCAGGTTCGTGCCCTGAAGTGGTACCTCACACAATCAGCACCCGTCTACCGGCAGGAACGTGAAGCGGAAGGTGCACGCGCACAACAGCTACTCGACTCACTGAGCAATTCCGACACCGTCGGATCTCTACGGTTGGCGAAGCCGCACCTGGAGCAGATCGAATCGCGCTCGCTGACAGCGGTTCGACTCAGCCTGAAGACGACACGGCTACGGACCAGGTTCTTCGGTCGTCTCAACATCGCCGAATTCATCGGACTCTCGGCAGTTCTGATCACCGGGTTCTGGCTCGTGAAGAACGGGCAGGTCACCATCGGAGCCGCCACCGCGGCGGCCCTGTTCTTCCACCGGTTGTTCGACCCTGTCGGAGCCGTTCTCAGTGTCTTCGACGAGCTGCAAGAGGGCACAATCGCTCTGGCTCGCCTGGTCGGCGTCACCCTCGCACCGGTGCCGCCGATTCCGGCCGATCCCCGCGAACCCGTCAACAGTTCAGCCTCGTTGGAGGATGTGACCTTCTCGTACCACCCGGGCGACGCCCCCGTGTTGCGCGATATCGACATCACGATTCCGGCCGGTACCGTCACCGCTCTCGTTGGAGCCACCGGCGCCGGAAAGTCCACGGTGGCAAAACTTCTCGCCGGTACCTACGAACCCACCGAGGGCACCGTGCGGATCGGCTCCGTCCCCCGCAATCAACTCTCGCGGAACACTGCTCGGAGCGCAGTTGCGTTGGTTACTCAGGAAGTTCACGTTTTTGCGGGCACGGTGGCCGACGATCTCCGCCTCGCCGCCCCTGCCGCAACCGACGCCGACATCGTCGCCGCCCTCGATACCGTCGGCGCCTCGGACTGGGTCGGAGCGTTGCCCGAGGGCATCGAGACAGTGGTCGGCGACGGTGGCCACCGCCTCACCGCGACCCAGGCTCAACAGCTTGCCCTGGCACGGATCGAACTCCTGGATCCGCCCCTGCTGATTCTGGACGAGGCAACGGCGGAAGCGGGCAGCGCCGGCGCCCGGGTACTCGACGACGCCGCTCTCGCACTGACCCGTGGGCGCACCTCGATCACCGTGGCCCACCGACTCTCACAGGCCGTCGACGCCGACCACATTCTTGTCATGGACGGCGGACTCGTCGTGGAACAGGGTTCCCACGACGAGTTGGTCAGCCTAGGCGGCCGGTACGCGCAACTCTGGGAGGCGTGGTCGACACCACGGCGTTGAGACTGCGGCGTTGAAAGACTGCGGCACCAGAATCCGTGGCTCGAATTGGACGGCTCTAGAATCGAACTATGGATAGGGTCGACCGCGCCAGTCGGGTGATCGAGGCACCACCGATGATCGTCTACGACGCCCTCGTCGACCGGGAATCCCTCGAGGCGTGGTTGCCACCGGACGGTATGCGCGGACAGATCGAACGGTGGGATCCGCGGCCAGGTGGCGGGTTTCGAATGGTCCTCACCTACCTCGATGCCACCGACGGCCCTGGCAAGACTTCAGCTGCAACAGATGTCGTCGATGTCGGATTCGCCGATCTGGTTCCGTCGGAGCGCGTGGTGCAGCGGGCGGTATTCGAGTCTGACGACCCGTTGTTCGCAGGAACCATGACGATGACCTGGCGCCTCGCTTCCGCGGGCGACGGGACCGAGGTGACCGTCACTGCCACCGATGTGCCACCCGGCATCGATCACGCACAACACGAGGCCGGGATCGCGTCCTCGCTGGCCAACCTGGCGTCGTACGTCGAACGGCACCGCTGACTCAGGTCGGCGACCAGATCAGGCTCGCAGAAGTTCCTGCGGTGCGTTCGGACCACGATTCGAATGTTTCATCATGCTGCCCGGAGTGCGGCCGGTGACCCTGCGGAAGACGGCGACAAAAGCGCTGGGAGTCTCGTAACCCACGCGTCGACTGACCACCGAAACCGGAACCCCCGCTGCCAGGTAGGTCAGGGCCGCTCGTACACGCACCTGAATTCTCCACTGGGCAAAGGTCATTCCTGTCCCCTGCGTGAAGACTCGGGTAAGCGTTCGGACACTCCCGCCCGCAGTCAGAGCCCATTCCGACAATGACCGCTGATCTGCCGGATTGGCCACCAACGCCTGGGCGACAAACAGTGCTCGTGGATCCGTCGGCATCGGAACCTCGACAGCGGCAACCTCGAGCGGTTGCAGCATGTCGAACGCCACTCGCTCTGCGCGACTGCGCGCCTCGTCCGGCATGTTGCGACGATGCATGTGCAACAAAACTTCCCGCAGTAGCGCACTCACTCCGAAGAGTCCGGGCACTGTGGCGGGCGCAGCGTGCGCCTCAGGGCGGAAGTACGTGCAGAAGAATTCGGTACCGGGACCAGCCTTGACCGAGTGCAGCACTCCGGCCGGCAGCCACAGCCCCGCCGACGGTGGAACCTCCCACGTAGTGCCATCGGCAACAACAGTGAGCATTCCGCCCGAGTTACCCCAGATCAGCTCATGTTCCGGGTGACGGTGCGCTGCCCACTGACGCTGATGCGACGACTTCAATGTCACGGTGGTCATCGAATACGGATCGTCGATGACCCGAGGCCCGACGGGCACCAACATTCTCTCCGCAACAGCTGTCATGCAAACGAGTATAGGACTTTCGTTAGGCATACCTAAATAGTAATTCGGAAGTTCTTGAATGTGACCCCATAGTTACACATACTTGGCGCAGCGCTATCGTGGCGGAACTCCCGACGTCGGGCACACACGAGAACTGGCTGAAAGAGGGACACGATGGTTGACGCGTCACGGATTCCCGTCATCGTCGGCGTGGGCGATCTGCGATGGAGTCCGGATGACGGGCACCTCGAACCCCTCGACTTGATCCACAACGCGACAGTTTCCGCCCTCGCAGACAGCGGAGAACCCTCACTCGGCAAGCACGTCGACACGATCTACGCGATCAAAACCGTCAGCTGGTCATACGACAACCTCCCCGAACTTCTGGCCGCCAGGTTGGATGCCACACCCGCGATCACCGCTACCTCACCGATCGGCGGACACTGGCCGGCTGCACTGATCGATCGAATCGGCGCCGCCATCGCAGACGGCACATCCTCCGTCGCACTTCTGGTTGGCGGTGAATCACACGCCACCACAACCGCACTGCGAAAATCAGGCGTCACTCCCAAGTCTCTCGGGTGGGCCACCGAACCTGGCGGGCCTCCCGGCTTCGATCCGGCCGATCTAGGCGGCGCCGAGATGCAGCGCGCGGGATTCATCGTCCCCACCCGCGTCTACCCACTGTTCGAGAACAGTTTCAGCGCATCGATCGGCCACGACACCGAAGCGTCACTGGCCTGGTCGGCACAGATATATTCCGAGTTCTCCGCCGTTGCCGCGAAGAACTCGGCATCATGGACGTCGGAAGTACGTACTGCAGAAGAGATCAGCACCGTCGGACCAGGCAACCGGATGGTGTCCGAACCTTATCCTTTGATGCTCAACGCCATGCCCTTCGTGAATCAGGCTGCTGCCGTGGTGATCTGCTCCCTGGCACGAGCCCTCGAATTCGGCGTCGATCAAGACAGACTTGTCTACCTGTGGGGTGGAGCCGGAGCCGTTGATCCACTGGATATATTGCGCAGAAACAACTTCCACAGCTCCGACGCCTTACAGAACGCTGTGCGGCGCACACTCGGCAACGCCGATGTCAGCGCCGAATCCCTCGACATCGTGGACGCATACAGTTGCTTTCCGATCGTGCCCAAGCTGCTGATTCACGAACTCGGATTGCCCCGTGACACCATCCCCAGCGTCACGGGTGGTCACTCGTTCTTCGGCGGACCACTCAACAGTTACACACTCCATTCCCTGACCGAAGTGACGCGCCGACTCCGATCAGGCGCCCAACTCGCCCTGGTTCACGGCAACGGCGGATTTCTCACCTACCAACATGCCGTGCTTCTGTCCGCGTCCGCACACGAACGCGGATATGTCGGGGATCCGCAGGCACACACCCTCTCACCCCAGGCTCCGGACCTAGCCACGGACTACACCGGAAACGCCAAGATCGTCACCGCCACGGTCGAATACAACAGAGGTGGCCAACCGGAAACCGGACTGGTTATCGCTACAACACCGGATGGCCGGCGCCTCGCGGGCCACACCGGTCCCGAGAATGCAGCAGAGTTGACTCAACTCAGCGGCACCAATCCCCCAGCGGTGGGTCGTCACGTTCACATCAGCGACGAGAACGGCCGACTCACGCTGAAGTTCTAGGTCCGCGGCCCCAACCTCATCACAACGCGTCACTGAAGAGGATCCACGACGAGCCACTGCACCGTGCCACCCACATTCCACAGTGCGCTCGGATTGTGGAGCGCCGCCGCGTACGTTGCTACAGCTTGGTCACCGGCGATCTCACCGCTCAGCCCTGACGGCGGGCTGGGCAACAGAAACTCGGAGGGGTTCGGGCCCGGCCAGACCGGTACGTCATCCGGGGAGATATTCGTGTCGAGATAAGCCGGTCGGTGTACGACCAGACGCGCGGGAACGGGTTTGGATTCAGCTGCCACGCCGACGTCGGTTGCCTCGACAACATCACCGGCTTCGCCGCCGCAGCTCACTACCGCGAGAAAAAGACCCGCAACTGCCAATCCCGCTACCGAACGACGTACCAGCACCGTATGCCCTCCCTGCCGTAAACCCCTGATGGATCAACCATCGCACAGATCCTTCGGCAATTCGCAGGATTGGCTCCGATCGAGACGAACGATTCCACGATCAGGTTTATCAATCCTTTTGACCGAAGCCACTATTCAGTACACCGTCGCTCGCGGCAATTCTCCGGCCTAACTCAAAATGCGTCCGAAATATCCCTTGAATCGAATGGATGTTCGAGTACAATTGGGGTCACGGGTGGGGAGGCCTTGATGACTACGGTGTGCGATTCAATTGCGGTGGGGGATGTTGTAGCCGGTTCGGCTATTGGTGTGCGTGGCCGGTTGTGGCGGTTGCGTCCGGCCGAGGTTCGTGACGTGACCGTCAGTGCATCGGCGGAAATTCTTCGGCTGGAAGCGATTCGGGTGGCCGCGATCGACGAGCTGGCACTCAATCCCGATGAGCAGGTGCTCTGTTACCGGGGTGTGGGTCGGTGGTTGGCGGCGAATACGATGCTGCAGAACTCGGCGGGCAACAGGATCGCTGCTCTCGGTGCCGCACTGCGGACATTTCCCGATATTGCTGCGCAGTTCGAGGCGGGTGATCTTTCGCTCGATCATGCGGCGTTGATCGCCGCGTTCTGTGAATCCCCACCGAAAGGGATGCCGGACATCGCATTAATACCAAGCCTGAAAACGCTGTTGGCCGCCGCATCCGGAGTAGAGGCTACGACTGTCAAGGTGCGGTATGCGATCGCTGTTCTGGAGCGGATTTTCGAATCCGACGAGCCGCCGCCCGGTGAGGACGTCGATCTCAATGTTTTGCGTATCGCGCCGACATTGAATGGTCGGGTCGCGATCAAGGGCGATTTCGACGCGTTGACCGGCGAGATGCTCCTGTCTGCACTGTCGGGGTTGTCGATGCCGAAACCCGCCGCGGACGGGACCCCGGATGCGCGGTCGGCAGCAAAACGAACCGCCGACGCGTTCACGGAACTGATCCGCCGCTATCTGGACAACGCCGCCACCGGCGTGGATGGTGGTCAACGTCCGCACGTGAATGTGCATATCACCGCGAAAGACCTTGCGGAGCATCGGGAATGCGCCACCATGCGAGCCGAGGGTGATGACGAACCTGATCTTGATGACGAGTCTGTGTTCGAGGATCTCGATGTCGGCTACATGCCGTGGATGGGGCCGCTCAGCGTGAGCAAAACTCGGATGCTGGCGTGTGATTGCATGCTCTCGACCGTGTTGATGGACGGCAGCGGCGCACCGTTGGATGCGACACCGCTCAAGCGTCTCGTCACGGCCGAGCAGCGGATTGCGTTGATCGCCCGGGACAAAGGCTGCGCGTTCCCCAACTGCGATGCCGTTCCGGCCTGGTGCGACGCACACCATATAAAACCGTGGTCGACGGGCGGTTTGACGGTGATGGACAACCTCGTGTTGCTCTGCCGCAGCCACCACACGTTGATTCACAGCACCAGCGGGTTCCGCGGAATCTGGAAAATCAAAATGGGTTCCGATCACAAACCCTGGTTCATCCCACCAGCAGCGATCGACCCGAAACAACGACGCCGACGCTCCACCACCCGCCACGGCCCCGTCCACCGGGACTGAAACCGGCTCTGCCGGAATCACATACCGCGTGAAGGCTTCGCATCACCAGCTAAGACGATGCGAAGCCCACACGCATGCGCCGGTTCGAAATACCGTCAGAGAACCTTGTCAGCCCGCGGGCAGGCGGAAGCGGTCGATCATCCTCGCCGGATCAATACTCTCCGGTGCTGTCCGCCGCAGCAGGGCATCCAACACGAGCCCATCCAGCGCCGCAACAAGCTCCGCGGCGTCGAGAGAAACCATGCCGAGTTCGATAAGCGACGAAACAAATCGATCCCGGCCGATCACCAGTTCCTCAGCGAGATCATCATCATGGAAGGACGCGATGATCAGTTCGTAGCGAGCCCGAGTGCGACTCGACTCCGGACCCAAAAATCGGGCGATCTGTTGCCGTGGGGTCTCCCCCTCGCGTGGTAGGTCACCGGCAAGCAGATGGCGTACTACCTCCAGTACCAACCCACGCTGGTTCGCGAAATGGTGCCGCGCACTCCCGTGCGGTACACCAGCCTCATCCTCGACCCCGCGCATCGACCAGCCACGGAAGCCCACTCTGCCGAGTAGCGCGAGCCCGGCGTCCAAGAGTGATTCTCGCGTCGATTTCTCCACGCAGAGAAGATACCGTGCTACCTTCTTCTCCGTACGGAGAAATCTCTCCACACGGAGAAATGTAACTGCCCTCAAGGAGCAATCATGGTCATTTTCTTCGATGTTCTGCTGATACTTTGCGTCGCCCTGATCGCCGGGTTCGGCGGGTACGTTATCTACCGTCTGATCAGCGACTAGGGACGCAAAAACCCGGCACCGCAAGAAAACTCACGACACCGGGTTTGCGACAATCTCACCGCCGATACGACAGATGCCTAGCCGTCGAGCTCCTCGAACAACTCCATCCACTGCTCTTCAGCAGCTTCCTTGTCCGCGAGAACGGTCTTGAGTTCGGCGCCGAGGCTCTGCAACTTGTCGGGGTCTGTTGCCGCGTCGGCCAGCGCTGCATGCAGCTTCTTCTCACGGTCGTCCAGCTTGGCGATGGAACGCTCGAGCTTCGAAAGTTCCTTACGTGCAGCGCGATCCGCTGCCCCGTCACGAACCTGCTTACTCTTGGTCGCGCCGCTGGCCGTGGATGCCACAGACGGGTTGTCTCCGTCGCCCATTGCTGCGCGTCGACGCAGGTAATCTTCGATACCGAGGGGCAGGTTGGTGAGCTTGCCGTCACCGAAGAGGGCCCAGGTGGTGTCACAGATACGTTCGATCAGGTACCGGTCGTGCGAAATCACGACCATCGTTCCCGCCCAACCGTCGAGCAGATCCTCGAGTTGCTGGAGGGTGTCGATGTCGAGATCGTTGGTGGGCTCGTCGAGGAGCAGCACGTTGGGCTCAGCCATGAGAACTCGCGTCAACTGCAGGCGTCGACGCTCACCACCCGAGAGATCCCCCACCGGCGTCCGCTGACGCGCCGGGGTGAAGCCCAGGCGCTCGGCCAACTGACCGGCCGAAACTTCTTTGTCTCCCAGAGTGATTCGCTCAGCCACGTCCTTGACTGCGTCGAGCACTCGCATGTCGGTGGGCAGATCGTCGAGTTCCTGCTTGAGCCAACCGATGTGCACGGTCTGACCCTGAATGCGCCGTCCCGCAGCGGGTTCCAGCTCGCCGGCAAGTGTGCGCAGCAGCGTGGTCTTGCCGGATCCGTTGACTCCGACGAGGCCGACGCGCTCACCGGGAGCCAGACGCCACGTCAGATCGTCGACCAATACGCGGCCGTCCGGGGTCTCGAGGCGAGCGTCTTCGAGTTCGATGACAACTTTGCCGAGTCGACGCTGCGCGAACGACGCCAAGGCGACGGCGTCACGAGGCGCGGGGACGTCGGCGATCAACGCTTCAGCGGCCTCGATGCGGTATTTCGGCTTGGAGGTGCGGGCCGGAGCGCCGCGGCGCAGCCACGCCAATTCCTTGCGCGCGAGGTTGCGACGACGCTCTTCGGAGGCGTCGGCCTGACGGGAGCGCTCGGCGCGGGCGAATACCCAGTCGTTGTAGCCACCCTCGTAGCTTTCGACGCCGCCGCCGACAACTTCCCACGTGCGTGTGGCAACGGTGTCGAGGAACCAACGATCGTGGGTCACGACCACCAGCGCGCTCCGACGCGACACGAGGTGCTCAGCCAGCCACTGCACGCCCTCGACGTCGAGGTGGTTGGTGGGCTCGTCGAGTACCAGCAGGTCCAGATCCTGGACGAGGGCCGCGGCCAGAGCGACGCGTCGACGCTCACCACCGGAGAGTCCGTCAACCTGCGCGTCCAGTGCGGAACGCTCGCCGCCGGCGCCGAGGTTGTCGATTCCGATACCGGAGAGCACGGAGCGAATTCGGGCATTGCCCGCCCATTCGTGCTGAGCCACACCCAGCGGGCCCAGAACGATATCGCCGACGGTGGATCCGGGAGGCAGCACACCGCGCTGCGTCACGACTGCCATCCGCAGCCCACCGACGCGGCTGACCCGACCGGAATCAGGTTCCTCGACGCCCGCGAGGACCTCGAGCATCGTTGTCTTGCCACCACCGTTGAGGCCGACCACGCCGATGCGCTCGCCTTCCTCGACGCCCATCGACACCCCGTCGAGCAACGGCTTGACGCCGAACGACTTCGACACGTTTTCCAGATTGATCAAGTTAGCCATCAGTGCTGTCCCTTTGCCGCTTTGTCGAGTATTCGTGCTCCGGGAACGGGTCCGCTCGCCACGCGAACGGTGCGGCACACCCCCGCTCCCGCAAGTTCAGCGCTGACATCTACGGCGGACTGTGCGTCGCTGCAGAGGAAAGCGCAGGTCGGTCCTGATCCGGAGACGATTCCTGCCAGAGCGCCGGCGTCGACGCCTGCACGCAGCGTCCGGCGCAGTGCCGGATTGAGCGACAACGCCGCCGCCTGCAGATCGTTTCCGAGAAGTGGTGCCAGTTGTCGCGGATCGCCGGTGGTGAGGGCGTGGATCAGATCGTCCGCGTCACCGAGTCGGTTCGGGGTGCCCTCGGCCCGCAGTTTGTCGAGTTCGCGGAACACCACGGGTGTGCTCAGCCCGCCCTTCGCCAGTGCCAGCACCCAGTGAAAGGTGTTTCGAGTCAGCACGGGAACGAGCTGCTCACCGCGCCCGGTCCCCAGCGCGGTGCCGCCGTGCAGTGAGAACGGGACATCGCTACCCAATTTCGCGGCAAAGCCGTCCAGTTCGCGCCGCGAGAGATCCAATTTCCAGTACGCATTGAGCGCAACCAACGTCGCTGCGGCATCCGCGCTGCCACCGGCCATCCCACCGGCGACGGGGATTCCCTTGTCGATGAGAATCTCGACGTCCGTCTCCACGCCGGCTTCGGCCGACAGCAGTTCCGCGGCCTTCCACACGAGGTTGGTGCGGTCGGTGGGCACGGCGGCGGCGTCATCGCCCACAACACTGACGGACAAGCCGTCTGCTGCCGACACCGTCACCGTGTCTGCCAGCGACAATGCCTGGAATACGGTGGTCAGATCGTGATATCCGTCGTCGCGCAGGTCCCCGACAGCCAGATGCAGATTCACCTTGGACGGGGCCCGGACTACTACAGGGCGTGGAACGACGGAGAGCACAAGGTACAACAATAGGCGCTGCGAACACCTGGGCGAAAACCTAGAACCGCCCGACGCCTCATTTGACTGCCCGAACCCCTACACCGAGGCCGACAACCGCGACGCTCACAGCCGCCACAACTCCGGCCAGAACGCTGCCCGATGCAAAGTCTCCGGCAAAGAGCGCACGCTCGGCATCCACGACGTATCCCAGTGGATTGATGTTCACGAGCACCTTCATCCAACCCGGTGCGTCGTCGAGCGGAAGCATGGTCCCCGAGAGAATCAAGAGCGGGAACATCAGCGTCTGTTGCACCACCCAGAACATCCAATCCTGCTCCCGCACAGCCAGAGCCAAGGCATAGGACAGAGCCCCGAGCCCGACGCCGAAAACTCCGAGCAGAACAATCCCGAGTGCCGCGCCGGCGGCGTTCACGTCCAACCCGAGCGGTAGCGCCACCAGAATGATCAGAATCGCCTGCGCTGCAAGCGGAACCATTTCCTTACATGCCCGCCCGATCAACAACGACGAGCGTCGTAGCGGCGTCACCAACATTCGCTCGTGAGATCCCTGCTGCATCTCGATCAGGAGGTTCGAGCCGGTCATCGTCGTTCCGAAGATCGCGATCATCACCAGCACACCGGGGATGAACCAATTCCACACACCGTCACCGGTGCCTGGAACGCCTTTGAGCAGTGGACCGAACAGTGCGAGCAGAATGAGCGGCTGAATGAGACTGAAGACAACGCTGACCGGGTCGCGCAGCATCGGCCGAAGTTCGCGCCCCATCACTATCGCGCTGTCGCGAACGATGTTGCCGCGCACAGCGCGTGGGGTATCGAGTGTGAGTGTCATGACAGAAGTCCTTTCGGTAAAAGTTCTCAGTCTAGGAAGCGACCGCGGCAGCGCTCTCGCGCAAGCTACGTCCGGTGAGGGTCAGGAAAACGTCGTCGAGTGTCGGACGGGTGATGTCGGCGGTCAGAGCCCGGGCACCACGAGCATCCGTTTCGCGAAGTAGCACTGGTAGCGTCGAATCACCTTCGCTCGCACGAATACTCACCCTGAGTCCGTCGACGGTGACCTCACGAACCGTGACAAGCTGCTCCGCCACCGACGCCGCGGTCACTGCATCCGACTCGGTCTCGAACGTCAACGACAGATGATCCCCCGCGAGGTCCGCTTTGAGCGCGGCGGCCGTGTTGTCGGCGATCACGGTTCCCTCGTCGATGACGATGACCCGCTCGGCCATCGAATCCGCTTCTTCGAGATAGTGCGTCGTCAATACGATTGTCGTACCCATCTCGCGCCGCAACCGGAGAATGTGATCCCACAGGTTGGCCCGACTCTGCGGGTCCATGCCGGTAGTGGGCTCGTCGAGAAACAACAGCGGCGGCCGATGAACCAGGCCGAGTGCAATGTCCAGCCGTCGGCGCTGGCCTCCCGACAACGTGCTGACCTTACGACTTCCGAGATCCGCGAGCTCGAGATCACCGAGAAGCTCGTCGGCCCGAACCTGCGAATCCGCTTTGGGCATTCCGTAGCAGAGCCCCTGGGTCACCAATTCGTCGCGAACCCGCTGGTTGTGGCCGGCGCCGTTGCCCTGCCCGACGTATCCGAGTCGCGAACGCACCTCGCTTCGTGCACCGGACACGTCGAATCCCGCTATCCGCGCACTGCCAGAGGTCGGTTCGAGCAAAGTGGTCAGCATGCGCAACGTCGTCGACTTTCCAGCGCCGTTCGGCCCCAGCAAAGCCACCAACTCCCCCTCCGCAACATCGAGCGTCACACCTTTGACTGCTTCGACCAGGTTCTTCCCCTGCGAGAAGTGCTTGGTGAGCGACTTCGTCTCGATCATCGGACCGTTGTGATTCATGATGCTGTGATTCATGATTGAGCCCCACATTTCTTCTCGATTTCTCGGATGCGGATCAACCTAGAATCAATTGAGGACCGTTACGGTCCTCAATCTCTGCGACACTGAATTTCATGAAGGAGACATCAGCTCGTCTACTGCGGTTGCTGTCGCTGCTCCAGACCCGTCGAGACTGGTCCGGCGCCGAACTCGCAGACAAACTTGCCATCACACCACGCACTGTTCGCCGCGACGTCGACCGCCTGCGCGACCTCGGATACCCGGTCGATGCGACGGTAGGCGTCGGTGGCGGATACCGTCTCGGCGCCGGGGCAGAGATGCCTCCCCTTCAACTGGACGACGAAGAAGTGCTTGCGGTGGCGCTGTCGCTCCAGTCCGGCGCTACGGGTTCGGTGGTCGGCATCGGCGAAGCCTCGATGCGTGCGCTCGCCAAACTCCGCCAGATCATGCCGCCCCGACTGCGTTATCGCCTGGAATCGCTGCAGATCGACGTGGTGCCGCGTGAACCGGCCGCAAGCGCCGTGGATGCCGCTGTTCTGTCCGCCATCGCGTCGGTGTGCCACAACCACGAGCGGCTTCGGTTCGACTACGCCACCCACGACGGCACACAGAGCCGCCGTGAAGTAGAGCCATACCGCCTCGTGCGGTCGGGAGTGCGGTGGTACCTGGTGGCGTGGGATCTCTCCCGTGAGGACTGGCGATCGTTTCGTGTCGACCGGATGGAACCTAAAATTCCTACGGGACCGCGGTTTTCACCTCGAGAACTCCCACCGGGAGGGGCTGCGGAATTTGTCTCCAAAGGAGTCGCCCGCGCATTTTCGTCCACGCGCGCAACAGTTCTGCTCCATGCACCTATCGAACAGATCGCGCCGATGGTCAGCGATCAGTGGGGGTCAGTGGAATCCGACGGCGAAAATCGCTGCGTCATAGCACTTTCAGGAACTTCACTGCGCTCCGTCGCACAATGGCTGCGAGCGTTCGAGGTGGACTTCACAGTCCTGAATCCACCCGAGCTACGCGACGAATGTCGAACGATCGCCGAGGAGCAGGCCGTGATCACTGCCCGTTATCGTGATGCCTGACAGCACTTTTCACTTAGATACAACAAAACCCCAACCCTGAAAGAGTTGAGGTTTTGTTGAGTACGTCATGCGCCGGTTGCCCGGCTCACATGGACGTCTTAGACGACGGTAACGCCGGTGGCCTGCGGGCCCTTGTTGCCCTGACCGATCTCGAACGCAACACGCTGGTTCTCCTCGAGAGTGCGGAAGCCGCCACTCTGGATCTCGGAGTAGTGAACGAAGACGTCAGCGCTGCCGTCTTCGGGAGCAATGAAGCCGAACCCCTTCTCGGAGTTGAACCACTTCACGATGCCCTCTGCCATGTAAATCTCCTCTAACACAGTGTCTACGGGCTGTCACTGCGACCGCCCGGGTCACTTACTACGACCGTTCTGAGACAAATCCGTGGAGGATGTCCAAACGCTCGCAACTTAACCATTTGCGAGCGTGGAAACACAAACACAAACACTTACGACCAACACAAGTAGATCACACATCCTCGACTTTGTCTCGCTTGAGTGTCAGATCACTCTCCAGCCCATTGACAGGCATACCCCCTGGGGGTACCTTGAATCTCGAAGCGATACCTACACGGGGTATCCGTACAATAGAATCAGTCAACCGAAGGGATCTCCCATGACCACCGCCGAATACACCGTTTCCGGAATGACCTGCGGACACTGCGTCGGATCCGTCAAGGAAGAGATCGGCAACATCGCCGGAGTGACCGCCGTCGACGTCGATCTGGCCAGCGGCCGCGTCAGCGTCACCAGCGACGCACCGGTATCTGCAACCGACATCGCCGCAGCAGTCGACGAAGCCGGCTACGCCGTCGTAGACAGCTGATGGCAATGCGCACCTCCACAACGCTTGCCGCCTACGCCGCAGGCCTGGTCGTCGTATTCGGCGCCGCCTTCGGCGTGGGGGCGGCAGTCGGCAGCCCCATCGAAACACCAGGGCAAACACCAAACCACACCCCGAGCCACGCGCCGGCGTCGAGCCCATCAGTCGCGCCCGCACCCCATGAGGAAGGTCACCGATGAGTACTCCCACCACCGTCGGTAGCGTCGAGCTTGCCATCACCGGGATGACCTGTGCGTCGTGCGCCGCTCGAATCGAGAAGAAGCTCAACAAGATCGAGGGCGTCAGTGCCACCGTCAACTACGCCACGGAAAAAGCCAAGGTCTCCTACCCGGACACCGTCGGGGTCGAAGAACTACTCGCCACCGTAGAAAATGCGGGCTACTCGGCGGCGCTCCCCACACCGCCCGCCACCACCGCCGGCGCAGACGCGGAGACCCCACAGGATCGTGACCTCCGCGAACTACGTACCAGGTTGATCGTCTCGACCCTACTCTCGGTTCCCGTCATCGCGATGGCGATGATCCCCGCACTTCAGTTCACGAATTGGCAATGGCTCTCCCTCACCCTGGCGGCACCGGTCATCGTCTGGGCGGCACTGCCATTTCATCGCGCCGCCTGGATCAACCTGCGGCACGGTGCAGCCACGATGGACACTCTCATCTCCATCGGCACCATTGCCGCGTTCCTGTGGTCGCTGTACGCGCTGTTCTTCGGCACAGCCGGCGAAGCCGGGATGAAACACGCGTTTTCACTCACCGTCGACCGGATGGACGGCACCGCCAACATCTATCTCGAGGTAGCCGCAGGTGTGATCACCTTCGTGCTGGCCGGACGCTATTTCGAGCACAAGTCCAAGCGCACGTCGGGTGCGGCGCTACGTGCCCTGATGGAACTCGGCGCAAAAGACGTTGCAGTACTGCGCGGCGGCACCGAGGTCAGAATCCCGGCGGAAGATCTCGTCACCGGCGACGTCTTCATCGTCCGCCCCGGTGAGAAGATCGCCACCGACGGCGTTATCACCGAAGGCCGCTCCGCCGTCGACCTGAGCATGCTGACCGGCGAATCGGTGCCCGAAGAGGTAGGCGTCGGCGACAGCGTTGTCGGAGCCACCGTCAACGTGGGCGGCACCCTGTCCGTCCGGGCCACCCGAGTCGGCAGCGACACCCAACTCGCCCAGATGGCAGCACTTGTCGAAGACGCCCAGAACGGCAAGGCCGACGTTCAGCGTCTCGCCGATCGCATCGCGGGCATCTTCGTTCCCGTTGTCATCGCGATTGCCGTTGCCACACTGGGTTACTGGCTCGGCAGCGGCAGTGGAATCGAGATGGCGTTCACTGCGGCCGTCGCCGTCCTGATCATCGCCTGCCCCTGTGCACTCGGATTGGCAACACCCACAGCACTGTTGGTCGGCACCGGTCGAGGCGCCCAGATGGGAATCCTGATCAAGGGCCCCGAAGTGCTGGAATCGACTCGCGCAGTGGACACCGTCGTCCTCGACAAGACCGGCACCGTCACCACCGGCCAGATGACTCTGCTCGACACCGTCGCAGCCGACGGAACCAGTGTCGATGACGTCTTACGTCTGGCAGGTGCGCTCGAACATCGCTCCGAGCACCCGATCGCTGCGGCAATTGCCAAGGGCGCCAAGGAAACAGTGGGCAAGCTTCCCCCGGTCTCCGACTTCGTGAACGTTGCGGGACGTGGCGTGCAGGGAATGGTCGACGGCCACGCTGTCGTAGCCGGCCGTGACGCATTGCTGGCGGACTGGGCGATGACGTTGCCCGAGAACCTGCGAGCCGCGAAGACTGCAGCAGAAGAAGCGGGCCGTACCGCCATCGCAGTCGGCTGGGACGGAGCAGCGCGCGGCGTCCTCGTGATTGCCGACGCCGTCAAAGACACCAGCGCCGAGGCGATCGCACAGTTGAAGGCGCTCGGCCTCGAACCGGTTCTGCTGACCGGCGACAACAAGACCGTCGCCAGGACCGTTGCAGACCAAGTGGGCATCAGCACGGTATTTGCCGAGGTCATGCCCGCCGACAAGGTCGACGCAGTCAAGAAACTGCAAGCGGAGGGACGCGTCGTGGCCATGGTCGGCGACGGTGTCAACGACGCGGCAGCCCTGGCTCAGGCCGATCTCGGACTGGCGATGGGTACCGGCACCGATGTCGCAATCGAAGCCAGCGACATCACCCTGGTTCGCGGTGACCTGCGCTCGGCAGCGGATGCAATCAGGCTCTCTCGCAAGACACTGAAAACCATCAAGGGCAACCTGTTCTGGGCTTTTGCCTACAACACGGCAGCCATCCCCCTCGCGGCGGCAGGACTGCTGAACCCGATGCTGGCCGGTGCTGCAATGGCATTCAGCAGCGTGTTCGTGGTGAGCAACAGCCTGAGGCTGCGCCGATTCAAATAAGTCAGAGCCACTGTGCGCCGTTGTGACAGCCATGGCTGTCACAACGGCGCACAGGGCTATTCGAAACACGCCCCACCAAACAACACAGCAGCGGAGGAAAAAAACCCAACCGAAAGAGGCACAAAAACCCCCAGCAAGAAGCTTACGACCG
>NZ_JBHTZI010000010.1:0-54138 GCF_042790355.1 Rhodococcus sp. NPDC056743 | reverse complement strand
ATTTTAATTCTGCTGGTTGTTTGTGGTGCCAACCCGCGTGGGGGTCCGCCTTTAAAAATCCCCCCCCCCCAGGGGGCGCTTTGGTGACAGCCATGGCTGTCACAACGGCGCACAGGGCTATTCGACTCCGGCCAGACGAACGAACGCAGCTGCGTCGAGCATCTCGCCACGCGTCTGCGGCTCGATGCCGGCAGCGAGGAGTCTGCGCTCCGCTTCAACCGGCGAACCCGCCCAACCACTGAGAGCTGCCCGCAAAGTCTTGCGACGCTGAGCAAAAGCAGCGTCGATCGCGGCAAAAACACGCTTGCGATGCTGCTCGTCCATCGGCCACGGCGGCTCGGCATAACGATCGATGCGCACCAAACCGGATTCCACCTTCGGCGCCGGCCAGAACACATTGCGACCCACGGCGCCGGCGCGGCGGACCTCACCGAAGAAATTGGCCTTGACGCTCGGGACTCCGTAGATCTTGCTTCCCGGATCAGCAGCGAGGCGATCAGCGACCTCGGCTTGCACCATCACCAGAGCGGTGCGCAGACTCGGCAGCGAAGCAAACAGGTGCAGCAGCACCGGCACCGCCACGTTGTACGGAAGGTTCGCGACCAGAGCCGTCGGCTCCCCCGGAATCTGCGAAGGCAACACACGCATGGCGTCGGCCTCCACCACCGTCAGTCGATCTGCCAGTTCGGGAGCGCGCTCGGACACAGTCTTGGGCAGACGAGCCGCCAGATTCGGATCGATCTCCACCGCGATGACACGATCCACGACATCCATCAGTGCCATGGTCAGGGAGCCGAGACCTGGTCCGACCTCGAGAACCACGTCGTCACGGGTAACGCCCGCAGTGGTGACGATGCGTCGCACCGTGTTGGCGTCGTGAACGAAGTTCTGCCCCAACTGCTTTGTGGGGCGCACACCGAATTCCTCGGCAAGCGCGCGCACCTCGGCCGGGCCGAGCAGCGCTGCCTGCCCACGAGGGGTGGCGATGGGTTGGTTCGATTCGGCGTCTGACACAGGTAAGAACTTAACCCAGTCCGAGACGGCCCGAGCACGACGGCCATGCGCCCCAGCCCTGGGTACGCTGGGTTTGCGTGGCAATTGCGATCTGCTCCTCGCGGGTCGCGAGGTCGGCACGGGCAGCGTACTTGAGCCCACCCTGTCGTTCCCAGGTGTTCTGGTCGAACTGCACGCCGCCGTAGAAACCGTTGCCGGTGTTGATAGCCCAGTTGCCCGTGGCCTCACACTGCGCGAGCGCATCCCACGTCGCACCGTTCTCGACCGGCGGCACCTCGGTGCCCGGCTTGGTGCCGACGCGGACAACCTTCGGCTGCGCGGGTGTGGTGATCGTCTCGGCGACAGGAGTGCGGCCGGTTTCGACACCGTTGACCAGATTGACCGCAAATGTGACGTCACGAACGCCGGGCGCTCCCGGATTCTCGACGATCGTGCGACTTTGATTCATGGTCGGATCCTCGATGCGCTGATCCGGCGGATCGAGCGGCAAGGTCTCCACTCGGCTTTCGGTGACATTGCGCGTCACAGTGATCTCGAGGCCTTCGGTGAGGGGCGCATCTGCTGCGGGAACAACGGTGTCCGCAGCTCCGAGCGGAGTTCCGTTGGCGGTCAAGAACTCACCGACGGTGGGAGCTGCGAGCCGCACATCCGTCTCCGCATTTGCTCCGTCGACCAGCTTCGCGACTACGGGCGTGAGAACATCGAGCGCAGCGCCGTCCAATGGCAGACGCTGCGAACGTGAAGCCGAAACATGAACATCTGCAGCAACATCGAGTTGCTTCAACGCATCTTCGACAGTGAGCGCCGTGGTCCACACGGACTTCTGCTGACCGTCGACCGTCAACGTGATCTCGCGCGCACGACGCAGCACCACGGTGTCTCCGTCGGACACGGACGCGTTGGATGCCGGTGCAACAGCGTCCTTGTCACCGATTGCGTAACCCGCATCTTCGAGGATGCCGTCGACGTTGCTCGCCATGGTGCTCAGTCGAATCTGCTCGCCGTCGACGTCGAGAGTGATGGTCTTGTGATTGACCACGGCCAGGATTCCGCCGGCCACCAGCGTGAGAAGCAACGCGGCGATCATCGAATACAACAGCGGTGATCGTGTCGAGTTGAGCTTCGCAAGCGGTGACATAGGTTCCTGACTTCTGGTCCGTGGTCAGCGCGCGATCAGCGCAGACCCAATTTGCTTGTGCACGAAGGCCATGCGCCCCAGCCCTGACCAGCGCGAACCTTCTCGCCGATCGCGATCTGCTGCTCACGGGTTGCGAGGTCGGCACGCGATGCGTACTCGCCGCCGCCAAACGCCTGCCAGGTGCTCTGAGTGAACTGCAATCCGCCGTAGAAGCCGTTACCGGTGTTGATCGCCCAGTTGCCGGTGGCCTCGCACTGCGCAATCGCATCCCACGTCGACGCATTGGAAATTGCCGGTACCGCAGGTTCTTTGGTGCCGACCTTGACGACCGCGGCAACAGGTTCCGCGACGACGGTCGCGGCAAGCTCGGTACGACCGGCCTCGACACCGTTGACCGTCTTGACCTCGATGGTCGCTGTGCGCTCACCGGGCACTCCCGGGTTTTCGACGACGGTCGTGTCCTTCTCGAGCGAAGGATCGTCGATCTTGTTCTCCGGCGCGGGAATCGGCTGGGTCTCGACGAGGGTGTCGGTGCGCGTCCGGGTGATCTCGATGGTGAGACCCTCCGTGACGGGAGTCTCGGCGGGCGGAACAACCGTGTCAGCCTGCTCGAGCGGGGCATTGCGTGCGGCCAGAAGATCACCGACGGTTGCGGCGGCAAGCTTGATTTCGGTTGCGGGGGCGCCGCCATCCGCAACATGGACAACCTTGGGGCTGATCACGTCGAGTTCCGTGCGCTCGAGCGGCAAACGATGCGAGCGCGACGCCGATACCGCGAAATCGTCGGCCACGTCGAACTGCTTCAACGCTTCGTCCACGGTCAGCGCGGTGGTCCATACCGTCTGCTGCTTGCCGTCGACGGTCAATTCCAACTCGCGTGCCCGGCGCAGTACGACGGTGTCACCGTCGGACAGGGAAGCGTCGGAACTGGGTGCGAGTGCGTCCTTCGGATCTACCTCGTAGCCGGCCTTGTCCAAGGCGCCGCCGACGCTGCTCGACATGGTGGACAGCGAGATCATCTCGCCGTCGACGTCAAGCGTGATCGTCTTGTGCTGAACCACCACGAGCAGCCCACCGACAACAAGCGTCAGCAGCAGCGCGGCCACCATCGAGTAGAGAAGTGGTGACTTCGCGGAGTTGATCTTGGCAAAAGGCGACACAGGAAATCCCAAGGCAGGCGGACGTTCGATCACAATACGGTAACGGCCGCACCTCACTTCGGCAACCAAACGGTCACGGAATGCGACTTTTGTCACGGATGCACCACGGCGTGTCGCAGGTCGGTAACTTTTTACCTCAGTTAACGGTGTAACGATTCAGTGCGGCGCGCAGTATGTTCTCGTCTGGTCATAAGCAGTCCGGCGATCCCGGGCGTGACATACGAAAGCTGGGCGAGAGTGCGAAGAAAATTCGACAAACCACGTAACCCGAGGTGGCCGATCCTGGCCATCCTGATGGCGCTCATCGCAGCGCTGTTCGCCCCCGGCATCGCGTCGGCGCAGCCAGGCCGGACGTACATCATCGCCACCGACGTCACGTTTGCACCGTTCGAGTTCGAGGACGAAAACGGCAACCTCACCGGCATCGACATGGAACTGATCCGGGCAATCGCCGAGGATCAGGGATTCAACGTCGAGATCAAACAACTCGGATTCGACGCGGCCCTGCAGGCGGTCCAGGCGGGCCAGGCCGACGGCGTCATCGCCGGTATGTCGATCACCGACGCTCGCAAGCAGGTCTTCGACTTCTCCGACCCGTACTTCGAGTCGGGTGTCCAGATGGCAGTGCTCGAAACGAACAACGACATCAAGTCCTACGAGGACCTGAAGGGCAAGCGCGTCGCCGTCAAGAACGGCACCGAAGGCGCCTCGTTCGCCGAATCCATCAAGGATCAATACGGTTTCACGACTGTCTACTTCGCCGACTCCGCCAGCATGTACGACGAGGTCCGCACCGGAAACTCCGTCGCCGTGTTCGACGACTATCCCGTCCTCGCTTACGGCATCACCCAGGGCAACGGACTCAAAACCGTCACGGAGAAGGAAGCCGGCGCAAGCTACGGCTTTGCCGTCAACAAGGGCCAGAACGCCGAACTCCTCGAGATGTTCAATGCCGGTCTGCAGAACCTGCGCGACAGCGGAGAATACGACGACATCCTCTCGCAGTTCCTCGGTCAAGGCGCGACGTCGTCCGACAACTCCATCATCGGATTGATCAAAAGCACCTACCCGCAACTGCTCAAGGGCCTGTGGCTGACCATCGTTCTGTCGGTCGTCTCGATTGCGATCGCTCTGGTCCTCGGTGCGATCTTCGGACTCTGCCGCGTATCGACACACATCGTCGTCCGCGGAATCGGTACCGCCTACGTCGACATCTTCCGCGGCACACCGCTTCTGGTGCAGGCGTTCTTCATCTACTTCGGCATCCCGGCCGCCCTGCACTTCCAGATGTCGGCATTCACCGCCGGCGTCATCACGCTCTCACTCAACGCCGGTGCATACATGGCGGAGATCGTCCGCGGCGGAATCCTGGCCGTGGACAAGGGCCAGATGGAAGCATCACGCAGCCTCGGCATCAGCTACATGAAGACAATGCGGAAAGTCATCATGCCGCAGGCAATTCGCACGATGATCCCGTCGTACATCAACCAGTTCGTCATCACCCTCAAGGACACGTCGATCCTGTCGGTCATCGGACTCGCAGAGCTCACTCAGACCGGGCGCATCATCATCGCGCGCAACTTCCAGTCCTTCAACATGTGGCTGATCATCGGCGCCATGTACTTCATCATCATCATGGCGCTCACCAAGTTCTCGAACCGCCTCGAAAAGAGGATCAACAAGTGACCGAAACAGCCGTCAACATGAGCAAGCCAGACACCGAGATCAAGATCGAGGTCAAGGGGCTGAAAAAGTCGTTCGGCGACAACGAGGTCCTCAAAGGCCTCGACGTCGACATCAAGAACGGCGAAGTGGTGTGCGTCATCGGGCCGTCCGGCTCCGGCAAGTCCACCTTTTTGCGCTGCCTCAACCGCCTCGAGGACATCACCGCCGGCACCGTGCGCGTCGACCAGTTCGACCTGACGGACAAGAACGTCGACATCGACAAGGTGCGCCAACACATCGGCATGGTGTTCCAGCACTTCAATCTGTTCCCGCACATGACCGTCATCGAAAACGTGATGCTCGCCCCGGTCCAGACGGGTCGTTCCACCAAGGAACAGGCACGCGAGATCGCGGTGAAACTGCTGGGTCAGGTTGGTCTCGGAGAGAAGGCCGACGCCAAGCCCGCAAGTCTGTCCGGCGGCCAGAAGCAGCGTGTTGCCATCGCCCGCGCACTCGCCATGAGCCCGGACATCATGCTCTTCGACGAGGCCACCAGCGCCCTCGACCCCGAAATGGTGGGCGAGGTTCTGCAGGTATTGCGCGACCTCGCGAAACAGGGCATGACGATGGTGGTCGTGACCCACGAAATGGGATTTGCGCGCGAGGTATCCGATCGCGTCATCTTCATGGCCGACGGCTACATCGTCGAAGAGGGGAAGCCGGAAGCGTTGTTCGGCAACCCGCAGCAGAAGCGCACCCAGGATTTCCTGGGGAAGGTGCTCTAACCTTCTGCCCGGCGGGTTACCTCGAGGGGCTGCCCGCCGGGTATTTCTGTACACATGTCGGCTCCAGAGGGCTGGATAAGCCTCCGGACGCGCAGTTGTGTGCAGTTAGGCACTGGGCTTACGAGTTGACTGCCAACTCGACGACCAGCCCGGTCTCGATCCGGTTCTGTGGCCCGAACTCGAAATCGCCGAACCTCCGGAACCACCGAGGACTGGCGTCGACTCTTCGGCATGTCTCGCTACCTGCGACGGGCAACCACTTGCGTGGACTTCCTGCTTCTGCATACATCGTCGTCACCACGAGAATCCCGACCACCACACCTGTCGTCACAACTCCTGACGCCGGCATCCCGCTGTGAACCCATCCGTCGAACTCGTCGTCATGCAATCGCGGCGTCAATGTCCACGAGCATGGTTCACCGACAGCGGGAAACGGCCCACAGCACTCGACTTCGACTGCGTCGACGTGAACGGTGACGATCTCAACCGCAGAGTCGACCGGCGTCGGTTCGGTGAAACTGTGCGCCTTCATCCCTTCCCGGGAACGGCCAGTTCGACCACGACCGCCGTCTCCATCCAGCCGCGGCTACCGCCGACAACCGGCAACGGTGCACAGCACTCGAACTCCCATGTTTCGATGCGGACTGTGACCACGTCGTCGGGATAGATGTAGTCGTTCATCTCAATACTCCGCGCAGTAGACAGACCAGGACACGACGGTCCCGGGCGCGGAGTTACCTGTCAGCTCAGAATAGCGGTCAGAGCTTGTAAACCCGCTCCGCTGTCGCCGTGGACGCTGCCGCGAGAGCCTGAGGATCCTCGCCGCGGATGTCAGCTAGTGCCCGGACTGTGTACGGCAGGCAATACGACTCGTTGGGCGCGCCGCGGAACGGATGCGGAGTGAGGAACGGCGCATCCGTTTCGACGATCAGCTGATCCGACGGCACCAACAGCGCGGCCTCGCGGAGCGCCTTCGCGTTCTTGAAACTGACGGTGCCCGAAAAACTCAGCACATAGCCCGCGTCGATGCACGCCCGCGCCATCTCCGAATCCGAAGAGAAGCAGTGGAAGACCACGGTCTCCGGCGCGCCTTCCTCGCCGAGCACTCGCAGCAAGTCCTGGTCGGCTTCGCGGTTGTGGATCATCAACGTCTTGCCCAACCGCTTCGCGAGGTCGATGTGCCAGCGAAAACCGCCGACCTGCTCCTCGATGGTGGCGCAGCCCTCGAGCTTGCCGGGCCAGTAGAGATCAAGCCCCGTCTCCCCCACGGCAACGACTCGCGGATCCGACGCCAACCGCTCGATCTCGGCTCGGGTGTCGACATCGAGTACGTTTGCCCTGGTCGGGTGGATTGCGACGGCGGCGTACACGCGAGAATCCCAGTTCGCAGCGTCGACGGCAAAGCGCGCGGCGTCGAGGTCGTCGGCCACCGTGACGACCCGTCCGACGCCGACGGCCTCGGCTCGATCGACTATTTCGGCCACGGTCGCAGCGTCATGTGCACCACACGCGTCGAGGTGCGTATGGGCGTCGATCAGAGGCGACAAGGGCTCAGGGGCATCGGGGGCGGGACGGTCTTTGCTCACGCCCGATAGAGTAAGCGCACCATGACTGTGCCTGCCTCACCCTCCCAGACCACGCGCCCGGACTCCGCCGCCCCGGAAGGCGCGGAACGATCGCCGTTCTACATCACGACAGCGATCGCGTATCCCAACGGCGCTCCGCACATCGGCCACGCGTACGAATACATCTCTTCGGACGCGCTCGCCCGCTTCAAGCGGTTGGACGGACATGAAGTGTTCTTCATGACCGGCACCGACGAGCACGGTCTGAAGATGCAGCAGACGGCCATCAAAGAGGGCATCGACGTCCGCGAACTCGCCGCCCGCAACTCCGACGTGTTCCAGAACCTCGACAAGGTCCTGAACATCTCGTACGACCGGTTCATCCGCACCACCGACGCAGATCACCAACTCGCCAGCAAGGCCATCTGGGAGAAGATGGCTGCATCGGGTGACATCTATCTCGACACGTACTCGGGGTGGTACTCGGTTCGGGACGAGGCCTTCTACACCGAAGCCGAGACCACGCTTCTCGAAGACGGCACGCGTCAGTCCACCGAGACCGGCACCCCGGTGGAGTGGACCGAGGAGTCCAACTACACCTTCCGACTCTCGGCGTACGAGGATCGTTTGCTCGCTTTGTACGAAGAGCATCCCGAGTTCATCGCCCCCACGACTCGCCGCAACGAGATCGTCAGCTTCGTCAAGGGCGGCCTCAAGGACTTGTCGATCTCACGAACGACGTTCGACTGGGGCGTCGAGGTTCCCGGCGACCCCGACCACGTCATGTACGTCTGGGTCGACGCCCTCACCAACTACCTGACCGGCGTGGGCTACCCGAACGTCGACTCGGAGGAGTTCAAGAAGTTCTGGCCTGCAAGCCTGCACATCATCGGCAAGGACATCACGCGGTTCCACACCGTGTACTGGCCGGCGTTCCTCATGTCTGCCGGTATCGAACTGCCGGAGCGGGTCTTCGTCCACGGGTTCTTGTACAACAAGGGCGAGAAGATGTCGAAGTCCGTCGGAAACGTCGTCGACCCGATCGCCATGGTCGATCAGTACGGCCTCGACGCGGTCCGCTTCTTCCTGCTCCGCGAGATCTCGTACGGCCAGGACGGCAGCTACAGCCACGAAGCGATCGTGACGCGCATGAACGCGGACCTGTCGAACGAACTCGGCAACCTCGCGCAGCGCTCACTGACGATGGTCGCGAAGAACTGCGACGCCCAGCTTCCCACCCCCGGCGAGTTCACCGAGGACGACCTGGCGATGCTGGCGTCGGCCGATGCGCTGCTTGCCAAGTGCCGCAGCGAGTTCGACGTCCAGGCTCTGCACCTCGCGCTGGAAGCCATCTGGGGCGTACTCGGTGAGACCAACCGGTACTTCTCCAAGCAGGAACCGTGGGTTCTGCGCAAGACCGATCCGGCCCGGATGGCGACGGTTCTCTACGTGACGATCGAAGTGGTCCGTATCGTCGGAATTCTCGTTCAGCCGGTCATGCCGGACGCAGCGTCGCGGATCCTCGATCTGCTCGGCCAGAGCGAAGAGAACCGTCAGTTCACCGACATCGCCGTTCGCATCGACGCAAACCGGAAACTGCCTGCTCCGGCACCTGTTTTCCCTCGTTTCGTCGACGAGTGATCTTTACCGTGTGACGCTTACGTGGGGTCCGCCGCATCTGGTCTGAGCCAGTTGTGTCGGACCCCACGTGCACACTGCGTCCATGACATCCGATAGAACATACTTTCGATCTACTGCCTCCTCGCAGACGCTGCCCTGGAACGGAACCCGCGTGTCCTCTCACGAAGTCAGTCCTCAATCCGTCGCAGCTGCCGAGGCCCTGATCGCCGAGCTCGGCGGCGTCTACGAACGAGGATGGCAGCCTGCCGATCTTGTTCACCTGGCCCGTCGTAGCAAAGATCCCTCGAACGCGGATCTAGTTGCCACCGCCGCCCTGCTCGACGCCGCCCGAACCAGGGCTGCCGACCGCGCTCCCCTCGAATGGGTCGGGCAGCTCGCGTCCATTCGTGAACAGTTCCCCAATGCCGATCGCATCGCTTCGCGAATCACTCTGGACGAGGACGTTTTTCGATCCCTCGCTGCCGGACTCCTGTTCGAAGATCCCTATTTCCTCGTCTCCCAGATCGCCGAGGTATCACTGCACTGGACGCGGCTTGCGCCGTGGAATCTGCTGCTCGCGCCGCCGTCCACGTGGCCTCCGCAGCGAACAGACACCAGTTACGCGGGCACGGGAGCCGAAGTAGACGCCAAGGTGCTCAAGCGAATTCGTGGACTCCTCGCCAAAGCCGAGGCCACCAATTTTGCGGAAGAAGCCGAGTCCTTCACCGAAAAGGCACAGGAGTTGATGACGCGGTACGCGATCGACGCCGCGCTTCTGCACAATCGCACCGGCATCACCGATACCGCCGTGAATGGGCGTCGAATCCACCTCGACAACCCGTACGTGAAAGAGAAGGTCCATCTCCTCACTGCAATCGGTGATTCCAACCGGGTACGCGCTGTGTGGTTCAGCGAGGTGTCCATCGCCACCGTCATCGGCACACCCGTCGATCTCCAACAGGTCGACATGCTCTTCACGTCGTTACTCGTACAGGCAACGCGCGCAATGCAATTCGCCGACACCAGCAATCGCGGCGGCTCGCGAACCACGTCGTTCCGCAAGGGCTTCCTCACCGGGTTCGCCAACCGAATCGGTCAACGTCTCCGCGACGCCGGTACCAAAGCGACCGCCGAAGCCGCCGACGCGGCATCGATGGACGTCGCCGACCTCCTGCCGATTCTCGCAACCACCTCGGCAGCGGTCGACACCGAATTCGATCGGCTGTTCCCCCGAACCCGCAAAGCTCGCGGACGGTCCGTCGACGCCGAAGGGTGGCATGCCGGCCAAGCAGCTGCCGACGACGCCAACCTCCGACCCGGAGCACCTGCAGTGCGCCGGTAGCTAGTCCTTACGCGCAGCCAGCACCGTTTCGTACAGTTCGCGCTTCGACACACCGGGGGTGGCGACGAGGGCGCACGCGTCTTTCAGACGTGCTCCGCCCTCGACCAGGCGTTCCACTTCCTCGACCAGATCGGCCGGATCGGAGGCCACCAGGACAGCACCTTCGAGCACTACCGTGATTTCGCCGCGCACACCTTCGGCGGCCCACGCGGCGAGTTCGCCGAGCGTTCCGCGCTTCACTTCTTCATAGGTCTTGGTCAACTCGCGGCAAACGGCGGCGCGCCGATCGGGACCGAGCACCTCGACGGCATCGGCCAGGCAATCAGCCAGGCGATGCGGCGCCTCGAAGAACACACACGCGCGCTGTTCGGCGAGCAGTCCCGCGAACCAGGTCTTGCGTTGTCCTCCCTTGCGCGGCGGGAAACCGTCGAAGCAGAAGCGCTCGACAGGCAGTCCCGACAGCGCGAGGGCCGTGGTAACTGCCGAGGGCCCCGGCAGACACGTGACCTTCAAGTTTTCGGCCACACATGCAGCAACAAGGCGGTATCCGGGATCACTGACCGACGGCATACCGGCGTCGGTCACGAGAAGGACGGTTTTGCCGTCGGCAACGTCGGCGACCAGCGCAGGAAGTCTCGCGATCTCCACCTGATCGTAGAAACTGACCACCTTTCCGGTGATCGTCACGTCAAGAGCCGAGGCCAGCGACTTGGTTCGTCGGGTGTCCTCCGCCGCCACGACGTCGGCGGTTGCGAGAGCGTCGCGCAGACGCGGAGACGCGTCACCGACATCTCCCATGGGTGTTGCGGCGAGTACCAAGCGACCAGTCATACCTGACAGCCTACGATTGCCAAGTGACTGTGCAGACGGACGAGCGGCCAACGCCCGCCAGTGGCGATCGGGTAGTGCGTAGTCCAGCGCCGCTTGTACCCGCCCCGGACTTCGGGCCCACGGACCGACTGCGCGGCTGGATCGTCACCGCTGTCATCACGACGATCGCCGCAATCACCCGGTTCACGATGCTCGCCTATCCCACGGACGCCGGTACTCCCGTATTCGACGAGAAGCACTACGCGCCGCAGGGATGGCAGGTGCTGACCGGCGGTGGGATCGAGGACAACCCGGGTTACGGATTGGTGGTGCATCCGCCGATCGGCAAGCAGATGATCGCAATCGGCGAGGCGATCTTCGGCTACAACGGCTGGGGTTGGCGGTTCTCGTCGGCACTGGCCGGAACTTTGATGGTGCTGCTGATCATTCGGACCGTTCGACGGATGACGCGCTCGACACTGATCGGTGCGATTGCCGGCATTCTGCTGATCGTCGACGGCGTCACGTTCGTCTCGTCCCGTCTGGGCATGCTCGACATCTTTCTCGCGTTCTTCGTCCTGGCCGCGCTCGGCTGCCTCATCGTCGACCGTGACCAGGTTCGGCAACGGATGGCAACGGCCTACGCGGAGGGCCGGATCGGTGATTCCGAATGGGGTCCACGGCTCGGATTCCGGTGGTGGCGATTCGGCGCCGGCATTCTGCTCGGATTGGCCTGCGGCACCAAATGGTCCGGCATGTACTTCATCTTGTTCTTCGGACTACTCAGCGTCGCGTTCGACCTGTCCGCCCGCCGTGCCTACCGCGTGCAACGGCCGTGGTTCGGCACCGCGATCCGCGACATCGGCCCCGCTCTGTATGCGTTGGTCGTCATCCCGATCGGTGTCTACCTGGCCAGCTACTGGGCCTGGTTCGCGAGTGAGACCGGCGTCGATCGCCATGCCGTCGGCAACGAGATCGGCGAGGGCGGGACGTGGAGTTTCATACCCTCGGCACTGCGTTCCCTGTGGTATTACAGCGGAAACGTGCTCACTTTCCACTCGAGTCTGACGAACTCCGCGGGCAATCATCATCCGTGGGAATCGAAACCCTGGACGTGGCCGATGGGTCTGCGTCCGATGCTGTACTACTACGCCGACGGCGAGCAGGTAACGGGCTGCGGAGCCGCCAGTTGCGTCAAGGCCATCATGCTGATCGGTACCCCGGCTATGTGGTGGCTGGCCCTGCCCATGCTGGCGTGGGCGATCTGGAAGACGTTTGTCCGGCGCGACTGGCGCTATGCCGTTGTTCTCACCGGATACGGCGCCGCCTACCTCCCCTGGTTCGCCACGATGGACCGTCAGATGTACTTCTTCTACGGCGTGGCGCTCGCACCGTTCATGGTCATGGGATTTGCACTGACACTCGGTGACGTCCTGGGCAAGGCAACGGATTCCGTCGAGCGACGCACCACCGGACTACTCGCGGTCAGCCTGTACATCGGGCTGGTTGTCGCGAACTTCGTCTACCTGTGGCCGATCCTGACCGCGATGCCGATCACGCCGGAATCGTGGCAGAACCACCTGTGGTTGCCGAGCTGGAAATAGCTCAGGTATCGCGCCGAGCGCGAGCGCCTCGTCGGACCCGTCGCGTTGTTCGGAGAAGCGCTCGTTTCTGCTCTCGGGCAGCGACGATGATCGGGTCGTGTGACAGATCTCGGTACAGCGAGAAGCACAGACCGATCATCACCACGACAAAGGGTGCGGCCGCGATGATCGTCATGGTCTGCAAACCTTCGAGTGCTTCGGAACCGCCGGTCCACAGCAGTAGCGCCGCCGCCCCGCCCGTCAGCACACCCCAGAACACCACGACCCACCGACTCGGCTCGAGTGTTCCCCGCTGCGAAAGCGTGCCCATCACCATCGACGCCGCATCTGCGCCCGAGACGAAGAACACTGCGACCAGGAGCATTACCAGAACTGTCGTGATTCCGGCGAGCGGGAGATTGTCGAGCATGCCGAACAACTGTGCTTCCTCCGAACCGCGGCTCGCAAGATCGATTCCCTCTCGTTCCTCACCGATCCCGGCCCCACCGAAGATCGAGAACCACAGCAGGCTCACGGTCGTGGGAACAACGATGACGCCGATGATGAACTGACGGATGGTGCGCCCACGACTGATGCGCGCCAGGAACATTCCCACGAACGGCGTCCAGGACACCCACCAGGCCCAGTAGAAGATGGTCCAGGACGACAGCCACTCTCCGGTCTCCGGATTCGACGACGCTCCGGTACGCGCCGACATCTGGGCGAGGTCCGACGCATAGGCGCCGATGGTGGTGGGCAGAAGGTTGAGGATCAGAACTGTCGGTCCGAGCACGAACACGAAGAGCGCCAGGATCAATGCGAGCACCATGTTGATGTTGGACAACCACTGAATTCCCTTGGAAACGCCCGAAACTGCCGATGCGACAAAGGCGAGGGTCAGCACCGCGACGATGGACACGAGGAGGAAGACACTCACTTCTTGCATCCACCCGACCACCTGGAATCCCGAGCCGATCTGCAGGGCACCGAGTCCCAACGACGCGGCCGTGCCGAAGAGAGTTGCGAAGATCGCAAGGATGTCGATGACCTTGCCGATCGGACCTTCAGCCCGACGCCCGAGCAGCGGTATGAATGCCGAACTGAACAGCTGCTTGCGCCCACGTCGATACGATCCGTACGCAATGGCTAGGCCCACAACGGCATACATCGCCCAGGGGTGCAGCCCCCAGTGGAACATGGTGGTTGCCATGGCGGTACCGATACCACCGTCGGTGCCGGGCGGCGGATCGACGTAATGCGCCAGAGGTTCGGCGACGCCGAAGAACATCAGGCCGATTCCCATTCCGGCGCTGAACATCATCGCAATCCAACTGACGGTCCGGAACTCCGGTTTCTCGCCGTCCTTGCCGAGTGGAATGTCTCCGAACCGGCTGACGGCAAGGTAGATGGAGAACAGCACGAAAGCTGACGCCGCGAGAACAAAAAGCCAGCCGATGTTGACTACGAGCCAGTCGAGAACGCTCCCCGTCACCGAGTTCAGATTGTCGGGCGCGACAAGGCCCCACACGAGAATTGCCAAGACCGCCAATGCCGTTACGGAGAAAACCACGTAATCGGTTCGCACACCCACCCGGGTAAACCCGGTTGTCGGTCGGTCCTCGTTGGCACCGGAATTCTGCTCGGATCGATCAGATTTCGTCACCATAAGTCAATACGTTGGTCACTCGGGCGAACAAAAGCAATAGCGAAGGCGGGCCCGACGCCAGTCGGACCCGCCTCGAACACGCCTTACGCTGCGGTTTTCAACCAGCCGTCGCCTTTACCAATCAATCCGTCGACGCTGATGCGTCCGGCGCCGATCGTGGCGATCAGCAGCGAACCGACACCCAGTGCAAGTACCAGTTCATAGCCGCCGGCGTCGACGAAAACACCGTTACCCGAGTGGACGATGAAGAAGGCTCCCACCATGTCGAGGAACAACAGCACACCGACGAGCGGAGTCAACACGCCGGCGATAAGCAGGATTCCGCCACCGAGTTCGATGGTGGCAGCGGCTATTGCGGACACCTTGGGCAGCGGCGCGCCCATGGCTTCGAAGGACGCCTGTGTGCCGGCGATCTTGTACGTGAAGAACTTCTGCCAGCCGTGGGCGATGAAGATGATGCCGAGGCCGATACGGGCGATGAGGAGTCCGAGGTCACGGACGATCGACGAATTCATGGTGCAAGCCTGACAGCTTTAAGTTGAAGCGTCAACTTAAAGCTGTGTCACGCACCTCTCAATGCAGCCTCGACCATGGTCACGATCTCATCGTCCGAATATCCGAGAGCACGCACATCTTTCGCAAATGCCGTCGCCGCCTGCTCCGCCTGCGCACGCACCGGATCGTCGCCCGATGCGATGAACGTGCCCTGCTTCCCTCGGGTCTCGATCACCCCCTGCTCACCGAGCACCCGATACGCTTTTGCGACGGTATTCGCCGCCAAACCCAAGTCAGTCGCCAGCGCCCGGACCGTGGGAATCTTGGCCCCCGCGATCAGTCCCCCGGTCTGAACCTGCTCGATAATCTGTTGGCGCAGTTGGTCGTACGGCGCCACAGATGAATCATGGTCGATCGCGATGTCGGTCATCACAAGGCATCGACCGCGTCGCGAATCTGGTCGGGGCCGGACGTCAGAACCAACGTCTTGCCGACAGTCGCGGGTGCATCGATCAGCGCCTCGATCACTGCCGCCACGTCGGCCCTACTGACCGATCCACGCGCAACCGGAGGTTCTGCCAGTGTTACCTCACCGGTTGGGTCGTCATCCGTGAGAAGCCCTGGACGCACAATCGTCCACTCCAACTCGGTACGACCCTTCAGATCGTCCTCGGCAGCCGTCTTCGCCTCGAGATAGGCCGCAAAGACTTCGTCGGTCCCCTCCGCCACCGGTTCACCGGCGCCCATCGCACTGATCTGGATGAACCGACGAACACCCGCTTTTTCGGCGGCGTCGGCAAGCAGTACGGCCGCCGCCCGGTCGACAGTGTCCTTACGGGCGACTCCGCTTCCCGGACCGGCGCCCGCCGCAAAAACAGCAACATCGCACCCCGCCAACACCTTCGCAACCTCGTCGACGGTGGAAGTTTCCAGATCGATCACCACGGGGAATGCGCCCAACGTTCGGACAGCACCCTCATGATCCGGATTGCGGATCAGCGCTATCGGCCGATCACCATGCCCGGCCAGCAAAAATATGAGGTGCTGCGCGATCTTGCCGTGACCTCCGGCGATCGCCACCCGCCGTTCGTCGACACTCCGATGTTCCGTCATCATCCACTCCTCATACGTCGGTACTTCAGTCCAGCGCGCCGGAAGGGGGCATTTGTTCCCACTTCCCGACCGGACGGCTGATCACGCCAGGCACAATGTCGACCATGGCCTCTGCAACGATCTTCCACAATCAACGATGCAACACCTCACGAACCGTTCTCGCGCGGCTGCGCGAACACGGCATCGAACCGAACGTCGTCATGTACCTCGATACACCGCCTACCCGTTCGGAACTGGAAAAACTCCTCTCCGACGCCGGCCTCACTCCCAGCCAGGCAGTCCGCAAGCGTGAATCGCAGTACAAGGAGCTCGGGCTCGCCGACGCGTCCGAGTCCAAGATCCTCGACGCCATGATCGAACACCCGATTCTCATCGAACGCCCCTTTGTCGTCACTGACAAGGGCACAGTCCTCGCCCGCCCGGCAGACAAGGTCGAAGAAATCCTCTAGGTTTCACAGCGGATCGCGGGCGATCGGACAGGACATACACCGGGGACCGCCTCGGCCGGATCCCAGTTCCGACCCCGCGATCCGGAGCACCTCGATACCCGACGCTTCCAACCGCGCATTCGTCTCGACGTTGCGCTCGTAGGCGATCACCACGCCGGGTTCGATTGCCAGAGTGTTGTTTCCGTCGTCCCACTGCTCACGTTCGGCAGTCACCGTATCCAATCCGGTGTCGATGACCCGCAGCTTCCCGATCCCCATCGCGTCGGCGGCGGCCTCGAGGAACGGGTCGGCGCCACGAATGCTCACACCCTCGTCCTCACGCCGAATAGTGAAGGCTGACAATGTGTTCTGAATAGCCGGATACATGACCACAGCATCGGCTTCCACCATCGTGCATACCGTGTCGAGATGCATCGACGCACGCCGCTGCTCGATCGGCACCACCAACACCGTATGCGCCAAATCGTCGTCGAACACACTGCGCGCCAAGGCTTCCGCTCCCGCCGGCGACGTACGCTCACCCACACCGACGGCAATCACGCCGGGAGCAAGAAGCAGCACATCACCACCTTCCACCGGAGCGGTGTGCGATTCGTACGCCCGCCGCACCCCCCGAAACCGGGGATGATGCGCATACACCAGATCGGTGATCGACGACTCCCGCGCTCGCGCCGACAACGCCAAGGACGTAATCACCACCCGCGCCCCGATCCAGAACGACGAATCACGCGTGAACAACAGATTAGGCAACGGATCGATCACAAAATCCCCGCCGTGATGCATCCGCCGCACCAGCGACGTCGACGACGCATCCACCGGGAGTTCGTCGAAGGTCATGCCGGCGGTGAGGATGGACGACAACTCCGCCGGCGGCACACTGCGCAGATACGACGACAGATGCTGCCCCAGCGAGTGCCCGATCTTCCGCGTGTCCACTGCTGCCGAGATTCCCTGAATCCGGGCCGCACCGCTGACCGTCAAGGCTTCCGTGAGCAAATCCGCCAACAACAGAACCTCGACACCGTGCTCACGCAGCACCGACGCGAACTGATCGTGCTCGTCCTGCGCCCGATCAACCCACGGCAAACCGTCGAACAGCAGTTGATCGTTGTTTCGTGGGGTGAGTCGCTTCAACTCGTCGCCGGGACGATGCAGGATGACCGAACGCAACTTACCTACCTCGGAGTCGACACCGAGCGAGACGGATCCGGAACCGTTCATGGATAAACAGTATTCCCGCTGATGCGTAATCTGATGGCCGACACCAGTGAGAGGAACCACCATGACGGCACCACAGAGACCCGAGAACGAGCACCGAGGGGTCGAGTTGTTGCGTGGACGCTGGGCCGGCGCCGGTAGCGGACATTTTCCGACGATCGACGATTTCGAGTACTCCGAGGAAATCGTCTTCGCTCCGACCCCCAAACCGTTTCTGACGTACAGCTCACGCACACGTGGATTGCCCGACGGGCGCCCGCTTCACATGGAATCGGGATACTTGCGCCCGGTCTCCGGCAACGAGCTCGAGTTGCTGATCACCCAGCCGACCGGTTTCGTCGAGATCCACCGCGGAAGCATCGACGCCGAGGGCACCCTTGCCTTCACACTGTTGACGCTGGCGGCATCTCCGGATGCCATGCCTGTCATCGATGTACGACGCGTAGTGCGGGTTCACGAAGACACCCTGACGTACGACATCTGGATGGCACACGATCAGACGCCACTCACTCATCATCTGCATGCCGAGCTCTATCGCGTCGACGAGTAGCGAGCGTTCAGGGATTCAGGAGGAACGCTTCTACAGCGTCGTGATCGCGGCGCAGTAGATCCTGGGCCATATTCTTCAACAGCCTCTCGATCTGACCGCCGACAACCGGAATCTTCACCTCGGCCCAGCCGTCGACGTTCAGAACGGAACGAGCTTCACCTGACTCGGTCAATTCGAGGTCGACCTCGATGCGGATAGGTAATCCGTGCGTTCTCCCGGTCACCGATCCGATCGCCCGGCCGTCGGATAGCGGACCCCACCGATCAGCTCGCTCGACGCCGAGGCGGTCCGGAGCCAGCTTTGCAATCAGCCCCGGCAATGCCGACGATTCGAGATTGTCGGCTAACGACACCGTTATCGCTCCACCCCCGACTTCTATAACGGCTTTGGAATACAGGTCGCCAAGCCGAACCATCCAATACCGGGTATCCGTCAATGCCGCATGGACACGCTCGGGCGGAAAGTTGAATTCGATACCAAATCGAAAGCTCTTTGACATTTCGGTGACCTTGGTCCCTATCCGAGTTCGACACAGGTCCTAACGGCAGTTAATTACGAGCGCGGTAACAGCTTGGCGAACTGGTCGTTCGCTTTCTGCATGACAAATTCATAGGGCGGCGAGAACTTACGAGCCCACCAATAACCGAACCGGATGTCGTTGGACGTATAAACCAGATATCGATTCTTCTCGATACCGGAGAGAATGCACGCCGCCACCTTTTCCGGGGAGACCGCCCGCTTTTCGAATCGATGTACCAATGACTTGACCCGCGGGTCTTCCCGATCGATACCCGCAATCTCGACGGTGCCCACCAACGGAGTCTTCACCCCTCCCGGGACAACGAGGCTCACACCGATACCGTGACGCTTCAGATCGAACCGAAGCACCTCTGACACGCCGCGTAGACCGAACTTGCTGGCACTGTATGCCGCATGCCAAGGCAGAGCCAGCAGACCGGCGGCAGACGAGACATTGACCAGGTGGCCACCTTTTCCGGCGCGGATCATCGGCGGAATGAACGTCTCCATGACATGAATGGGCCCCATGAGATTTACGTCCACCATGGATCGCCAGTGCCGATGCTCGAGATTCTCGATTGTTCCCCACGCCGATATGCCGGCAACGTTCATCACGACATCCATCGATCCGAACTGCTCGGCCACTTCTGCGCCGAATTTGGATACGGCGTCGTAATCGGAAACATCGAACGCCTCTGCCACGCTGACGGTACCGCCGGCCGAGGACACCATTTCGACGGTCTCGTCGAGACCGGAACTGTTGACATCCGTGAGAAACAACTCTGCCCCGCCCGCGCCCGCCGCGATCGCCGTAGCTCGGCCGATCCCGCTACCCGCACCCGTGATCAGGCATTTCTTTCCATCGAGCGACCTTATCGACATGGCTTTACACTCCCCCGCGCTAGCACTGTGGACATGGAAGGGAAGTGTACGCACGCAGCACCTACCGGCAGGGCTTATGTCCCCTTCTCCGGGGACCGACTCCATGCCGCAATTACTACAAGCGATGCGCCATCTGGTCTTGGTAGTCACGCATGGTGCGCTCGATTGCGTCGGCCGCTTCACGGTCTCCACGCTTGCGCGCATCGAGGGCACGGTCCTGGAGGGCGCGAATCGCTCGGCGTAACTCTTCGTCACTCATGATGTGTTTCATGTCACAATTTTGCGCCAACGGTCAGGCCATGGCTAGTGGTGAACACCCTCCTCGGCAAACCTCGACCACCCTCCATGCGGCAGGCCATGGGCCACATTTCGGCAATTCGGGCCAGAAGTCCCGATAAGGCCAACTTCGGCGGGTTAACTGCAGTCGACCGGTGGCTGAACTGCGATTATCCGAACCGGAAGAACCGCAGAAACCGGGTTAACGTATAGCTACTGCACGCAAAACGGGTAAACGGTTCGTTATGGTGACAATAGGCAGCACTGAGGTAGGTCCACAGTTCCCGCATAAATGGTCCTATTGCGATATCGACGGACCCGAAATTGCCCAAGAACTCGACGGAAGCCGCCTCGGAGCTCTCCTAATCACAGAACCCAACTTTGCGACCCGAGCCCACTGAATGGACTACAGCGAGCTACCAATCGGTTATCCGCGTGATATCGTGGGATTCGCTGAACGAAACAATCGCTGATAGAGAGGATTACGGGGCGGTTCACAATGGCTGACTTTGCAGAACGACTGAACAAACTGTTCGACAGTGTCCATCCTCCCGGGCGCAAGCCCCACACCAACGCCGAGGTCGCCTCCGCGTTGATCGAGGACGGCCACCAGATCTCCAAGCCGTACATCTCACAGCTCCGCTCGGGACAACGCACCAACCCGTCGGACGAGACCGTCGCCGCTTTTGCGCGCTTCTTCAAAGTGAAGCCCGACTACTTCTTCAACGACATCTATGCCGCGAAGATCGATCACGACCTCGAACTGCTCGCACAGCTCCAGGGTTACGGTCTGCGTCGACTGTCGAGCCGAGCGTTCGACCTGTCTGAAGAGTCCCAGAATCTTCTCACGACTATGGCCGAAAAGCTCCGCGCAAGCGAAGGACTACCCGAAGTTCCACCAGACGCGTCACGTTGACACGAGGCTAGGGCTGTCCCTGGACGACATCGAGCAGGTCGATCGACACCTATCGGCCTGCTTTTGTCGTATTCGGCTGGGGTTCAAGCTTGTCGAAATCCCTGGCCAGAACTAGAACCCACCTCCTGGCAGACATACCGTCAGGAGGCGCAATCCACCTGGTATCGAGAACATCTGATTCCAGCGGATTCACAATCCACTCCGTCAATATCGCGGAATGAGTGGCGAGCGACCTCGGCGGCTCCCTGCCACCGACATCGAACAAACCGGCACCTGCCTGGATGTACATGGCGTCCATGATCTGCGCGATCATGTCCGACGCTTTGAGCACTGTTGTGGTTGCCGCACTCTCAGCATCCACAACCTCTGGAAAACGCTTCACCAGCAAGCCATGCATGCCCCGCAGCCGCTTCAGATCCAAACGCGCGCGCACCCACGTCTCGATCAGCATCCACGTGATACCCAACGCGATCAGTAGCCCCGCCACCGACACGAATTGCACGCCGGCGCCGGACCAGATACCGGACTCCAGTGCGTTCGCCCCACGCACCGACTCGACCAGCATGACCACGACAACAATCAGCAAAATCATCGAACCCACCACGATGAGTCCGATTCCGCGGCCCAGCGGCGCCCACGCAACGTACCGCAACCCGGTCGAGATAACCAACGCCAGCGCGACAACGACAAAGATCAAAGCCGGAAGCGAATAACCGACCCCCACGGCTATCGAAACAAGCAACCCGACCGTATACAACACGATCGCAACGCCGCGCATCGCCGAACGCGTCATCACAGGCCACGCCGAAACCGCGCCAACCGCGCTTGCCGCCGACAAGAACACCCACAGCACAACAACAACCATCGCTGCAAAGTGCTGATCAGGAGAAATTCTGTCCACGATGTCCCACACCCCGGGGACGATCACCGTAACCATCAGCGCAACACAGAATCCGACAATAACCATGGCCGTGCGCAGCGGCGTAGCAACTCGCGCCACCACGCGCCCCAGTCTTGCACCCGCCGCGATCCACACCACCAAGGCAATAGCCCAAGCGATCATCCGATCGCCTCGTCGTACCGCAACACCGACAGCGGCGTCCCACGGCCACTCATCGTTTTCAACCTCATCAACAGCATCGACGCAAAGGTCTCCGCTTCCCACTCTGCAAGATCATCCATCGGAACCGGCTCATTGCGGCGTAACGATCGCTGGCTCAGCATGTACGCGATCAAATCATCGCTGGCTTCCAACGTCGCCTCCGCAATCTCCGCTCCTTCATGCCGAAACACGATGTGCCCCAACTCATGTGCAAGGGTTCGCTCGACATTTGGCAAGCCGGGGGCCAAAACGATCACGTCATGATCGTCGAACGCTCGCCGCTGACCGCACACACCCGTCGCCAACGGAGTCTCCAGATCAATCTCGATCGGCCGCTCACGCTCGAGCGCCACAGCCTCCACAACCGTCAACAAATTCACCGCCTCCGACGATGCGGCAGCATCACACACCGCATCCACCGCAGCGAGAACTCGCCGATGGGATCGTCTGTTCGTCGGCACTTCCTACACACCTCTTCCGGATCGGGGTGCCAAGAACTCAGCCCGCGCCGCTGTCAATCGAGCCTTTTGCATCGACGCGCCTCTGAACGTCAACGCTCCCGCACCCGCCGCAACCAGGGTCATTCCCGCGAGGCCGCCCACTACCGCAGCAGCATTCTGAATTGGAGGCAATCCTGAGGTGAAGACCACCGGGAGAGCTTGCGGGTCTTCACTTTCTGCCGAGGCCGAGGAATTCGAAGTATCCGTTTGCACCGCAACAGCGATCGGTGCCGGTGCGGCCAAGATTTGAGGTGCTGCAGGCGTAGCGGCGCCACCTGCACCACCGGACGGCCCGGGCGCCGGCGCCCCACCCTGAGCGGACGGACCCTGCGGATTCTCCGGCCCGGCCAGAGCTGCCACTGCCGAAGTTTCATTGGACTGTTCTGAACTTGGAGACGCTTCAGGAGTTGTAGACGCGTCAGTCGAATTGCTCGGTCTCTGGGGTTCGGTCAAGTCTGTCGTCGGAACTTCCGAATCGATCGTCGTTGTCACGACAGGATCAGTCGTCGCTGTCACGACAGGATCGGTCGTCGTGGTCGGAACTTCCGGTTCGGTAGTCGTTGTCACGACAGGATCGGTCGTCGTGGTCGGAACTTCCGGTTCGGTAGTTGTCGTCACGACCGGATCAGTCGTCGTGGTCGGAACTTCCGGTTCGGTCGGGTCCGTCGTCGGAACTTCCGAATCGGTAGTCGTTGTCACGACAGGATCAGTCGTCGTGGTCGGAACTTCCGGTTCGGTCGGGTCCGTCGTCGGAACTTCCGAATCAGTAGTCGTCGTCACCACAGGACTTGTTGTCGTCACTACGGGAGTTGTCGTCACTACAGGTGTTGTCGTCACTACAGGTGTTGTCGTCACTACAGGTGTTGTCGTCACTACAGGTGTTGTCGTCGGGCAATGGTGGTGGCAACCGCCGCATCCGTTGCCCCAGCCATTGCCGTTATTGCCGCAACCGTTATTGCCGTTGCCGTTCCCGTTGTTGCCGTTGCCGTTCCCGTTCCCGTTATTGCCGTTGCCGTTCCCGTTATTGCCGTTGCCGTTCCCGTTATTGCCGTTGCCGTTCCCGTTCCCGTTGCCGCTAGGTCGGCGGGCGTCGGCACTGGGTTCGTCGTCGGCAATGTCTGTACCGGTGGTGTTGGCGGCTGCACCTGGTTGCGCCGAGACGACAGTCGGAAACACAGAAATCGCGAGGAACCCCACACCTGTCAGACACAGGACAGCTACAAGCGCCATGGCTAGCCGTCGTGGCTGGCTCATCAAGTTCCTCCCGACAAAATACGTTCTAGCTGCATGCAACATCGCAGCGACACAGTGAGATTATCGTCGCGACACCATGGCCGTTACATGTCCAGAAAATAACTGGCTCACCAAGGATCATGCCTCAACCGCTTCGAAACGGGGCGCGATGAGACCCAACGGCCCTATGAACCTGCACACACCCGCACATTCTTCGCGAGTTTGCGCAATTTGTCGACCGAGCGGTCTGTAACGAAAACAGGCCCTTCAGTACTTACTGAAGGACCTGTTGCAGGTGACTACGTGGTGGAGCTGAGGGGAATCGAACCCCTGACCTCTTCGATGCGAACGAAGCGCGCTACCAACTGCGCCACAGCCCCTTGCCATCGCCCGAAAGCGGTTGCTCGGCAACTCTAGCAGGACCGAAGTCCGCGCCCCGAGCAGCCCGCCTTTCAAACGATGGACGCTTACTGCCCCGATGCGCGACGCATTTCCGACTGCATCGGCTCTTCCTCGTAGTGATCGAGGTGATCGAACGCCGGGTCGCCGTCGTCAACCTCCAGGACCACTGCGCCCGGTCGGCGCAGACGAGAAGGAATGAGGCGCAATTCCTCGTCGGTGTGTGATTCGACGCCGAGCCGCGAACGGTTGAGCCGCTCTGTGCGACGGCGGCGAATCTCCTGCTCGATCCGCACTTGCCGACGCAAATATGCCAAGTAGCCGACAAGACCGACGAACGACAAGGCACAGAGCCACCACACGAGGGGCGAGACGATCAGCGCGAGTGCGCCGGCCATGATCGAGACGAAGGCAAGTCCGAGAAGGGTGCGCTGGCGAAATGTGTAGCGCGCTTCTCGGGCGACGGCATCAGCTTCGGGATCGAATCCACCGCGCCCGCGTCGAACAGGCACGAAATCCCTGACCGGGGCACGACCGCCGCTGTAGTCGCTGTCTTCTGCGTGAGTGTCCATCTGGTCCTCCGCGTCGTAGCTGCTGCGCACTGGTTCTGGTTGCCAGTTCGGATCGCTTCGATGTCCGGCTGCCGGTCCGCGTCGCACAGGATTGCTGTCGCCGCGGTGAAGTACGCGAGTCGCAAGAGCCGCTTCGCTGGTCTGACGGATCCGGGGGCGCTTGTTCACGAGCATGGGCACGAGCACGAACAACCAGACGGCCACGAGCCCGATCCACACGAATGAACTAGGCATGCCGCGACCTCCTCCCGATCACCTACCAGCACCTATGCCAGCCGTTGATGAATCAAGGTTAACGGCCAACCGGCTCGCATCGTTGCCGACGCGCCGAACCCCACCTTACTCATGTGTCACACGCGTACCGAACCGAACTGACCGAACCGCCGGAATTTGTCGCAGGAAAAGTTGAACTCACAATGACCAGCGTCAGTCATTTTGATGCCAATTGGGGCGGTAACTACCTTTTAACTAGGGACTTCATACCCACGACGCCCGTCCGGCATGCACAAGCCGATCCACAACTGTGGTGGGAATCTCTTCGATCGTCATTCCGACAAGCACGTGATCGCGCCACTGCCCGTCGACGTCGAGGTACCGGCGAAGGAGCCCTTCTTCACGGAAGCCGACGTTGTGGAGCACAGCGCGTGAGGACGAATTCTCCGGACGAACAGTTGCCTCGACGCGATGCAATCCCACTCGCGAGAAAGCATGGTCCAGCGTGAGCGCCACCGCTGCTGTCGCCACGCCACCACCCGTGACGTCGGACGCAACCCAATAGCCCACCCAGGCGGAGCGCAGCGCGCCGCGAACGATGTTGCCGACCGTAATCTGGCCGCAGTAGTTGCCGTCCAGCTCGATCACCCACGGGAGTATCCGGCCTTTACGCGCCTCGGATCGCAGACTCCCGCACAACGACGGCCACACGGTGATGTGATGCCGGGCGTCCCACGGTGATTCGCCGGTCGGTTCCCACGGCTCGAGATGCTCTCGATCCCGAATGCGCAATCTGCTCCACGCGGACGCGTCACGCAGCCGAATCGGCCGGACGGTGACCACACCGGCAGCCACACGAATCGGACCCAGCTTCTCGGGCCATCCGGGATGGACTGACATCACACCTCATTCGGTTGGAAAGTCGAAGCGGCGCACTGGAAGTGACACAGCCGTGACTCAGCCACGTTGGGCGAGAAATGCGACGTCGACTTCTTCACCGATCTGCACTTCGGTCACATCACGGTCGACGAGAACCAGGCAGTTCGCTTCGGCCAACGTCGCCAACAGGTGGGACGACGCACCCGCAGCGCCGCCGAGTGCCTGAACCAGGTACTCCCCCGTCGCTTCGTCGCGCATCAACTGTCCACGCAGGAATCCCTTACGGTCCGCGATCGACGTAATCGTTCCCACTGTCCGAGCCTTCACGATGCGGCGCATCGGCTGGCGACGACCCAGCGCGATCCGGATGAGCGGCCTGACCATGACCTCGAACACTACGAGCGCACTGACCGGATTCGACGGCAGCAGGAAGGTCGGTACCTCGTCACGCCCGAGCTGGCCGAACCCTTGAACGGATCCCGGATGCATCGCGACCCGCTCGACTTCGAGCGTGCCCAGTTCGGACAGAGCATCGCGGACCTCGTCGGACGCTCCACCTCCGACAGCGCCGGCGATGACCACGATCTCGGATCGGATCAACTGTCCCTCGACGACCTCACGCAACCGGCGAGCGTCGGATCCGGCGATACCGACCCGGTTGACGTCGGCTCCGGCGTCGCGGGCGGCCGCGGCCAGTGCATACGAATTCACGTCGTAGACCTGGCCTGGTCCAGGAGTTCTGTCGATGTCGACCAGTTCACCGCCGACGCTGATGACCGAGAGCCTCGGACGCGGATGCACCAGAACTTTGTCCCGGCCCACTGCCGCGAGTAGCCCGACCTGAGCAGCGCCGATGATGGTTCCCGCTCGAACAGCGACATCGCCCGGCTGCACGTCGTCACCTGCGCGTCGTACGTAGTCGCCTGAGCGCACGGGCGCAAAGACCCGCACGCGGGCACGGCCACCGTCCGTCTGCTCCAGCGGGAGAACCGCATCGGCCAGCGTGGGCAGCGGCGCGCCGGTGTCGACGCGAACAGCTTGCCGGGGCTGCAGCCGGATCGGCTGACGTGAACCGGCCGTGACCTCACCGACGACCGGGAGGCTCAAGTCGATCGGCTCGCCGTCCTCGCCACGCAGATCCGTGCCGGCGCCCGCAACATCGACGCTACGGACTGCGTAGCCGTCGATAGCAGCCTGATCGAACCCTGGCAGCGGCCGCTCGGTAACCACTTCCTCGGCGCAGAGCAACCCCTGCGCCTCCGAAATGGCGACACGAACCGGCCGGGGCGCAACTGCAGCGGCTGTGACCCTGGTCTGCTGCTCCTCAACCGACCGCATATGGACTGCGTCCTCCTACTTTGTCGCGAAACTCGTGTTACCCGCAGCCCATGATGCCTTGCCACACGATTGGCCGGTCATCTCGATCCTGCGTCAACTGTTGTGCGGAGATGTCCGAACTGGTCCTTATCGTTCGAGACGAGCGATCAACCACTCTCGCAACGACGGGCCGTAGTCATCCATGTCCAGTGCGAAGTCAACCGCAGCGCGGAGGTAACCGCCGGGATTTCCGAGGTCGTGTCGAGTACCGCGATGAACGACGACGTGCACGGGGTGGCCTTCGGAGATGAGAAGTGCGATGGCATCGGTCAGCTGCAACTCACCACCGGCTCCTGGCTTGATGCGTCGCAGTGCGTCGAAAATGGCACGATCGAGCAGGTATCGACCTGCGGCAGCAAACGTGGACGGCGCATCCTCCATAGCCGGCTTCTCGACCATTCCGATGACCTTGAGGACATCGGGGTTGGTGGCGTCCGGCACGATCTCGACGTCGAAGACGCCGTACGCGCTGACTTTGTCCTTGGGAACGTCGATGGCGCACAAAACCGAACCGCCGCGCTTGGCACGCACCTTGGCCATGGTTTCGAGCACACCTCTAGGCAACACGAGGTCGTCGGGCAGCAGAACTGCGATCGCATCTTCGTCATCGTCGAGGACAGCCTCGGCGCAACCGACCGCGTGCCCCAATCCGAGCGGCTGATCCTGGATCACCGAATCAACTTCGAGGAGCCCTGGCGCCTTACGCACCTTGGCGAGGAGAGCGAGCTTTCCACTCGCCTCCAGCTTGCTTTCGAGGACCAGATCCTCGACAAAATGGGCAACAACGCCGTCCTTGCCTGGCGAAGTCACGATGACCAGTCGCTCAGCGCCCGAATCGGCGGCCTCACCGGCAACCAGTTCGATGCCCGGTGTGTCGACGACCGGCAGCAATTCCTTGGGAACGGTCTTGGTGGCCGGCAGGAAGCGGGTACCCAATCCGGCAGCAGGAACCACGGCCGTACGAAAGGCCTTCTTGTTGCTAGCGACCACGTCTGTCATGCCAACACCCTAACGGCAGCTTGTTACCCAATGGTCAGCACGATGCTTATCGTGAAGTGGTGGAACCTCGAGAAAAAGCGCAATGGCGACAATCAGTGCTGACCGAGCGGGGTGCGTTATCCGAGCAAACCCGGAGCACCGAATCATCGGCTCTCACTGCGCACTCGATTGATCGGACAATCCCGGGGACGACTGTCTGCGCCTACGTTCCTACCCGAACCGAGCCCGGAACCACTGACCTGCTGGACGCGCTGGCAGCCGTCGTAGATCGCGTTCTCCTGCCGATCACCGGCACACCCGGTCCCCTGTCCTGGGTCGAGTACACGGGCGTCGACGCTCTTCGCCCCGCTGCGTACGGACTGCGCGAACCCGTCGGACCGGTACTGCCACCGGAAACGATTGCGCTCGCCCACACGATTTTTGTCCCGGCCCTCGCAGTGGATCTGCACGGCACGCGGTTGGGACGCGGCGCCGGGTATTACGACCGCACGCTGGGGTTGGCGTCGCCGACTGCCAGGCTCGTCGCGGTAGTTCGCGACTCCGAACTCGTGGAACGGCTCCCCGCAGACCCACACGACATTCCGATGGGCTGGGCTCTGACCCCGACTGCGGGTTGGACCCCACTGGGCCGATGAGGCGTCCGCCACCATTTCTCGCACAGTGGGAATAGACACGTAATTAGCGCTGTTGGCACTGTCACTTGTAGAGTGCTAAGGGCTGCGGTGTCAGAACTGGCTCGACAGCACTCGCCAGACCTGATGAAGCACTTAGATCACAATGCGGAGGAAGCCCGGTGCCTACCTACTCATACGCATGTACGGAATGTGACAACCGTTTCGACATCGTCCAGTCGTTCAGCGAAGATTCGCTGACGGTCTGCCCAGCCTGCTCCGGCAAGCTCCGCAAGCTGTTCAACTCGGTGGGCATCGTGTTCAAGGGCAGCGGTTTCTACCGCACCGACAGCCGAGGTGGCTCCGGCACGGCCAGCGAACCCGCCAAGAGCGATTCCGCTCCGGCCGCAAAGTCCGAGTCGTCGACCAAGTCCGAGTCTTCCTCGTCATCGTCTTCCTCGTCGACCAGCACTCCGGCTCCGGCAAAGGCCGCCGCCAGCTAGTTCGAGTACAACTTTCTCCACAACCGCGAGGTTGTCCACAGACAAATATCGGTAGGACCGGAAAGCACGCTTCCGGCCCTACCGTTTGTGTATGCGACAACCATTCCTGTCCGGGCTGTTCCGCGCTCGCTCTCGGAGTCACGGTCGACCCGGATCACAGAATTTCGGTGATGTCGATCTCACGCCCAACGTCGTCGACCGGTTGGTTGCGATCGCAAAGCCGAACCGTGCGCGAGGCGCGACAGTTCGAAAAATCGCTGCCCTCACTCTCGCCGGGCTCGGAATAGCGCTGCTGTTTCGGGGCGATCCGGACTCCGATACCGTCCGAGTTGTCACTGCCGCCCGCGATGTTGCTCCGGGACAACTTGTCACCGTCGACGATCTCGGGATCGGCGAATTCCCGGCCGAGAGACTCCCCAACGGGACACTCACCGAGGTCGGTGACGTGGTGGGTAGTACCGTCGCCGGGCCTGTTCGCCGCGGAGAAATTGTCACCGACGTCCGGGTTCTCGGCTCACGTCTGGCCCGTGAGTCCACGGGAACCGACGACGCTCGAATTGTCCCGGTCCGACTCGCCGATGCCGCAGTATCGGACATTGTCCGTAGCGGAGACATTGTCGACGTGCTCACAGTTGGGCCCGACACTCCGAACGAACAGACAAACGACAGCAACCCCACGATTCTTGCGTCCGGCGCCGTCGTGGTCCTGGTCACCGCTGCAGAAAGTACACGTAACCAGCGAGAACAGGTGATCATGTTGGCGTTGCCCACCGAGGCCGCCACCCGCGTCGCGGCCGCATCGCTCGTCAGCGCAATCACGGTGACGTTCAAGTGAGCAAACATATCGGTGCTTGCTCCTTTAGGATTTTTGCATTCGGCTCTCGCCGGAGAACCGCCACGTTCACCTCACACACCATTCGGGGGACACCCACATGCTCAAGGGATTCAAAGACTTCCTGCTCCGCGGAAATGTTCTGGACCTAGCCGTTGCAGTGGTCGTCGGCGCGGCGTTCACCGCCATCGTCACGGCTTTCACCTCGAACATCATCAACCCACTGATCGCCGCCATCGGTGGATCAGACGAATTGGGCTGGGGCAAAGAAATCATCGCCGGCAATGCCGAGACCTTCGTGAACATCGGTGCCGTGGTCACCGCGATCATCAACTTCATCATCATCGCGGCAGTCGTCTACTTCGTGCTGATCGTTCCCGCGAACGCGGCCAAGAAGAAGTTCGCCACCGAACCCGAGGACAAGGAAGCGAGCGAAACCGATCTGCTCATCCAGATTCGCGACATCCTCGCGACCGGCGCGACGGACCCCGACTCCGGCGCCCACGCCAAAAGCTTCGACTGACGTTCATCAACACACATCAGGCCCGCCCGGAATGTCCGGGCGGGCCTGATGTGTGTTGTACGTCAACCACCGTGATGCGGTGGAATCTGCCGGCGTAGCCACTCGTCATCCGACGAACCGGATGACCCTTGCGGATCGCGCTCGTCTGACGTCGTCTCCGGGAACACGTCCCCGAAAATGCGCGCCAAAGCCTCCCTGTCGACAGGCTTCTTGCTGGAGTTCTTGTCGTCGGACAACTCTGCTCAGCCCTCGAGGCTGGACAGTTCGGCGATCACGTGGCCCGCCAAAGCCGTCAACGTTGCCATGCCGTCACGAATCGCGGGGCGCGTCGACGCCAGGTTGGCAACCACAGTGCTGCCCGAGACACCGACCAAGCCGCGAGACAAGCCCGCTTCGAGCGATCCGGCGGACAGCCCGGACGCGCGCAGCGCCTCGGCAATTCCCGGGATCTCCCGATCCAGCACCTCGGCCGTCACGTCCGGTGTCACGTCGCGCGGTGACACGCCGGTACCGCCGACCGAGATCACCAAGTCGACACCACCGATCACCGCGGTGTTGAGCGCGTTCCGGATTTCCACCTCGTCAGCAGCGACCGCAACCGTCGCGTCGACGTGAAAACCTGCTTCGTTCAGCAGTTCGGTGACCAGCGGACCGATGGAGTCGGTGGTGTCACCGTGAGCTGTGCGATCGTCGACGATGACAACCAGGGCGCGGCCGGCCGATGTGGCTTCGAGTTCCATGACTCCTACCGTAGTGCCGCGCCCCGAATCAGTTGCGATCCGGCCGAAGATCGGGGTGATCGTCGGCAGATCACCAATCGTCATCGCCCACCCTGTGCCGGTGCGGTTCCCAGAGTGACCTCGACGGTCTTGGTCTGCCCACCGTCGCTGTACGTGATCGACACCTTGTCACCGGGAGCATGTGAACGAACCGCCGCGATCAGCGAATCACCATCTGCGACAACACGATCGTCAACCTTCGTGATGACGGCACCCTTCGGGATTCCAGCCTTGTCAGCCGGACCGTCAGCGGTGACGTCCATAACTGTCGCGCCATCCGCGTTGTCCTGCGAAGGCACCGTCACGCCGATCATTGCCTGAGTGGCCTTGCCGGTTTCGATCAACTCGTTGGCAACACGCCGCGCCTGATCGATCGGGATGGCAAAGCCGAGTCCGATCGACCCACCCTGCGTGCCCGACGACGCTCCGAGTGACGCGATGGCCGTGTTGATACCGATCAACTGTCCGTCCATGTTGACCAGTGCGCCACCCGAGTTACCCGGGTTGATGGCTGCGTCGGTCTGCAGGGCATCGATGACGGTGTTCTGGTTGCCGGACTCTCCGCTGGTGGACACCGGTCGGTCGAGCGCCGAGATAATGCCCTCGGTGACCGTTCCGGCCAGCCCCAACGGCGAGCCGACTGCCACAACCTGCTGACCGACCACTACGTCAGCTGAATTGCCCAGGTCGATCGGCGTCAGATCATTGCGGCCGTCGACTTTGATGACGGCGATGTCGGACACCGGATCGGCGCCGACCAGCTTGGCCGAAGCCTTGCTGCCGTCGGAGAACGACACGCTCAACTGCGCGCCCGTCGCGCCGGCGACGTGATTATTGGTCAGGATGAGACCGTCGGAGGACAGAACTACGCCGGACCCTTCACCGCCGGAGCCCTGCGCTGTGGCCACTTCGATCTGGACCACACTGGGTACTACCTTCTCGGCCACGGCCTGAACCGAACCGGCCGGCGCGTTCGACGTGTTGGTTGCCGTCGGCTTGGCAGCGTTGAGCGAGTTGGTGACTGTGCCGCTGCCACCGTTGTTGTTGTCCGCGACGATCGCGCCGACCGCACCGCCGACGCCGCCACTGACCAGCACCAAGGCCAGTGCACCGGCGACCAGCGCCATACGCTTCGGCTTCTTGGCCGGGCCTGGATCAGCATTGGGTCCGCGCAACGGAGCCGGAATCTGCGTGTCGGGGCCTCCCGGTCCAGCAGGGCCTCCCGGTCCGGCAGGGCCGGCGGCGCTCGCCGCACTCTGATAGGGCGACTGCTGCTGGCGGGCAGCCTCGTGCGCACCGTAGTGCTGTCCGTAACCCGGCGCCTGATGCTGCTGAGTCGGGTAGGCCTGCGTCGGCGGCTGATGCTGCTGAGTCGGGTAGGCCTGCGTGGGATTCTGCTGGGCAGGATTCTGCTGCGTCGGGTAGGCCTGTGTCGGCTGAGCCTGCGTCGGCTGGGGTTCGTTGTCGGGCTGCTCGGGCCGGTTCGGCCCAGTGTTACGGTCCTCGGTCATCGGCTCGCTTTCGTCTCGGTGACCACCAACATGGTTGGCCACAACTCTGTTGACTACAAGACTGCCTTGCGCTGCTGAGAAGCCGCTGAGACTCACCTGTCACTTTGCCCAGAGTTTGCAGTGAGAATTCTGCACACCCCGCACACTTTTCGAAAAGCACTCTCGCTGAACACATTACCCACCATGTCCAATTATTCTGCGATCGGACCTGGCTCCCCGGGAAGCACGATCCGAACCAGTGCCCCACCACGATCGGATTCCTCGATCGCGATGGTGCCGCCGTGCTTGATCACTACCTGCCGCACTATTGCAAGTCCCAGACCGGATCCCGGCATGGAACGCGCAGCGGTGGACCGGTAGAAACGATCGAACACCAACTCCCGATCTTCCTCCGGAATGCCCGGTCCCGCATCACTGACTGTCAGTTCCAACAGACCCTGACCGACAGGACGCATCTCGACGCGCACCTGCTCACCCTTGGGGCTCCACTTCGCGGCGTTGTCGAGGACGTTGAGTACGGCACGCGAGAGTCCCGCTTGATCGCCGTACACGAACCACGGCGTCGTCACGGCGTCGAATTCAATTTCGTTGCGGCGTCGACGCGCACGTTCGAGTGAGCGTTCGACGACATCACTGACATCGACCCGTTCGTACACGGTTTCGGGTGCGTCTTCGCGGGCGAGATCGACGAGGTCACCGACAAGAGTCGACAGTTCTTCGATCTGCGCCACGACGTCGGCTCGTAGCTCCGCCATGTCCTCGTCGGGAATTTGCGGCGCCCCTGGCCTACTCGACGCGATCAGCAGCTCCATATTGGTGCGGAGTGAGGTCAGCGGTGTGCGCAGTTCGTGACCGGCGTCGGCGACGAGCCGGCTCTGCCGTTCCCGGGATTCGGCGAGCGCGCGGAGCATGGTGTTGAAACTCTCGGTAAGGCGCGCCAGTTCGTCACTACCGGTTACGGGTATCTGCGTCAGATCGTCGGTTCGGGCAACGCGTTCGGTGGCATCCGTCAATCGCGCGATAGGTCGTAAACCGGTGCGCCCCACCGTGGTACCGGCTACTGCGGCAAGAATGACGCCGCAGCCACCGACGACAAACAGCACCCAGGCAAGTCGGTCGAGCACTGCGACGGTCGGCTCCAGCCGCTGCGCGATCACCAAAGTGCTGCCGTCGTGGGTTCGTTGCGCCAGCACGCGCTGACCTTCGACGGTCCGCAGCGACGATTCTGCTGTTCCACGCGCAACGGCGAGTTCGGGCTCGCCGATCGGCACGTCGGAACCTGGCGGCTGATATGTGTCGAGGTTCGAAAAGACCAGAGCCACACTGATATCGGCGGTGTACAGGGTGGCGCCGGTGATGTACCGCGGATCGAAACGCACGATGTTGCTGTCGATGAGAACCGATGCGCGAGTGCGCAACTGGTGATCAACGTCGGCATAGAGTGCACGTGAAACCACGGCATAGGCCGCGATGGCCATGACGGCGACGGCCACCGCAACGACGGACGCAGCCAGCAACGTGACCCGCCATCGCAGCGACACCGATCGAGTGAGCGGCATCGGCGGACGCATCCCGGCCGCCGAACCGTTCGATGGGCTCGAAGACTTCGGCTCCGCGTTCTTACCGAAGGGCGCTGTGATCACGGTGGTGTCTCCCGCAGGACGTAGCCGACACCGCGCACGGTGTGAATCAACCTCGGTTCGCCGTCGGCCTCGGTTTTACGACGCAGGTAGCCGACGTAGACCTCGAGTGCGTTGCCGGAGGTCGGGAAATCGTATCCCCACACCTCCTCGAGAATGCGGCCGCGAGTGAGGACGCGCCGTGGGTTGGCCATCAGCATTTCGAGCAGCGAAAACTCGGTTCGGGTGAGGCTGATGGATCGCTCGCCTCGCCGAACCTCACGGGTTACCGGGTCGAGGGTGAGATCCTCGAAGGTCATCATCTCGGAGTCCGCGTCGGGATCCGGTGCGGTTCGGCGGAGCAGTGCGCGCAGCCGGGCCAGTAGCTCTTCCAGGGCGAAGGGTTTGGGAAGGTAGTCGTCTGCACCGGCGTCGAGACCGGCGACGCGTTCGCTGACGGAATCGCGGGCGGTGAGCACCAGGATGGGGAGATCGTCGCCGGCGCTGCGGAGTCGACGGCACACTTCGAGTCCGTCGAGGCGCGGCATCATGACGTCGAGAACCACGGCGTCCGGTCGGTTCGCGAGGATCTTCTCGAGTGCGTCGAGTCCGTCCACCGCCAGTTCGACCGTGTAGCCGTTGAAGCTGAGCGAACGCCGGAGCGACTCGCGAACCGCCCGGTCGTCGTCGACCACCAAAATACGCATACCGACAGTTTGGACTGAAGTGCTGAGATAGGGCTGAGAGGGTCCCGTTCGGGAGGTTCGGCGTGTCGCGGTCAGTCTTCGGTTCGGCGTGGTCCTGGCAGGCTCCAATGACGCCACAGCGCAAGCAATCTGAAGACGGCGGCAAACGCGGTGCCGACCACAAGGGCGCCGTTCGTCGACAATCCCCACGCCGAGACTGTGACCACCAACGCAGCGCCGAGGAGCGCCGGGACGGCGTAAAGATCCTTGTGCAGCAGCAACGGCACCTCGTTGACGAGGACGTCGCGGATCACGCCGCCGCCGATCGCCGCGGTGGCACCGATCAGCGTCGCGGCAAGCCCGCTGGCATTGTTCTCGAGGGCAATCACGGTTCCGGTACTGGCAAACAGGCCCATGCCCAACGCGTCGAGCGCGAGGATTTCACGGCGAAGTCGGTTGAGTGGCTCATGCAGGTAGAACACCACCAGCGACGTGAGCGCCGCCGTTCCGAAGTACGGCCAACTGCTCAGCGAACTCGGTGGATGGACGCCGAGTAGGACGTCGCGGACGATGCCGCCGCCGATGCCGGTGAACACGCCCACCGAGCACACCCCGAAGATGTCGAGACGCTTGGTGACGCCCACCAGGGCACCGGAAGCGGCAAACGCCACGATGCCCACCAGTTCGAGGATCGACAGCAGCACCGGCCAAGGATCGCACGGTCAGATGCGACGGGGGTCGATCACCCCGAGTCGAACTGCTTTGACCAGCCGTCGGGGAACCTTGTGGGTGCGGCCGAAGGCTGTGACCTCGACCAGATCGGGCGGTGTCGCTTTCCACTGAGCCCGCCGACTACGTGTGTTGGAGCGGGACATCTTCCGCTTGGGAACAGCCATCAGCGCGGCGTGCGCTTTCCGTAGCGGCGCTCGAACTTCTCGACGCGCCCAGCGGTGTCCATGACGCGTTGCGCTCCGGTCCAGAACGGATGTGAGTCGCTCGTGACGTCGACTACCAGCAGCGGGTAGGTGTTGCCGTCTTCCCAGTGCGTGGTTCGATCACTCGTCACCGTGGAGCGGGTGAGGAAGGTCTTGCCGGTGCTGGCGTCCTGGAACACCACGGGGTGGTAGTCGGGATGCAGTTGCTTTTTCATTCGTTTGCCTCTCGGGTCGATTCGGTTTCTGCGTAGGGTGATTCGGATTCGTCACACGGGTCCTCATGGAACTGACCGAACGGGTCGTCCCAGGTAGACCACGATTTTTCGTCGGCCAGTTCCTCGTCGGTGACCAATGCGTGTTGTAGCGTTCGGTCGATCTCGAGCGGGTTGGCGTCGCACACCAGCACCACCATCGAGGTCTCGCGGTCACCGAAACGCTCGTCCCATTTCAGAGCGCCCAGTACGCGTCGCTCGACCGGCACGCCCTCGAGTTCCTCGGCAGTCATGGCCGCCAGCCACGTGTCTGCGCTCGCAACCCGCAGGCCGCCGCCGGCGGATTCCAGCCAGAGCGCTTCTCCGGGTTGCGTCGCCACCCACACTCGTCCACGCGAGCACACGACGCCGTCGAGCAGGACGTCGATCGCGTCATGTAGACGTCCGGGATGGAACGGGCGGTTGGCGGTGAACTCGACGAGCATCACTCCACTGTCTTCGTCGAGCGGTGGCTGGAAGCGCAGCAGCGGCGAGTGCGCGTCGGAAAGTTCACCGCGCCTGGAATCGTCCGGCACCGCAAGGAGCACCTTCTCGATGTCGCCGCCCGCATCGACGACGGGTGCCCGTGGTGCAAGCCGCGCCAGGACGGCTCCCAGTCGGGTTCGTTGCCAGCTGTCGAGATCTGCCATTCCCTGCACGACGAGTGCGTCGGCGAACTCGACCTGACCGACGACGACCTGAGCCAGTGTCCGGTCGTCGTCGATGGCTTCGTCACTGAGCGCGTCGGTGAGCCAGCTTCCGGCGTCGATGCAGGTCACAACGGCGTCGATGCGAACATCTCGTTCGGCCGGACCGTCCAGTTGACCGACCACTCCGGCTACTACGACGTGCTCGATCGCCCAGCACAGCGCTTCGGGTTCGAGTTGGCGATCCAGCAGCAGGACAATGCGCTGAACCGAACTGCGAGCGTGTAGTCGACGCAGCAGCGGCAGTAAATCCTGGCGGAGTGTGCAGGACACGCAGCCGTGTGCGAGTTCGAGGATGGTCTCCCGTTCCGAGACCGTGTTGCCGGCGACTGTCGTGATCGTCCGTCGAACGCCGCCCTCGCGGACGTGACTCAGGTCGTGGTGCACCAGCACCGTTCCGGCCCGCAGTAGTGCGCGTGCCGTCGGTGCGGTGGTTTCGCTCATGCCGGCGACCAGGACCAGCGGAGTCCTGCCGTCCAGGATCGTGTTCACAGCGCAACCTTTCTGGGAATGATTGTCATTACCGAAGATGGACGCTACATTGATCTCACCGCATTGTCGAAAATGATTGTCATCTGCAATCTGAAAGGAACACTCATGTCGGCTCACTGCCAAGTGACCGGACGGGTGCCGGGATTCGGAAAATCCGTCTCGCACTCCCACAAACGTTCGAACCGGCGCTGGAACCCGAACATCCAGCGCAAGACGTACGCATTGCCGAGCGAAGGGCGTCGCATCACCCTCACGCTGTCCACGAAGGGCATCAAGACCATCGACCGCGACGGCATCGAATCCGTCGTCGCCCGAATCCGCGCCCGCGGCGAGAAGATCTGAGCAGATGGCCCGCAACGAGATCCGTCCGATCGTGAAACTGAAGTCGACCGCAGGCACCGGCTACACGTACGTGACCCGCAAGAACCGTCGCAACGACCCCGATCGACTCGTCCTGAAGAAGTACGACCCGGTGCTCCGCAAGCATGTCGATTTCCGAGAAGAGAAGTAGCCGTGGCCAAGAAGTCGAAGATCGCCAAGAACAACCAGCGACGGGTCGTCGTCGAGCGGTACGCGGCGCAGCGATCCGCTCTGAAGGAGACGATTCGCTCCCCGAAAAGCTCCCCCGAGGAGCGCGCGCAAGCCCAAGCGACCCTGCAACGTCTACCACGTGACGCGAGTCCGGTACGATTGCGCAATCGAGACGCTGCGGATGGACGTCCGCGCGGCCACCTGCGGAAGTTCGGGCTATCCCGGATTCGCGTGCGAGAAATGGCGCACCGTGGGGAACTGCCTGGCGTACACAAGTCGAGCTGGTAAGGAAGTCGGATGGCAGTCAAGCGTTCACCGTCGAAGAAGCCACGCCCCGTAGAGGGACGTAAGCCCAAGAAGAACCCGTTGTTCGCAGCGAAGATCACGCATGTCGATTACAAGGACATCAACTTGCTTCGCACGTTCATCTCGGACCGCGGCAAGATCCGTAGCCGTCGCGTCACGGGCCTGACCCCGCAGCAGCAGCGTCAGGTCGCCGTTGCAGTGAAGAACGCACGCGAAATGGCGTTGCTCCCCTTCACCGCCGCACGGTAGTCAAACGTAGAAGTACCGAAGAGGTCGCGCAGTCACTCGACTGCGCGGCCTTTTTGTTGCCCGGACTAAGATTTCCCGAAGTCGTTCATTCCAGTCGAGAGGTGCCCGCAGCGTGTCGGGAGTTGTTGCGGGTTTCACCGTAATTTTTGTTGTCATCGCGGTCGGGTATCTCCTCGGCCGCCTCGGCACGCTGGGCAGCCAGGGCCAGTTCGTTCTCGGCCGCCTCGTCTTCTTCGTCGCAACGCCTGCCCTGCTGTTCACGACCCTCGCGTCGTCCGATCTGTCGGTGATCTTCTCGCCCACCCTCGCAGTTGCGTCGGCAACAGCCTTCGGCGTCGGCGCTCTCTATGTGGTGATCGCAAAACTCTGGCTGCACCGACCGCTTCCCGAACTGACGATCGGCGCACTGTCCGCGTCCTACGTGAATTCGGCGAACCTCGGTATCCCGATCGCCGTTTTCGTTCTCGGCGACGCGACCTTCGTGGCGCCGCTCCTGCTGTTCCAGATCGTTGTGTACTCCCCGATCGCCTTGACGATCCTCGATCTGACGGCATTGCGCGGAGACGCCGAGAAACTGTCACTGCTCGACACGGTGACCGCTCCGTTCAAGAACCCGATTGTCCTCGCGGGTGCTGCCGGACTGATCGTCGCGTTGATCGGCTGGGTTCCGCCGCGGCCGCTGATGCAGCCGTTCGAACTGATCGGGGCAACGTCGGTACCCGGAGCATTGCTTGCGTTCGGCTTGTCCCTGTACGGCGTGCGGGTTCTCGAGAAAGGCTCGAGTCCGCGCCGGGACGTGGCATTGGCGTCGACGCTCAAGATTGTCGTCCAACCGGTGCTCGCCTATCTGATGGCGCATTACCTGCTCGGCATCGACGGTCACGAATTGTTTGCGATCGTGGTCGTCTCCACCTTGCCGACAGCTCAGAACGTCTTCATCTACGCAAGCCGTTATCGTCGCGGAATGGTGTTGGCCCGAGACAGTGCCTTTGTCACCACTTTGATATCAATTCCGGCAATTGCGCTGGTCACGGCGTTACTCGCATGACCAGGGTTACGGTGGATGCATGCGCGTAATCACTCTCGCCGTTCTGGCGGCCCTGGCATTGGCGGGATGTACCTTCGCTGCAGGTACCAACGTCGGCGTCGGGACTCCGAAAGTGCTTGCAGCGCAGGGCGCTGTTCCCGCCGATTGGGTCCGGGAATCGCCGGTCCCCACGGAGGTCGACGACACCGATATCGGCACGATGTTCGAGGATCGCCCGGATATCGTCGGCGCCGCGCCGACCATGTTCGAGTCGTGGTCGGAAGTGGACGACACCACGGTTGCAGTTCATTTCGTGACCGGAACGCCGGAATGTTACGGCGCACACACAACGCTCGACGAAACCGATGACGCGGTAGTCATCACGCTCCACACCGGGGCCCTGCCCGAGGCTGCGGACAGGATGTGCGTTCTCGTGGCGGTGTTCGGCTCACTTGACGTGCATTTGAGTAGGCCACTCGGCGATCGTGTTGTCGTCAACGGATAGCCGCACGCCTTTTCGTCAGAACTTCTGCGGGGCAACACTCCGTTTTGTCAGGTGTGGCGTGGGTCTCCTCACGACAGACTGAGATCAGTCACCCGTTCTACGAAGGAGCTCGCAAGTGCCTACTCTCCAGAGAGATGTCGCAATCGTCGGCGCCGGCCCCTCCGGTCTGGCAGCCGCAACCGCGCTGCGCAAAGCCGGCTTGTCCGTCGCCGTTCTCGAGGCGCGCGACCGCGTCGGCGGCCGCACCTGGACCGACACCGTCGACGGTGCCGTCCTGGAAATCGGCGGCCAGTGGGTCTCCCCCGACCAGACCGCGCTGATCGGGCTTCTCGACGAACTCGGCCTTACGACATTCGACCGATACCGCGAGGGCGAATCCGTCTACATCTCCACCATCGGCGAACGCACCCGCTACACGGGCGACTCCTTCCCCACGAACGACACCACAAAAAAGGAAATGGACCGTCTCATCGACGAGATGGACGACCTCGCAGCACAGATCGGCGCCGAGGAGCCGTGGGCGCATCCCCTCGCCCGCGATCTCGACACCGTCTCGTTCAAGCAGTGGCTGATCAATCAGTCCGACGACGCCGAAGCTCGCGACAACATCGGACTTTTCATCGCCGGTGGCATGCTCACCAAGCCGGCCCACGCGTTTTCTGCGCTGCAAGCAGTTCTCATGGCCGCCTCTGCCGGTTCGTTCTCCAATCTGGTGGACGAGGACTTCATCCTCGACAAGCGTGTGATCGGCGGAATGCAGCAGGTATCGATCCGCATGGCTGCTGCCCTCGGCGACGATGTCTTCCTCAACGCTCCTGTCCGCACCGTGCAGTGGACCGAAGACGGTGCAGTTGTGTTGGCGGACGGCGATGTTCGCGTCGAGGCGACCAAGGTCGTCCTGGCGGTCCCGCCCAATCTCTACTCTCGGATCTCCTACGATCCACCGCTGCCGCGCCGCCAGCACCAGATGCACCAGCACCAGTCCCTCGGCCTGGTCATCAAGGTGCACGCGGTGTACGAGACGCCGTTCTGGCGTGAAGACGGCCTGTCCGGCACCGGCTTCGGTGCATCCGAGGTAGTCCAAGAGGTGTACGACAACACCAACCACGAGGACGATCGTGGCACCCTGGTCGCCTTTGTCTCCGACGAGAAGGCCGACGCGATGTTCGAGCTCTCCGCCGAGGAGCGTAAGGCCACGATTCTCGCCTCACTCGCCCGCTATCTCGGCCCGAAGGCTACGGAGCCGGTCGTGTACTACGAGTCCGACTGGGGTTCGGAGGAATGGACCCGAGGCGCGTACGCCGCGAGCTTCGATCTCGGTGGTCTGCACCGGTACGGCGCCGATTCACGGACGCCGGTCGGCCCGATTCACTTCTCCTGCTCCGATATTGCCGCCGAAGGCTACCAGCACGTAGACGGCGCTGTACGGATGGGACAACGGACGGCGGCCGACATCGTCGCCCGAGTCAAGGCGTAATCCTTTTCGCCCCGATCATTGCCCGGCAGCCGGTTACGACTGCCGGGCAATGATCGCGAGTAGCAACTCCGCACGCACACGTGCCACGTCAAGACTGCAGTCGATCAGCGTCTCCACCTTTGCAATTCGACTGCGCAGCGTATGACGATGAACACCCATCGTGATTGCTGCCGCTTCCCAATGCCCGTTGGCTTCGAGGAAAGCTCGCAACGAAGTCAGCAACTCGGTGCCGTTGTCCCGGTCGTAGCGATCGAGCGGGGTGATCATCGTTTCCGCCAGCGTGTTCAGCACTTCCCGCGTGGAACTGAACGCCAGCAGCACGCTCCCCGTGAGTGCTGCGAATTCCAAAGGCTCTCCGCCGGTTTCCGCCGCCGACGCGCAGAGCTGTGATTGCTCGACCGTGGCCGCCAGTGCCAGCACCTCTCGTTTGCCGCTCAGACCCACCCTCAGCGAACGGCGATCGCCGGTTGCCACATCCCGCAGCAGCGCTCGAACGAAGTCCACGTCGTCGCTTCCACGCAGAACAACTGTGACGCGGGCGTCATGGACACGTGAGAAGAGCTGCCGGCCGGCTTTGTTCATGAACGACGCAATTTCGCTCGCGACTCGCGCCGCAACGTCCGGGGTGTCCGCCAGAACCGTCAGACCACGGATCATGCCATCTCCGTCTGCGGCCGGCCGGATCTGTTGCCATGCCGGGGCCGGGTCGCGATCCTCGGTCAGCAGAAGGCCGAGCGCGTGCGAGTTCAATTGATTCTGTGTTGCCAGCAATCTCGCCGGCTTCTCGAAGTCCAATGCCAGCAACGAGTTCGCGTGACCGAGCAGGATCTGATCGACATAGCTCAGTGGCGACGGGCTGATCACCGCAAGATACCCGTGCAAGGTTCGCCCGACGGATATCTGTTGCGCCGCAATGGACGCTCCGGAACTCGCGACGGTAACGCTGCTGGACGCGCGGCCACCCAAAGTTGCTCGCACCTCCTCGATCACGTCGTCTGCCGGCAGTTCGGGATAGCTCTCGAGCACCCGCCCCGCCGCGTCGAGCAGCAGGACCGACGCCGACGTCGCGATGGCGAGTTCACGCACCGTCGAGGCGGTTCCGCCGGAGATAACCGCGCGCGTCATCTTCGGTTGCGCCCGCGACGCCCGCAGAACCGCTTCGTATTCCTGTTCGGCCAGCCTGCTCATCACTCGTTTCACCACTGCAGCAAAGGGAGTCGGCAGCGGCACCTCGATCAGAGGCAAGCCGATTTCGTCCGCGACGGTAACCAGATCGGCCGGTACCTCGGGGTACGAGAGCCCGGTTCCGAATCCGACTGCGGCCACACCGGCCGCGTCGAGCATGCGGAGATACCGCCCACGTTTCTGCGCCGTCGACGGCAACCTGATGCCGGTCGTGAGGATGAATTCGCCGCCAGTCAACCATCGGAACGGGTCGAGCAGTTCCGTGGCGTGCGCGAATGTGATTTCACGGCCGATTCCCTGCGCCCCGCCTTTGAGTTCCAAAGCGAGGTCTTCCTGCGCCAACATCCACCGCACGGGGATCGCCATGCGGTGGACTGTACAACTCGGCGCGTCGATCCCAAAAGATTTCGCCTTTTTGGCAGCTGTCGAAATCTGTGAGGCAGCGCACACTTGCTGACACAGCCCCACACAGTGCGGGTTCGCGGTGCCGTTTCGTCTGGGCTGCGACCTCGTTCGACCGCGAGAGGAACCGGTACCGATGTCGATCGTCGTGCTCGAGAACTACATCAACGGTGAATTCGTCGCCTCGTCCGCGACGGAAACGCTCGACCTGATCAACCCGGTGGACGAGAGCATCGTCGGGCGTACGCCGATCTCCACCAAAGCCGATGTGGACGCCGCTGTCGACGCAGCGCAACGTGCCTTCGAGGCGTGGGGCAAGACAACACCGAGTGTCCGCCAGGCCGCACTCCTCAAGCTCGCCGACGCGATCGAAGCGCACAGCGACGAAATCGTTGCCGCCGAGAGCGCAAACACCGGCCAGGCGCACCAGATGATCGCCGACGAGGAAGTCAAGGTCGGCGCCGATCAGATGAGGTTCTTCGCCGGGGCCGCCCGCCTCCTCGAAGGTAAGGCTGCCGGGGAGTACATGGAGGGTTTCACCTCCTACGTCCGTCGTGAGCCCATTGGCGTCGTCGGTCAGGTCACGCCGTGGAACTACCCGTTCATGATGGCGCTGTGGAAGATCGGACCCGCACTCGCGGCCGGCAACACCATCGTCCTCAAGCCGAGCGACACCACCCCGGGCAGCACGCTGGTCCTGGCCAAGCTGTCCAAGGGAATCCTGCCGGACGGCGTGTTCAACGTCGTGCTCGGCAACGGCGGGACCGGCGCGACGTTGGTGCAGAATCCGGCCCTCGGCCTCGTCTCCATCACCGGTTCCGTACGCGCGGGCATCGCGGTCGCCGTGTCCGCGGCGCAGCAGCTCAAGCGCGCCCACCTCGAACTGGGCGGCAAGGCGCCTGCCATCGTGTTCGACGACGTCGACATCGAGAAAACCGCCACCGGTATCGCCGAGGCCGCGTTCTTCAACGGCGGACAGGACTGCACCGCAGCCACCCGCGTCATCGTCCATGAATCCATTCACGATCAGCTTGTCGACGCTCTCGTGCGAAATGCCGAGAAGCTGCGTCCCGGCGCCCCGACCGATCCCGATGCCTTCTACGGACCGCTCAACAACATCAACCACTTCAACGCCGTGAGCGACAAGATCGCGAACCTGCCGGCGTCGGCAACGATCGTTACCGGCGGAAAGCGTTCGGGCGAAACCGGATTCTTCTTCGAGCCGACCATCATCACCGGTGTCGCACAATCCGACGACATCGTGCAGGAAGAAACCTTCGGTCCCATCCTCACGGTCCAGCGCTTCTCCGACGAGAACGAGGCGATCACCCTCGCCAACGACGTCCGATTCGGTCTCGCTTCGAGCATTTGGACCAAGGATCACGGTGTCACACAACGGCTCTCCGCTGCGCTCGACTTCGGAGCGGTGTGGATCAACTGCCACATCCCGCTCGTCGCCGAGATGCCGCACGGCGGCTTCAAGTACTCCGGATACGGCAAGGATCTCTCGGCCTACGGAGTCGAGGACTACACCCGTCTCAAGCACGTCATGAGTTCGCACGACTAGTCGCTGTCCCCTCCTGCTGTGGGGGGGTTTTTTAATACGCCGCGGGTAAAAAGAGCGCAAGCAAAAAGAACCAGACGCGCACAAAAACCACAAACCCGCGAAGAAGGGTGAAAAACCCCCCCCCCCCCGACACACCCTTGTATGGTGTACCCACAAATTGCGGCGCCCCCCCCCTGGTGGCCCCTTTTTTACCCCCCCCGGTTTAAAAACCGCCCCACAGCAGATTCCTCCGATCCGGAAAAGAGCCACCATGCGCCTTATCGTCGGATACCTCGCCACACCCAGCGGTAAAGACGGGCTGGTCCTCGGGACGCAGCTCGCGCGCAGTCTCGGCGCGCAACTCGACATCTGCATGGTCCTCCCTCCGGACCGAACGCTCCCGGCCAAGATTCCCTCGGAAGCCGGCTACGACGACATCCTCGCCGCCCGCGCGCACGAGTGGCTTGCCGAGGCGAAAGCGTCGGTACCCGAAGACATTCAGGTAGAAGTACACCTGAGTTTCCACGAGTCGTTTGCTCAAGGACTACTGGACGAGGTTGATCGACTGGGCGCGCTGGCGATTGTCGTGGGTGCGTCCGGCGACGGTCTACTCGGCCGACACTCGATAGGTTCGGTATCTACCGAACTGCTGCACTCGGCGCACGTCCCGGTGGCATTGGCGCCGCGCGGAACGCGGCACTCGTCGGCGTCGGCGATTCGTGAGGTCACGTGCGCCCTCGGCACCCGGGTCGGCGCCGATATCGTCTTGAACACGGCTGTGCGCACCAGCGAACTGATGCATGTTCCACTGCGACTGGTCTCGTTGGTGGCGTTGGATCCTCAGAACGATCTGCGCGATCACCGCGACACCGCCGAGTCGGCGAGAGAGCGCGCGCGAAGTCACGCTCAGGAAACACTCGACGTCGCACGGGCCGCGCTGCCCGAGGAGGTTCCCATCGAGGTCATCATCGCCGACGGTTCCACGGTGGAATCAGCGGTGCGCCAACTTGACTGGCAGGACGGCGATCTCGTCATGGTCGGCTCCAGCCGCCTCGCGCAACCACGCAAACTTTTCCTGGGTTCCACCGCCGCCAAGATGCTGCGCGTGTTGCCCGTTCCCATGGTCGTAGTGCCCAAGCACGAATTCACCCAGCCGGAGGCACTGTCATGACGAGCAACGAAACTACGCAGCCACCGGCCGGCAGTGAACTGAGCTCCAAAGGTCTCGCCACCGGCAAGATCGGCATGATCTCCGGCGCAGTTCTCGGAATCTCCTCGGTAGCACCGGGTTACACCCTGACTGCCAGTATCGGCTTGATCGTCGCCGCCGTCGGTCTCAAGATGCCGGCCATCTTCATCGCCGGCTTCATTCCGATGTTCCTCACCGCATACGCCTATCGCGAACTGAACTCCGACACTCCTGATTGCGGGGCGTCATTCACGTGGTCCACCAAGGCATTCGGCCCGTACGTCGGCTGGATGTGCGGTTGGGGCATGGTGATCGCCACCATCATCGTGCTGTCCAATCTCGCCGCCATTGCGGTCGACTTCTTCTACTTGTTCATCGCCCGTGTCGTCGACAACCCGTCGATCGCGGATCTACCGGGTAACAAACTCGTCAACGTCGGCACCACGCTGGTGTTCATCGCCCTGGCCACCTGGATAGCAAGTCGAGGAATCACCACCAGCGAGCGCGTGCAGTTCGCGCTCGTCGGATTCCAGATGGTGTTGCTCGTCGTCTTCGCCGTCGTCGCGCTGGTTCATGTCGGTGCCGGCGACGCTCCGGCCGGTCTGTCGTTCGACTCGAGCTGGTTCAACCCGTTCAGCGGACTCGCCATCGGCGCATTTGTCATCGGCCTTACCGGTTCGATTTTCGCCTTCTGGGGCTGGGACACCTGCCTGACGCTGGGCGAGGAATCGAAAAACCCCAAGAAAACGCCCGGCCGCGCCGGACTACTGTGTGTTGCAACGATTCTCCTGACCTACCTGCTGGTTGCCGTTGCCGCGATGATGTACGCCGGCGTCGGTGAGGAAGGCCTCGGCCTCGGAAATCCCGACAACTCCGAGAACGTCTTCGGCGCATTGGCAGACCCCGTGCTGGGCGACTGGGGCGGAATGCTCCTCTTCCTTGCCGTCTTCGTATCCTCGGTCGCCAGCCTTCAGACCACATTCCTCCCGGCAGCACGAACCATGCTCGCGATGGGCGCGTACGGAGCCTTCCCCAAGAAGCTCGCCGAGGTATCCCCCCGGTTCCTGGTGCCGTCCTACGCGACGGTGGTTGCCGGCGCAGTCACGGCAGTGTTCTACACCGTCGTCACGTTCCTCTCCGAAAGCGCTCTCCTCGACACGATTGCCGCGCTGGGCATCATGATCTGCTGGTACTACGGCATCACGGCGTTTGCGTGTATCTGGTACTTCCGCCGCACCGTGTTCGACAGCATGCGCAACTTCGTGTTCCGCCTGGCGTTCCCGCTACTGGGTGGCTTGATGCTGCTCGCGGTGTTCGCCATCTCGATCCAGGAGAGCATGGACCCCGAAAACGCGAGTGGCGCTTCGATCGGCGGAATCGGCCTGGTGTTCTTCCTGGGCTTCGGAATCCTGATCCTCGGCGCTGTACTGATGATGGTTATGCGGGTGCGCAACCCGGAATTCTTCCAGGGCAAGACCCTCAACCGTGACACCGTCGCGTTGCGCGACGAAAGTGATCTCAGTTCGACGTAGGAGAAAGTGACCTCAGTTCGACGTAGGAGAAAGTGATCTCAGTTCGACGTAGGAGACTGGGCAACCAACCCCGCGATCAGTACGCGTAAACCGAATTCGAAGGCGGCATCGGCACGTTCGGGATTTTTCCCCGACGTCGCCAATGCCGCCTTCATGGCGTCGTTCACTTCTGGTCCGGCGACCCATTGGACCTCCGGCGCTGCCAGATCCAACGCTGAACCGAGAACAAAGCTGTCGACGGTCGTGATCGCATGGAGCGTCTGCGACGGATCGAATCCACCATCCGAGAATGCCTGCGCCAGTGCGTTGTACAGGCCGAAGGCAACACCAGCTTGCACCGTCTGCGCAGTGAAGAGTGGTATCAATCGAGGATGCTCGGCGTAGCTGCGTCGATATTCGGACGCCAACGCCGCGACGGTGTCAGTCCACGATCCGTCAACCGATTCGAGATCGATGCCCGCCATCGATTGCGCTCTCATCAGTTCGATGATCTCCGCCCGCCCGGACACATGGTTGTACAGCGAGGACGGCCGCACCTTCAGTCGTCCCGCGAGTCCCGGCATGGTGAAGTCGCCGGTTTCGTCCACCGATTCGATTGCCGCCACGGTGATGATTTCGGGCGAGAGCAGTCGTTGCGATGGCCGCGGCATGTGTCCTCCTGTGTGGTCCGAGCGGTTCGAACTTCGAGCGCTGGTGCAGACGCCGCAAAAACAATTCCCCGAAAGTCCTTGATCGATCAGCGCTCACCCACCATACTTAACGAATCACATTCGTTTTACGTTGAACGTCGAACACCGAGCTCCGAGGACACCCCATGCTGACGATCACCGCCCTCACTCCACCCGAGTCTCTAGCCGCGACTTCGCCCTCCACATCTGCCCCACTGCGAGTAGGTCTCGTCCAACATCGCTGGCACGAGGACCAGAACGACCTCCGCGCCGAACTGAGTGAAGGCATCGCGGCTGCAGCGACGTCGGGCGCTTCAGTGGTCTTCCTTCCGGAGTTGACGCTCAGCCGCTACCCCGCCTCCACCCCGGCCGGCGACAATCCCGGACGCGAAGCGGAAGACCTGCTCACCGGACCCACACTCGACTTCGCAGCCAAGGCTGCCACGGAGAACCAGGTCCTCGTTCACGCGTCGCTGTACGAGCGGAGCGAGGCCGAGGACGGTCTGGGATTCAACACCGCCATCCTCGTCTCGCCCGACGGGGAACTTCTCGCACGAACCCGCAAGCTCCACATTCCCGTGACAGCCGGATACTACGAGGACACGTACTTCCGCGGCGGTCCCGCCGCGGACGCGTACCCCGTCCACGAGGCACTCGGCGCCAAGTTCGGGCTCCCGACGTGCTGGGACGAGTGGTTCCCCGAGGTTGCGCGCGCATACTCGCTCGCCGGTGCCCAGGTCCTGGTGTACCCCACGGCGATCGGTTCGGAGCCCGATCACCCGAACTTCGACACCCAACCGCTGTGGCAACAAGTTATCGTCGGAAACGGTATAGCGAACGGCACGTTCATGGTTGTCCCCAACCGCTACGGCAGTGAAGGCCTCATTACCTTCTACGGTTCGTCGTTCATCTCGGACCCGTACGGGCGCATCCTCGTTCAGGCTCCCCGCGACGAATCAGCCGTTCTGGTAGCCGATCTCGATCTGCAGCAACGTGACGACTGGCTTGCATTGTTCCCGTTCCTGGCAACGCGTCGTCCCGACACGTACTCGGCGCTGACCGCACCGGTGAACACTGCTGGAGTCAACTGATGACCTGGCGTATGCCCGCGGAAAGTGAACCGCACGAACGTACCTGGATGGCGTACCCCAGCGCCGGATACTCCCTCGGGGACACCGCGGAAGAACAGCACGAAGCGCGCTCGACGTGGGCTGCCGTCGCCCACGCCGTAGCAGAGTTCGAGCCGGTCACTGTCGTCGTGGATCCAGCGGAGGCCGAAGAAGCACGAAAGTACCTGTCCGAGAAGATCGACATCGTCGAAGCGCCGCTCAACGACGCGTGGATGCGCGACATCGGACCGACATTCGTTCTGTCCGAGGATGGCCGTCTCGGCGGAGTCGACTGGGTGTTCAACGGTTGGGGCGCCCAGGAGTGGGCGCAGTGGGACAAGGACTCGAAGATCGGCAGGTTTGTCGTCGAGCAGTCCGGGGCCCAGTTGGTCGACTCACCAATCGTCAACGAGGGCGGCGGTATTCAGGTCGACGGCCTCGGCACCGTTCTGGTCACCGAAACCGTCCAACTCGATCCGGGACGCAACCCCGAGCTGACAAAAGCCGACATCGAGGCCGAACTCGCGCGCACCATCGGCGCCAAGCACGTGATCTGGCTGCCGCGCGGATTGACTCGCGACCAAGAGACCTACGGAACCCGCGGACACGTCGACATCGTCGCGGCCATCTCTTCCCCCGGCGTGGTACTCGTCCACGACCAACGCAACCCGATGCATCCGGACTACGCGGTCAGCAAGACGATCATCGCGTTGTTCGAACGCTCGACCGACGTCGGCGGGCGGCCATGGAAGGTCATCCGAGTACCCGCGCCCGAGATCCTGCACGACGACGAGGGATTCGTCGACTACAGCTACATCAATCATCTTGTGGTCAATCGCGGTGTGATCGCCTGCAGCTTCGACGATCCCGCCGATGCCGAAGCGGTCGAAATTCTTTCAGCCGCTTATCCCGGACGAACCGTCGTCACTGTCGACGCCAGGCCACTGTTCGAACGCGGCGGCGGAATCCACTGCATCACCCAGCACCAACCTGCGGAACAAAACTGACTAGTGACGGCCCCGCATGTAGTCGCTCACCACGGCTGCGCCGAGACCGTCGACATCAGGAGCTATAACGCGTCCGCCCACGCGGTGCGCCATGCGATCGACCACCCTGGCCAGCCCAGGATCCTCACCGAGCCGGAAGAACGTGACCTTGGCGCCCAGCCTGGCCACCGCGTCGAGTGCGCGAACCGTAAGTCCTAGGGTCCGTGCACTCGGCGGGTAATCGAACCGTGCTTCGCCGTCGGCTTCGAGGTGAGCCGTCGGCTCACCGTCGGTGACGATCAGTACCACCGGCTGCGCGTTGGAATGGCGTCGAAGGTGCCTGGCAGCCAACAAGAGCGCATGGTGGAGGTTGGTTCCCTGGTCCCACGCGCCGTCCAAGCCCGCCAACTCCGACGGGTTCAGTACATGTGCGTGGCGTCCGAAGGCGATGAGTTGCAGTTCATCACTGCGGAATCTGGTGCTCACCAGATGATTGAGTGCTAAAGCGGTGCGCTTCATCGGCACCCAGCGATCCTCCATCACCATGGAGAACGACGTATCCACCAACAACGCGACGGCGGCCTGACTACGCTGCTCCGTTTCGGCAACCTCGACGTCGACGACGCTCAGCCGCACCGGCATTCGGCCGGGATCACGCAGAACCGCGTTGGTGATCGTTCGCGTCACATCCCACGGTTCTGTGTCGCCGAACTCCCATTCCCGGCTCGCCCCGGTGGGTTCGCCCATCGAACCGGCCCGACGCGTATCCCGTTGTCCGTTCCGCGAAGACAACTGACCGGCAACGTCGCGCAGCGCGGTCTGTCCGAGTTGGCGCATCGCCTTGGGCGACAGGCGCCATTGGCCGTCGGGCGCCCGATCGAAGAAGCCCTGTTCCTGCAAAGCCTTTTCGAGTTCGGCGAGTGTACGTGCGTCGGCTGCGGCTTCGTCGCCGAGTTGCCGCGCGAGCAACTCGGGATCGATGTCGTCGAGTTGTGCACCCGCATACTGTTGGGAGAGTTGATCTGCCAGCGATTCCAGCTCGGCGATGTCCGACAGTGCGCCTGTCCCCTCTCCCAAGCCCAGTCCGTTGTCGCCGCGGAACTGTTGCGAACCTTCCCAGTCCTCCCCTGGCCGCGCGGCCTGCAGATACTGATCCAGTTTTCCCAGTTCGTCGATCAGGCTCGGATCACCGAAAGCCTGCTGCGCCAGCGCATCCAACTCGTCACGTTGCTCTTGCGACAGTGAGTTCCGTAGGCGCTGCGCGGCAGCGGCGCGTTGCGCGAGTGAGTCGAGCAGTTCCTCGACATTGCGGGGGTTGTCGGGAAAATACTCCCCGTACTTGTCCATGAACTCCGCGAACTGCTCCGGAGTGTCAACACCTCGTTCGTGAGCGTCGAGCAGTTGATTCAGATCTGCCAGCATCTGGCGAATCTGCTCACGATCCTCGTCGGTAGCACCCTCGAGCGCCTGCTTCATTCCTGAGAATCGCTGATCGAGAACCTCACGTCCGAGTAGGTCACGAATCTTCTCGTAGTCGGCTCGTGCCTGCTCGCTGCGCCAGTTGTAATCGGCGAGTTCCTGAACCGCCTGAGCCGTCGACGGTGGCAACTCCTCGATGCGCATTTCGTTGAACCGGGCATCGTCGTCGAGAGCGCGCGCCAACTCCTTGCGCTCTTCGAGCACTGCCTTGTCCAGTAATTTCCGGGCCTCGTCGAGAGTTCCGCCGAGGTTGTTGCGGCGCAACAGTTCACGTCGACGCCGATTCGCCTGGGCAGCGAGGTCGTCGAGCCCGCGCATGTCCCGGTTGCCGCGCCGCAGGAGCTCGCGCAGCGCGTGGCGAGGCGACGTGCCGGACAGCACGTCGTCACCGATCGCCGCCAACGCCTCTCGCAGATCTACCGGCGGCGCCAGCGGATCAGGGCCGCCGTCGTACGGTCCGTAGCGCGGATTGTGAATCATCGCCCGCTCCTTACGAGTACACCGAGCGGCCGCCCGGGCCTTGATCTTTGGAGATCCGCCGTGCGAGGTAGAGCCCCTCGAGTGCCAACTCGGCACCCGCGGCACGCTCACCGTCGGATTGGGCACCGAGGCGTTCGGCGATCTCGTCCAGAACCTCGATCTCCGGCAGTTCGTCGAGAAGTGCCTTGGCCGTGACGGATTCACCCGTGACGATGGTGTTACCCATCTCCACGGCAGCAACCAACATCCCCAGGTCGATTCCGCCCAGTCGCACCCGGACGGTATCTGCCGTCGCTCGACGCAACAGGTGCTCGAGTACCTCGAGTTCACGGCCTTCTTCGCCGGATTCGAACTCCACCTTGCCGCGCAGAACTTCCACCACCGAGTCCAGATCCACCGGTCTCGCAACAGGATCCGCTTCACCGAGAACAGCAGCGCGTCGTACTGCTGCGGCACTGACAGTTTCGGCACCGGCCACGGCAAACCGGGCAGACACGCCTGAACGTTGGTCCACCGAGGTGGACTCACGGAGCAGTCGGGTGAAGCGGGCAAGGATCTCGAGCAGGTAGTCGGGAACCTCCGCCGCGAGATGCGCTTCCTGCTCGATCACGGCAATTTCGTCCATCAATTCGACCGGATAGTGGGTACGAATCTCGGCACCGAAACGGTCTTTGAGTGGCGTGATGATGCGCCCGCGGTTGGTGTAGTCCTCGGGGTTGGCGCTTGCCACCAACAGCACGTCGAGCGGGAGCCGCAACGTGTATCCACGTACCTGGATGTCCCGCTCTTCCATTACGTTGAGCAGAGACACCTGAATGCGCTCGGCGAGATCGGGCAGTTCGTTGATCGCGACAATCCCGCGATGCGCGCGCGGTACGAGGCCGAAGTGAATGGTTTCGGGGTCACCGAGGCTGCGTCCCTCGGCGACCTTGACCGGATCGACGTCACCGATCAAGTCCGCGACCGAAGTATCGGGAGTCGCGAGTTTCTCGGAATACCGCTCGCTGCGGTGACGCCACGCCACCGGCAGATCGTCGCCCAATTCCTTGGCCCGGCGAATCGAAGCCGGCGTAATCGGCTCGTACGGGTGCTCCCCCAGTTCCGATCCTTCGATGACGGGCGTCCACTCGTCGAGCAGCAGGCCGAGCGTACGAAGCACTCTCGTCTTGCCCTGCCCACGTTCGCCGAGGAGAACGACGTCGTGGCCGGCGATCAGGGCCCGCTCGAGTTGCGGAGCGACAGTGTCCTCGAACCCGACTATCCCGGGCCAAGGATCGCGGCCGTCCCGCAACGAGGCGAGAAGGTTCTCCCGTATTTCTTCTTTGACACTCCGTTGCACGTGTCCGGCGGCGCGTAGCTCACCGAGGGTCTTGGCGACAGTCACCACACCAAGTTACGAGCATTTGCGTGATTGCGCCGCGCGCCGAGAAAGATTCGAGGTCAGCCCTCCACGTGAGACTGGTCCATCCAGATGATTTCCCAGATATGACCGTCGGGATCCTGGAAGCTGCGGGAGTACATGAATCCGTGGTCCTGAGTGGCATTTCCAGCGCTACCACCGGTCGCGAGCGCCTTGTCGACAATGGCGTCCACCGCCTCACGAGTCTCCGCCGACAAACCTAACAGCGCTTCCGTCGACGTAGACGTGTCGGCGATTTCCTTCGACGTGAAGGTCTTGAAAAATGGCTCTGCCAGCAACATCACGACAATTTCGTCGCTGATGACGATCGACGACGCGTTGTCGTCGGAGAACTGCGGATTCTTGGCGTATCCCAGTCCCTCGTAGAACGTGGTTGCCCTACCCAGGTCCGTGACAGGCAGGTTGAGGAAGAACATGGTCGACATGGTGTCCCTTTCCGGATGATCTACTGTGCGCCTTTATCAACGTCGGGCTCACGTGGTTGACGCAACGAGCGATGTGCGAAACCTTTCCAACGGAGTATCCCATTCAAGGGTTTTGCGGGGCCGTGAGTTGAGC